>JBDTSD010000046.1:0-28111 GCA_039931355.1 Ginsengibacter sp.
ATTCTTGCTGAAAAATTAGGCGCAGCAGAAGTTATTGCGATTGACAATGACGAATGGAGCATCAATAATGCAATTGAAAATATTGAAATAAATAATTCCAGGAATATTAAAGTCCAATATAAGAACAGCCTGGATGATTTAAATGCGCAGGACATCATCCTGGCGAATATTAATCTGAATGTGCTGACAACGAACGTTCAGAAGATTTGTTTAATGTCTAAACACAGATCATTACTGCTTTTGAGCGGATTCTTTATTGAAGATGAAGTTGCCTTGTTAAATATTTATAGCAACTTCGGCTTTGTAAAAACGAAAGAAAAACGATTGGAGGGATGGAGTTCTTTACTGCTTTGTAAAGAATAAATCTTTTAAGAAAAATATAAATGAGGAGCATTTTTTTTATGTTATATTTGTCACTTGCCCTGTTACCAGTATAAAAATTATGAAAGAACTCCTACTAATTATAACGGCATACCTGATCGGTTCAATTCCTACCGCACTAATAGTAAGCAAAAAGTTTTTTGATATTGATATAAGAGATTATGGTAGTGGCAATATGGGTGCCACCAATACTTTCCGGGTATTAGGGTCAAAATTCGGAACGATCGTTATGATTGGAGATATGCTTAAGGGAATTTTTGGGGTGGCTCTTTACAATCTTCTTCCGTATTATCTTACAAATGAACTTGATCGAACCAACCTTATGATTGGTCTGGGATTGGCTGCGGTAGCAGGACATATTTACCCTATATGGGCACAATTCAGGGGTGGCAAAGGCGTTGCTACATTGTTTGGAATGTTGCTTGCAATACAACCAATCGTAGCTGCCAGTTGTGTGGGGGTATTTCTATTGGTCTTATTCCTTACAAGGTATGTTTCACTGAGTTCAATTCTTGCAGGCATTGCTCTTCCTATTTGCGTTTTATGGATATATAATGAGAAGGAAGTCTTTTACAGGGTCTTTGCGGTTGCGGTTGCTGCGTTGGTGATTCTCACCCATCAGAAAAATATAAGCAGGCTCCTTAATGGCAGTGAAAACCGCGTCCCCATTCTAAAATATCGGGATAGAAAAAAATCACGCCGAAAAGAAAACTGATGGTTGCGCCCTTTCTCTTGCAACCCTTTCACTACATTTTTACATCTCCTTCATAACGTGCACTTTAAACTTGGTACGCCAATTGTTTATCAAAGCATAAATTAATTATTATGAAAAACTTTGTCATACTCCTCATAAGCTTCAGTTTTTTTATTGCAGGATGTACTACTAACGCCATTACTGGCCGAAGTCAGCTTTCCCTTGTTTCTGAAGCCACTCTTCAACAAGAGGCGGTTGGCCAATACCGCTCATTTCTTTCTGAAAATAAGGTGGTGAGTTCTTCTGTAAGCAAAGATGCTGAAATGGTAAAGCGGGTAGGAAGCCGTATTGCGGCAGCTATTACAAAATATTATAACGCCAAGGGCGCATCTGCAGAACTTGCGGGCTATAACTGGGAGTTTAACCTGATAGATAATAAAGAAGTAAATGCATGGTGTATGCCTGGAGGAAAAGTTGTCGTATATACCGGGCTACTTCCGGTAGCTCAAAATGAAGCTGCTTTAGCAATTGTAATGGGCCATGAAATTACTCATGCAGTTGCTCATCACGGACAAGAAAGGATGAGTCAGGCATTAGTGGCACAAGGAATAGGCATCGGTGGAGATCTATTTACTTCAGGTAATGCCGCGGCAAATAATATATTCAAAAGTATATATGCACCTGGTGCCCAAATAGGTGTATTGCTTCCAAACTCCCGAAACCAGGAGTACGAAGCAGATCACTACGGGCTTATTTTTGCGGCTATGGCCGGATATAATCCAAGGGAAGCGATTCCTTTCTGGACGCGAATGGCTAATCTAAATACGGGCGGTTCGCAAACACCTGAAATTTTAAGCGATCACCCATTAGATTCAAAACGAATAGCTAAAATACAAACCTATATGGCCGAAGCTTTGAAATATTATCAGCCTGTAAATTCAAAATAAGTAAAAGCTCTTTTCTACTTCTGACCTCCTTTGTTAAACTGAAGGGGTTTATCTGCATAAGATTATATTTGAATTGGTTGTAACCAATATTTTATCTACTTTTGCACCTGTCTTTCTGCATCCCGTTATGTTTTATTTCCAACCCCGGTGACAACAGAGATGTGGTTTTTTTAGGCATATTTTTTAACCTTAAAATTTTTCTTCGCTTATGTCGCAAACGTTGTTTGAAAAATTGCAATTAGAGGATGAAAAAAATTTACTAATACAAGGGCTTCCTTCTACAATCGAAAAACAGTTTTCTAAGCTTTCATTCTCAAAAAATGTTACCCCGCTTTTAAAAACACGGAAGATAGATTTTGCGCTTGTGTTTGCGTTGAATTCCAAACAATTGTATAAAATCCTTTCTGAAGTATGCCCGGCATTGCATGCCGATAGCAAGTTGTGGATAGCTTATCCAAAGGCTACTTCAAAAATTACCAGTGATTTAAACCGCGATTGCACGTGGAAATTCCTGACTGACCGGGGGTTTGAATCTGGTGAAAAAGTTGGATTGGATTATGTTTGGAGTGCTTTGCGCTTTTCGAAAAGCGAATGCCGTGAAAGTCTTGCAAATTCAAGTACTTCAAATGGAACAAGATTAAAAAGTGCAGTTGGAAGAAAGATTGTTGAAGCGGTCGGTTATTAGTTTTATTTTTAAATAGTTCAAGGGCGATCTTCAACATTGAGGATCGCCTTTTTTATTATTTTAAAATTACCATTCCCATTTCAGCAGTAATTTTTATTTCCATATTTTTTAAATGATTATGGGTTTGAATAAGGAATATTTGTTTTTCTGAAGAGGTGGTATCTTCCAATTCTTTTTCGTTAATACTAATAAGTTTTCTTATTTTTTTTAACTCCAGGTAACTAAGACTGGAGATGACTTCGCGTTTATAATTATCTTCTCTTGTAGGCACTGGCATCTCATAATTTTTCATCCAACCAGGGCTTATATCATATGGAAATTCAATAATTGAAACTACCATTCTACTAATTTCAAGGTCATCGCTGTACAGAAAACTTTTTGCGGTAGGCTCGAGCTTTTCCTCATACCATATTTTGTAAATGTTTATTATTTTTTGTAAAGCGGCATTGCTAATCATTTCATCATCTAATGACTCATACAACAGGTAATCTGCAACTGTTTTACCCGGCTCCCATTCTTTCAAACCAAACTCAAGTAAACACCTTACGACAGCCCTTTCATTGACCTCGTCCTTGTTTAGTAAGGAGAGAACATCGTTGTCAACTTCCGTGTCGCCTGTTACATTTTGAGTTTGTTGAATGTCATTGTCAACAACAAATCGCTTTTCATTTTTTGCGAGTTTATCTCTTATATATTTATTTACAAGTGTATGAAGCCCTGCTTCATCAATCTTTAAAAGCTCTGAAGCTTTGTGAATGTAGTCCTGCTGTTTTGTAAAATCCTCAACTTTATTAATTTTCGCGATCGTCTCTGCAATGCTATTCACCACCTCAGACTTTTTATTTGTATCATTACCCGCTTCTTTTAAAGCATGCTCCAATTGGAACATGATAAAATCTTTTTTATTCTCCCGGATAAAGTTTAATAAGGCATTTGCGCCATTCTTGTTTATAAAACTATCAGGATCTTCTTCGTTGGGCAATACCACAAATTTTACGTTTAGTCCTTCTTCAAGTGCAAGGTCAATTCCACGTAAGGCAGCCTTTATTCCTGCATTATCGCCATCATAAAGAATGGTAAGGTTCTTTGTATATTTCTTTACCAGGCGGAGCTGGTCTGGCGTTAGCGAAGTTCCGCCACTGGCAACTACATTTTCAATATCGGCCTGGTGCAGCGCCAGTACATCGGTATAGCCTTCTACCAACAAACATTCATTTGCCTTATCAATGGCCTGTCTCGCAAACCAAGACCCATATAAAATTTTGCTCTTTACATAAATTTCATTTTCCGGGGTATTAATATACTTTGGTGCCTTGTCATTTTTCTTGATAAGTCTTGCACCAAAGCCAGCAATTTTACCTGAATGATTGTGCACGGGGAAAATAATGCGACCGCGGTAATTATCCTGCAACACACTGTCTCTTTCAACCGACAAGCCTGATTTCTTCAGCAGTTCTTCATTAAATTTTGCCCTCACGGCTGCCTGCGAAAATGTGTTTCTTGACGAAGGATTATATCCTATTTCAAATTTTTTGATAATTTCGTCCCTAAAGCCCCGTTCCTTTAAATATTCCAGGCCGACATCTAATCCTTCGTCGGTGGTAAAAAGGATTTCACTAAAAAATTTTTGACCAAATTTGTTTACGATATACAGGCTGTCGGCCGTTTGCTGCTGCTCTTTATACTCAGGGCTGGTTTCGGTTTCTTCAATTTGAACATTGTATTTTGCCGCGAGCCATTTTAATGCCTCTACATAGCTATACTTTTCATGCTCCATTAGAAAGCCAATAGTATTACCACTTCGCCCACAGCCAAAGCATTTATATATTTCCTTAGCAGGTGAAACCGTAAATGAGGGCGATTTTTCATTATGAAAAGGGCAAAGACCAATGTAATTTTGCCCCCTCTTTTTAAGCTTAACGAAAGAACTTAGAATTTCAATGATGTCGATTCTACTTACGATTTGTTGTATGGTTTCGGGCGCTATCATTTTCCAGCCGCTGCTTTTTTCATTTACCTATCTAAAAATTTGAGTGCTTCAATTGTTGAATAATAAATCTACTTGTATCTAAGTAACATAGGGAATTGGACCATAGAAAAATACCGTCACGGTTTTCCTTCCGTAGTTTTTAATAAAGATAAAATTTATATAGCAGCTGAATGAAGGACAATTATGCCTGCGAATAAGAGTATTACTGCCGTAACAACAATAATTGTTACAAATTTTTTTAAAGAGATTACTTTCATCTTATGCATTTTTGTATTAAAGTTGTGAATTCATTAGTTTATAAGACCGCAAATTAAATTATAAAATTTTACCAGTTAAAACAATGTCGGATTTGATTTTTTGATAGATTGATATTTTAAATCGTAAGGACTTTTATATGTATATGCAAAGCTTATTCAATAGGGAAGATAATGATGCGATAAAAGATCGCATTAAAAAACTGACAACCGACTCAGTACCGTTATGGGGTAAAATGAATGTAGCACAAATGCTTGCTCACCTTCAGCAACCAATATTAGTTGCCTTTGGTGAATTAAAGCTTCAGAGAGGTTTATTGGGTTTTCTTTTTGGAAAGATCGCGAAGAAGCAAATGCTTGCTGATAAGCCTTTCAAACAGAACATGCCCACCGTTAAAGAGTTTAAGGTAGCCCCGGGAGATTTCGAAAAAGAGAGAATTACCTTAATATCTTATCTTGATCGTTTTATAAAAGAAGGCCCTCAAATAATTACAAAGGAGGCACATCCTTTTTTTGGAAAAATGGAATTGAATGAATGGGATTTGCTTCAATGGAAACATCTTGACCATCATCTGAAGCAATTTGGAGTGTAATCCTTTGCCTGTGGCATTTTAATACTATAATTACTCGCCGTTTCACTTTCTTATCTTTGCAGCTTAATTTTTATTATGATTACTAAAGAAGTATATATCATATCGGCTGTTCGTACCCCGATTGGTAGTTTTGGAGGTTCGCTTAAGGATATTCCCGCTCCTAAGTTAGGCGCAATCGCGATTAAGGGAGCAATAGACAAAGCGGGAATAAAACCCTCGGAGGTAAATGAAGTTTATATGGGTTGTGTATTACAAGCCAACCTGGGACAAGCACCTGCACGACAGGCTGCAATACTCGCAGGCTTGCCCGACAACGTGTGTTGCACTACCGTAAATAAAGTGTGTGCAAGCGGAATGAAAGCAATTATGAACGGCGCCCAAAGCATTTTGCTTGGCGATGCTGATATTGTTGTTGCGGGCGGAATGGAAAATATGAGCAGCGCTCCATTTTATGCCCCTTCTTTAAGATGGGGAAATAAATATGGAAACGCGCAATTAATTGACGGGTTAGCTAAAGATGGCCTTACCGACGTTTATAAAGATTATGCAATGGGTAATGCCGCGGAGTTATGCGCAAGGGAATGTAACATTAGCCGGGATCAGCAAGATGAATTTGCAATAGAGAGCTATAAGCGAAGCCAGGCATCTGTAAACGAAGGCAAGTTTAAGGATGAAATAGTGGGAGTAGAAATCCCTCAGCGTAAGGGAGATCCTATTATGATGCTAAAAGACGAAGAGCCTTTTAATGTAAAATTTGATAAGATACCGGAACTGAAATCGCCCTTTGAAAAAGGTGGAAGTGTGACAGCCGCAAATGCAAGTACGATTAATGATGGTGCTGCTGCAGTTCTTTTGATGAGCAAAGAGAAAGCTGAGCAATTAGGAGTAAAACCTTTGGCTAAAATAATCAGCTATGCCGACGCGGAACAAGCTCCTGAATGGTTTACTACAACACCATCACTGGCATTGCCTAAAGCTATCGAAAAGGCAGGGCTAACAATGGATCAGGTTGATTATTTTGAATTGAATGAAGCGTTTAGCGTGGTAGGAATTGTAAATACGCAAAAAATGAAACTTAATGCCGTTAAAGTAAATGTAAATGGCGGCGCTGTTGCACTCGGCCATCCGCTGGGAGCAAGCGGCGCTCGTATAGTTGTTACTTTAATCAATGTGTTGAAGCAGAATAATGGAAAAATTGGCGCTGCTGCAATTTGTAATGGCGGCGGCGGAGCCAGTTCTCTGATAATAGAATTAATGTGATTGAAATTTTAATAACACATGTTATTTAGGCTTGTTTTTTGCCGGAAATAGATTTTGCCAATACATAACACAATAAATAATTTACTCTGATGTTTATCCCGTTGGGATAAAACGTTTTATTAAAAAAATCGTAACTAACCTGTCGTAGATTTGTACATACCTATAAAAAATACTCATGAAAAAAATTTCACCTTTTATTTTTACAGCTTGTTTTCTCCTAAGCTTTCAATTTATTTCGGCACAACAATTAAATGAAAGTTTCGAAAGCAACACATTTCCGCCTCCCGGCTGGACCACAAGTAATGTGCTGGGTACTGCCGTTTGGGAGAGTTCAATAGCTGAAGCGCATTCGGGAAGTAAATGTGCTTTTATCAATTATGAAAATGGTGCGCAGGGAGAAGACTGGCTAAAAACTTCCCAGATTTTTTCTATTAAAAGTGGCGATAATGTTTCCTTTTGGCTAAAAAATCAATATACCCAGCCATATCCGCCTGATAATATTGAAGTATTAGTTTCAACAACCAATAATCAAAATTCCAGTTTTACAACAACGCTGGCAAATATTGATGTAACGACACTTTTAAGTGGTAATTGGATTCAATTTACTTATTCTCTTAATTCGTTTGTAGGCCAGAACATATATATTGCTTTTAGACATACTGACAATAACGGTAGTGGCGTTTTTCTTGATGATGTTACAGCAGGATCGCCGCTAACTAATGATGCCGCCAGCAAGGGGATTAAGGTTACGCCCTCTGCAATTGTAACGCCGGGTACAATTCTTACAATCGTTGACACAATTTTAAACGCCGGATCAAATGCGCTTGCTGCCGGAATTCCTGTAAAATATAACGTAAACAATGGACCGGTATTAACCGCAGGAAGCACTACAGCATCAATTGCGCCGGGAGCTTCTACGCCTGTGTCTTTTTCTTATACTGCGCCTTCTGCCGGTATTTATACCATCAAAGTTTTTTCTGCATTAGCCGGAGATATCCATGGAGGAAATGATACAATAACTTATTCTTTAAATGTGCAATTGCCAATTACGGCTTTTCCTGTGTTTGAAGATTTTTCTAATCCTGTACAATGGACTTACAGTGGAACTGCGACATGGGATATTACTACTGCCACTAACCCAGCGGGCAGTAACAATGATAATGTGGCGAGGGCAAGATTTTATATAAATTTATCCGGCAAAGTATTTTATCTGCAATCTCCATTATTAAATTTTTCAGGTATTGCGAAGCCAATGGTTGATTTTTATGTTGCCTATCGTAGGTATCTAAGTAAAGATGACAGGCTTGAGGTAGTTGTTTCACTGGATGGAGGCGTGACTTTTCAATCTGCCCCCATACTATATGATAAGTCTTATACCACCGGCTTGCCTACCCTTGGCTATGATCCTTTGTTAATAGAATTTTCGCCGTCAGCCGCCGGTGACTGGAGGCATGAGGCTGTAGATCTTTCGGCCTATGCTAACCAACCCAACGTTCTCATAGCATTTAAAGCAACCTCCGCGTTGGGTAATGACCTTTATATAGATGATGTAAATATCATTAATCAGCCTTCGTCTTTATATTCTACCACCACCATTACAACTCCTGGACAAGTTGCGACAGGACCATTTAATACCAATGTCAAATTCAATACAATTGGAACTGCAGCTGGTGGGGTTGTAAAATTCCAGGGCAGCAACAGCGCACCGCCTCCTGGTGGCTTTGCAACCAATTCAACAGCGACTTCTAATGACGGGACAATATCATCGCCTAACTTTGTTTTCCCCCAGTATGTGACAATAACATATACAGGTAATGACTCAATCCGGGCCAATTACGACATATCCTTAGACATAACGGGGATAACAGGTATCCAGAATGCCGACAAATTGTATATCGTAAAAAGATCTGACCAAACAGGTCTTTGGGTAGCATATCCTACCACACGCTTTGGTAATATTTTAACCGCAACAGGTTTCAATAAATTTTCAGATTTTGGTATAGCTTACTACACGAGTACTTTACCATTGACCTTAATTTCATTCAACGGAAAAGTGAATAACGGAAAAGTTGATTTGACATGGCAAACAAATAATGAAGAGAATATTTCAGGTTTTGATATTGAACGATTGATGAATAATACCTGGACCAAAATTGGGTCTGTGTCATCAGCAGGCAGTGGATCAACCGCAAATAATTATTCTTTCGATGATAGTGCGCCTTTAAATGGAATTAATTATTACAGGTTAAAAATTATCGATGCAGACGGCAAATCTTCTTTTTCCCGGATCATTAGTTTAGAGATTGAGAGTGGTAAATCTATTGTTTATCAAAATGTCCCTAATCCATTTACAAATAGTACAACCATCAGGTACGATGTTGCTGAAAAATCCTCCGTTAAAATAGTGGTGTATAACGTGGAAGGCTCACAGGTAAAGGTTTTGACGAACGAGACAAAGGATGCCGGATCATATGAGGTCAAATGGAATACTTCAAATATTTCGGGTGGAAATTACTTTTACAAAGTAATAATCGGTGACAAGGTTATAACTAAAAAAATGTTGAAACTTTAACCGAATGATATTTTTTAAATATAAAACCCATCAGCTACGATGGGTTTTGTATTTCACTACTTTACCAAGATTTTTACCATTATTGAGGTATATTTATTACGAGTATTACGAGGCTTAGTCTTCGTCATTTTTAAAACAAATGCTTATTCAAAATCCAAAAATTTTTAATGAAAAATCAAACTCTTCTTTTTCTTTTTCTTTTTCTTCTTTTTTTCTTCCAGTCTTCAATTGCGCAGGATTCATCTTTTACAATAAATGGTAATCTTGAGAAAATAAAAAAAGGAACGATTTTCCTTAACATATATGAGGGTAACAAGACTATAAAAGATTCAACGATTATCAAAGGCGGCAAATTTTCATTTACCGGCTTTGTGTCGGAGCCATATTTTGCTACGCTCACGATGCCGGTTAAACGCAATGATTTTTTTACATTTTATATAGCGCCCGGTTCAAGTGATATTTTAGGAAGAGGCGACTCTTTAAAATTATTGTCAGTAAAAGGATCGCGCATAAATGATGACGATCGTTTATTAAAGGAAAGAATGAAATTCATTACCAATTGGGAAGAAATAAATAGTAAAATTTATGAGAAGGCTTACAAGGAAAAAAATAAAGCCATCATGGATAGCTTGGATGGTGTTGATATTAAAGTATTAGATGAAAAACGTAAAGTAGTTACTGCATTTATAAAGGAGTATCCGGCTTCGATGCGGGGCGCCATGGCTATAACCGAGAACTATAGTTACTATGCTGAAGCAAGTGATGTGGAGCCTGTATATGATATGCTCAGCCAGGAGCTTAAGGATTCTGAAAAAGGCAAACAAATAAAGCAATTGATTGATGTGTACAATACGGTTGCTGTTGGAAAAATCGCTCCTGAAATAAACCAAATCACTCCTGAGGGAGATTCGCTTAGCCTGAGCTCGTTGCGTGGCAAATATGTGCTGATTGATTTTTGGGCGAGCTGGTGCGGCCCTTGTAGAAGAGAAAATCCAAATCTCGTAAAGGCATACGAAACCTTCAGCCGTAAGGGATTTACAGTTTTTGGAGTTTCTTATGATTCAAAAAAAGACAATTGGGAAAAGGCGATTAAAAATGATAAACTAAACTGGCAACAGGTTTCAGATTTGCAAGGCTGGAAAAATACAACATCAGATCAATATGGCATCAAAGCAATACCGTCAAATATTCTATTAGACAAAGACGGGAAGATCATTGCGAAAAATCTTTTTGGAAAGAATCTTGAAGAAAAGCTTTCCGAACTTTTGGGAAATTAAAATATAAAAACATTCCTGCTAAGACAGTCTTTTAATTATTCAGGACTTACTATTTGTTATTCCTGTAACAACTAATTACCTTTTATTTTAACGGCGGATTTTGATATAATGAGTTTTGCTCATTTGCCATCTAACCAATATTTTTGCACCTCTCCAAAGAAAAGTACTTTGGACAAAATTGTATAATAAATGAAAGAAGTTGCATTCAGAGAAGCATTACGTGAAGCGATGGTTGAAGAAATGAGGCGTGATGAATCAGTATTTTTAATAGGGGAAGAAGTAGCAGAGTATAATGGCGCTTATAAAGTGAGCCAGGGAATGTTAGACGAGTTTGGCGCAAAGAGGGTCATTGATACACCGATTGCTGAGCTTGGTTTCACGGCTATTGCTGTCGGCGCAGCGCAAAACGGACTTCGCCCGATTGTAGAATATATGACCTGGAATTTTGCAAATCTTGCGCTTGATCAGATATTAAATACAGCGTCAAAAATGCTCGCTATGAGTGGTGGCCAGGTAGGTTGCCCTATCGTTTTTCGTGGACCGAGCGGAAGCGCCGGCCAGTTAGGTGCTCAGCACTCTACCGCTTATGAATCAATGTATGCAAATATTCCTGGTTTAAAAGTTATCTCGGTAAGCAATCCTTATGATGCAAAAGGATTATTAAAGAGCGCTATTCGTGATAATGATCCGGTAATTTTTATGGAAAGTGAAGTGATGTATGGAGAAAAAGGGGAGATACCTGAGGAAGAATATTTAATTCCTATTGGTAAAGCGAAAGTAGTAAGAGAAGGCAAAGATGTCACAATAGTGTCTTTTAATAAAATGATGAAAGTAGCGCTGGGCGCGGCGGATGAATTGGCAAAAGATAATATCAGCGCAGAGGTAATAGATCTCAGAACTATTCGCCCGATGGATTGGCAAACAATTCTTGAGTCAGTAAAAAAAACAAACAGGCTCGTAATCGTGGAAGAGCAATGGCCTTTCGCGTCTGTATCTTCTGAAATTAGTTACCGTATACAAAAGGAAGGATTTGATTATCTTGATGCTCCCATCAGGAGAATAACTTCGGTGGATGCGCCAATGCACTACGCTCCCAATTTAGTCGCTTTATATTTACCTGATGTGCCCCGCACAGTGAATCTTGTAAAAGAAGTAATGTACCTGAAAAAATAGTTTTAGTATTTACATACATTTGGATGCAGTCGTCTTATATCATCTTTCCCTTTCAGGAAGGGAATAAAAATTTAATTTATGGATACAGGAAGTTTTTATTACCCGATTCCGGGTAATGAGCCAGTACTTAATTTCGCTCCCGGCAGCAAGGAAAGAGACCTCTTAAAAGAAGCGTTGAAAAATGCGAAAAGCAAGAAGGCAGACATACCGATGTACATTGGTGCTGAAGAAGTGCGAACAGGTAAAAAGGTTGACATTCATCCACCACACGAAAAAAATTTTATACTGGGAAGTTTCCACGAAGGAGATTCCTCACATGTAAAAAAAGCGATAAACGCTGCATTAAAGGCAAAAGATAAATGGGCAAACACAAGTTGGGAAAACCGCGCTAATATTTTTTTAAAAGCGGCGGAACTTTTAGCCACGAAATACCGGTGGAAGATGTTGGCTGCCACCATGCTTGGCCAGAGCAAAAATCCTTACCAGGCAGAAATAGATTCCACATGTGAGCTGATAGATTTTTTGAGATTCAACGTTCATTTTCTTAGTGATATTTACAAGCAGCAGCCGATAAGCAGCCCCGGCATGTTCAACCGGATCGAATATCGGCCCCTGGAAGGCTTTGTTTTGGCAATAACACCATTCAACTTTACAGCAATTGGTGGCAATCTTCCTACGTCCGCTGCCATGTGTGGAAACGTCGTAGTTTGGAAATGCGCCAACACACAGGTTTACAGCGCACAAATGTTTATGCGCATTCTTAAAGAAGCCGGTTTGCCAGATGGTGTGATCAATCTTATATATGTAGATGGGCCAACGTTGGGAGATGTTTGTTTTAGTCATCCTGACTTTGCGGGAATTCACTTTACAGGAAGCACCGGAGTCTTCAATAATATTTGGAAAATGATTGGCGAAAATGCAAACATGTATAAATCATATCCACGCATAGTAGGCGAGACGGGAGGAAAAGATTTTGTTCTCGTTCATAAAAGTGCTGATGTGGATGTTACTGTAACCGCATTATGCCGCGGAGCCTTTGAATACCAGGGACAGAAATGTTCTGCTGCATCAAGAGTTTACATACCTTCAAACATTGCAGTTCAAATAAAAAAGAAATTAGTTGCAGAGATAAAGACAATGAAGATGGGCAGCGTGGAAGATTTTTCATGCTTTGTAAACGCAGTGATAGATGAAAAAAGCTTTGATAAAATTGAGGGTTATTTAAAGCAGGTAAAGAAGGATAAAGATGCAAAAATATTGGTAGGAGGGAAGTGTGATAAAGCCACCGGATATTTTATAGAACCCACTGTTATTGAAGTTACGAATCCGCAATATGTCACCATGTGTGATGAGCTTTTTGGGCCGGTGCTCACCATATATATTTATGATGAAAATAAGTTTGAGCAGGCAATTAAATTAGTGGATACTACATCACCTTATGCTTTAACAGGCGCTATAATTGCAACCGACAGGTATGCTGTAGAACTCGCTACAAAAAAATTGGCAAATAGCGCAGGTAATTTTTACATTAATGATAAACCTACAGGCGCGGTAGTTGGTCAGCAGCCTTTTGGTGGCGCACGTGCAAGCGGCACCAATGATAAGGCGGGAAGTATCCTGAACTTATATCGTTGGTTAAGTGCAAGAACTATTAAGGAAACATTCAACCCGGCAACAGATTATCGTTATCCATTTCTTAGCGAAGAATAAAATTATTATTTTAAAAAAGAAATCATCGGCTGTTATGAAATTTCAGTATGGCAATGAAAACGATTCTTAATAAATATCAACTGCAAATAACCATCGAACGATTGGCGTACCAATTGATCGAGAATTATGTTGAGTTAGAATCTGTCGTGCTGATTGGCATACAGCCACGTGGTATTTTTTTGGCAGATAAAATTTACCACCAGCTAAGGAAAATAAATCCCGATCAAAAAATAAAATACGGGAAACTCGATATTACTTTTTACCGCGATGATATAAGGAAGGAACTCCACCAGCCTAATCAAACGGATATTTTATTTTCTCTTGAAGAAAAAAATGTGATACTGATTGATGATGTATTATATACCGGGCGCACTATTCGCGCTGCACTGGATGCACTACTTGCTTTTGGCCGTCCTAAAAAAGTAGAGCTGTGCGTACTTATTAACAGGAGATTCAGCCGGCAACTCCCTATACAGCCCGACTATTGTGGCAAATCAATTGATTCCATCATTTCCCAAAAAGTAATAGTTGAGTGGGATAAGGAAGAGGTTAACTTATATTAAAGCAGCAATAAATTTTTGTATCCGATGAGCAAAATATTTTCATGCAAGCCAATTTAATTCAATTGAAATTTTTCTATTAGCTTTGACCTTTAATGCAACTTTCTACCAAACATCTTCTCGGCATTAAAGATTTACTACCCGGCGACATTGATCTCATTCTTTCTACTGCCACACAATTCAAAGAAGTATTACAGCGGCCAATAAAAAAAGTTCCGTCATTGCGTGATACGACTATCGTAAATTTATTTTACGAAAACTCAACCCGCACCCGTATTTCATTTGAGCTGGCAGAAAAAAGATTAAGCGCTGATACATTGAATTTTTCTGCCTCCGGCTCTTCTGTATCAAAAGGTGAAACCTTGCTGGATACAGTAAACAATATATTGTCAATGAAAGTTGATATGGTTGTGATGCGGCATAGCGCAAGTGGCGCCCCGCATTTTTTAGCGAAGCATATTCCTGTAGCAATCATCAATGCAGGCGATGGAATTAACGAGCATCCTACACAGGCTTTATTAGATGCCTTTTCAATAAAAGAAAAATGCGGGAGAATAGAAGGCAAAAAAGTGGTGCTGATTGGAGACATTATGCACTCTCGTGTCGCTTTAAGCAATATCTATTTATTAAAAAAAGCCGGCGCTGAAGTGATGGTTGCAGGCCCGCCAACACTCATTCCAAAATACATACAGCAGGCATTTGACATAAGGGTAGAATATAATCTTAAAAAGGCTTTGCAATGGTGTGATGTTGCGAATGTCTTGAGGATACAATTAGAACGGCAGAACCAGGTTTTATTTTCTTCACTGCGGGAATATAATCTTGCTTATGGAGTAAGTAAAAAGCTTCTAAACAACCTTGACAAAGAAATTGTGATTTTGCATCCTGGCCCTATAAACCGGGGAGTGGAAATTGATAGCGACGTTGCAGACTCAAACCAATCAATAATATTACAACAAGTTGAAAATGGTGTTGCAGTAAGAATGGCTGTATTATATTTACTTAGTAATAAACAAAATTTCAATTAATATAATTCCTCTCTAAAAATTTTTGATGGAAAGAAACTGTTTATTTCCCGGGACTTTTGATCCTGTTACGCTCGGCCATACGGATATTATTGACAGGGCACTTCCTTTGTTTGATAATTTTGTGATTGGTATAGGGCGAAATAGTAATAAAATTCCGATGTTTTCTGAAGAGCAAAGAATTGAATGGTTGAAGGAAATATATGCGAACGAGCCAAAAATAAAAGTGGTGGCTTATGATGGTCTGACAGTCAGTTGTTGCAAAACAGTTGGTGCTAATTTTATTCTTCGGGGAATACGCTATGTAAATGATTTTGAATATGAAAAGGCAATCGCTGACATGAACAGAAGCCTCGCACATAATATTGAAACTGTTTTCCTGACATGCCTGCCAAAGTATACCTCGGTTGCCAGCACTTTAATAAGAGATGTTTATAGAAACGGGGGCGACGTTTCCCAATTTTTGCCACAGGCAGTTATAAAATCAATAAAATAATGTCTATCTGGTTTAATAAATCTTTGCGGCTTGAAGACGTAAAAGATTTTGGAAAGGAAACAATGGCAAGCTTTCTTGGTATTGCCTGGGAAGAAATAGGCGAAGATTTTGTTGCAATGTCTTTACCGGTGAACGAACGTACGAAACAGCCTTATGGAATCCTTCATGGTGGCGCTTCGTGTGTATTGGCTGAAACGATTGGCAGTCTTGCTTCTGCACTGGTAATTGATATGGAAAAATTCTATTGTGTAGGCCTTGAGATAAATGCGAATCATATACGCAGTGTAACTCAAGGTAAAGTCACTGCTAAATGTATGCCTCTGCATCTTGGTAAATCAACGCATGTATGGGACATACGCATACATGATGATCTACAGAAACTTATTTGTGTGAGCCGCCTGACCGTGGTCATTCTACCTTTAGCTCAGAAAAAAGTCTGACAAGAGTAATAGCTAATTTGCATTTTCAAAAACCGCCTTAATAGTGGGAAAAGTATTCCTAAAGTAATTTTTTACAGCCTTCCCTTTTACCCAACGAATTTCCGTAATGTCTTCTTCTGTCTGCGGTACTAATTTTTCTTCGCCAAAAGCATTCATTAAATACCAATGCGACTCTTTAAGAATATGCTTTCCAAACTCCGTATATGTGTGATAGGTTATACAAATTTTTGAAACCAGGTCAAGTTTTTGTATTCCCGTTTCTTCCTGTACTTCTCTTAGGGCACAATCTTCTAATGTTTCGCCGCGATCAAGTTTTCCTTTAGGTAAGTCCCATTTCCCTCTTCTAAAAATTAAAAGTGTTTCGCCTTCTTTGTTTCTCAACAAGCCTCCGCCGGTTTGTATTAGCTTAAAATGTTTAAAGAAATCATTTTTGAGTTTATTGAAATCTGTATGTAAAACGATACCCGCATGAAAAGCAGGTTTCTCTATTTCGTGAAGCAGCGACTTTATTGCCGAAGAAGAAAGTTCATCAATAAAAACCGCCTCGGGATGGTGCCTCACCTCATCAATTTCTTTAGTTAATTTGTCACACAAATAAACAGGCTTGTCTCCAAAGTAAATAGTAATGTAGCTCATACGTCTTTATTATCTTCGCAACATGAACAACAAGAATGCTGTCGCTGAAAAATTACTACAAATTAATGCAATTAAATTAAGTGTGAATGCACCATTTACGTGGGCAAGCGGTTGGAAAAGCCCTATTTATTGTGACAACAGGAGAATATTATCTTTTCCTGCCGAGAGGGATTTTATTAAAAATGCAATGTACGATCTTGTAAGTTACACTTATGATAATATAGATTTAATTGCCGGTGTCGCTACAGCAGGTATCCCCTGGGGCACTTTATTGTCAGATAAGTTAGGGCTTCCATTTATTTATGTAAGGCCAAAACCAAAGGAACATGGCCTCAGCAACCAGATTGAAGGGTTTTATGAAACCGGGAAAAGGGTGGTGATAGTAGAAGATCTTATATCAACAGGCAAAAGTAGCCTTCAAGTGGCAGATGTTTTGGCAAATGCAGGATTGAATATTTTAGGAATGGTTTCTATTTTCAATTACGGTTTTGAAATTGCAAGAAGTGCTTTTAATAATAAGAATGTGGAATATCATTCACTTACTGATTATGAAACCTTAATAAATGAAGCAATTAAAAAGAATATTATCTCGGGTGAAGATCAAAAGTCATTGTTAAAATGGAGCGGGAATCCTTCCGATTGGGAAGCATCTTCATAAATTCGGTAAATTTTAATCTATGAAAGCGAAATTTCTTACAGCACTCATCTTATTTACAGCATCCATTTCCTTTGGCCAGCAAAAGGCTATTCAAAAAGCAGTGATAAGCACTCCTGGAGTACGCAGTGAAGTTTGCAAAACTAATATTGACAATAGGCTGGTTCATGAATACGGAATCTCATCAGTAAGGGCTGACTTTAAGAGGCATACGGTAACTGTTGCATGGTTCACAGACAGGACTAATATTGAAAATGTGAAGACAACTCTTGCCAACATGGGCTATGACGCGGATGATGTGACTGCTGAGCCTGACGCGTACAAACGTCTCAGTAAAGATTGTCAGAATCCTCCTGTAGAGGGAAAATAATCCTCTATTACAAATTCACTTAAAACAAGGTAAACGTCTCTTTTGATTCATAATTTACCGGGAGACTCATAAATACGTTTGCTTTCCCAATCCTTAATTTTCCTGTAAGTTTTACGGTTACTTCTTTTCCAAGCAATGTGCTCCAGGCATTCTTGAAAATATTTTGCATATCTACGTCAAATCTTATTGGCAGTATGAAAGTATCCCTTCTCGGAATATTGACAAGGGTATCATTAGAGCTATGTCCAAACATATTTCCGTTTATAAAAATGTCCAGATCGGTACTTCTTAGCTGCAGCCCAAAATTATTTGGGTTATAGTATTCCAAATCCATAGCAATCGTAGAACTACTAAAGCCCAGGCTTTTGATGGAAAAATTATGGAAAGTTTGATATTCTAAAGCCTTTGGGGCGGAGCACGAAAAAAAAGTCAGCACTGTTAGGCAGACGAAGGCTATCCTTCTGAGCATATTCATTTTCAATGATTTTATTACAACAAAGATATGATTTTGAGGCGCTAATTATATTAGACCTACGTATTTGATACAAAGTATAGTAGTGCTAATATTTGTGGTTTTAGTATTTATATATAAATATTTGGTTAACAACTAATTATATGGTATTAATGTTATTTAATAACTAATAATATTAACTAAGATTTCTCTTTTTCTTTCATGTTGTCCAAAGAAATACTAAAATTGACATTTAGTCAGTCTGTATATTATAAATGGTTGCTTATTAATTAATTGTAAGTATTTGCTTGTTTTTTATTTCAAGTTATACATTATATTGTAAATATCTATTATATTTTCCGCGATGATAAAGTCCTAAATGAGCAATAAACAGAGAAAATTTGGAGTTTAAAGTTTGTACTTAAAAAAGAGGATCAGGAATAGGATTCGGATCTAATGGAGTGGTATTATTTTCACCATATTGAATATTTGATAATTTATGATTTAATTAATTAGAAGATATCCATGATATTTCCTTTTTTCTTTGATATAAGTTGTGCATTTAGCGGTAAATGTTGAAAATTTACTAAAATAAAAAAAACAGTAATTTTACGGTATTGCATTATTCGAAGTTGTACTCTATGTTTGCATCCGAATCGTTGACGTACCCACTTACCTCGGACATCTTCTTTTCCAAAAGAGAGAATCCCTCCTGGAATAACTGCATAAATTTTGGCTCGAAGGTTATTTGATAACCGAAATTTTAAAAAACCAAAACCACAAGGAAATGACTTCTAAATCTACATTTGTAGGTAAGAGAATACTTATACTTACCGCAATTACTCTCTCTACTTTTTTCTCAAGCAAGGCTCACGTAGCTATTACAAAGTCTATTAATATAACAACCGGATCTCAAATTGATGACAATGGTTACGCTGGGATTATCGCTACCGATAGATTTAATAGCTTGTATTTCCAAACAATCAGTAATTCGATAGACAAACAGCTTAGCGTAATATATAGCTCATTCGATGCATATGTTTTGAAGAATATTTCCGCGAATATTACATGGACTACAGAAAGCGAAACTAACAATGACCATTTTGAAGTGGAAAGGAGTTTTGACCAAAAGGATTTTAAAACTATAGGATTGGTATTCGGAGCAGAAGGAAATGTATCAACCTTAAGTGATTATAGCTTTCAAGATAAGTCAAAGAATTTAAGCATCCATAAAGTAGTTTACTATCGCTTAAAACAAATTGATTTTGACGGGAAAGTTATTTACAGCGTGACTAAAATGGTACGTTTCGGAACTGATACGACAACTATTGTGCAGATATTTCCTAACCCATACATGGAAAAGATCAACGTGAATTTTGAGAGCGAAGAAAGCGGTAGAGCTGAAGTGAGAATGATTAATACAAAAGGGCAGATAGTCGCGGCTAAGCAATCGCTTATAATAAAAGGACAGCACAAGATTCAACTGACAGATCTTGAAACACAGCTTTCGGGACTATATATAATAGATGTATTAGTGAACGGCAGAACGATAAATACGCAGAAGGTTATTAAACAATAATTTATTTAACCCTCAAGCTCAATATCTGCCAAAACTTAAATTATTCAATTGGCTGCGCTAACAGCAAGAAGAAAAAAATGCGAAACTTTTTAAAAATATAAACTCGTTTTCTTTGGGGGTTACAGAACCTAACTGGTTCTTAACAATAGCCGCATTTCTATGCGGCTTTTTTGTGTTTAGATGTTGATGTTGTAATGTTATAATTAGAAGGCTCGATGAGATAGGCTGTTTTAAGAATAAATACAGCGAACGCTTTGTTCCTTTCAACAGATTTATGTAACCAAAGTTTGTGTTGCTATAATCGTGAGATAGTGCTGGAGAAGCTATGCATTTATAAAAGTAATTTCAGGAAAAATTTCTTTCATTAAGGAAGTTCATTGACTTCGATTCTTATGATTTTCTGCTTTTTTTCTTTGCTTTCTTTTTTATCAGAAGAAGAAGTAAAATTGAAAGAGCTGTTACCATCTTTAAAAGCCTCACTGATATGTTCTATTATCACCTTTACATTTTTATCCAGACCTGTAACAGTGAAAACTTTTTGAGAGTTCCTGGTTCGCGGGCTTTTAAATTCTGAAGTGGACACAGCTTTAGGAGCATACGAATAATTGTAATTTCCACTTTCATGATTTTTATTAATTGCCTGGCTATAAACCTTATCCTGAACCGGTAAATTGTCCTCACCTGTAAATGCGATTGCCGCAATTTGCGAAGTATCGTTCAGAAAAAAATAATTTCCCCGTTGTGGTAAAAGCGTTTTTAAATGATTCGCCTGTTTTTTTTGAAGCCTCATTAATTCTGCGTACCTGTCTTTTTCCTCAAGCAAATCTATCTTTTGTATCTCAGTAAGGCGCTCAACATTTATGTTAGAAAGTGATTCATTTATATTAGCCTGAATTTTATTCCAATCCATGGCATTTATTTCTTTATAAGCCAGTGCCAGATTTTTGTTTAATTCTGCGACGTCAATATTTAAATCAAGTTTAGGAAAAATAAAATTGGAAATTTCTTTAAACGGAGCAAATTTCATTGCCTGCACATTAAACAATTTTGCATTTTTGAAACCATTGTCACTAAATTTTTGAATATTATTTTCGAAGTCATTCCATACCAAACTTTTCATACCATTATCTTCAGGTACAGCAGCTTTTTGATAGTCACTTTTAATGGTAGCTGTTGTTGCTTTTTGGTCTTTTACCAGCGTGACTGCTCTTTGCTTCCTTTCGATGGGTTGGCTGTTTGATCCTTCACCAAGCGCAGTTTTCCTGTCTTGTAAAATGGTCGTTATACTAATATCCTGTTTCGGGTTTCTTGTCTCTTGTATTTTTGCTGTTTTACCCTTCTCCTGCGGAGAAAGCCAGCCAATGGAGAAAATAATTCCCGTCATCACCAACAATGTAAATAGCTTTTGACCATAGTTAAATTGATGGGGTGCTACTTTATTACTAGTGATTCTTTTTATTCTCATCAACAATTGTTTCTTACCGGACACAGCCGCGACAGATAATTGTAAATTGCGCCTACGCGATTGTTCCAGGCTCAATAAAGCAGAAGCGTAAGAATGAGGATCGTACCTGTATTGAATTACAAAATCATCGCAGCAATTTTCCCTTTCTCTTTTTACAGCTTTGGAAAGCAATAGGATGAATGGGTTAAAAAACAATATCGTTTCTATAACCGATATAAAAAGATTAATCAGATAATCATTTCTTTTTATGTGCGATAATTCATGAAGAATAATGGCTTCCAACTGATCAGAAGATAAATTGTTAACCGATGCTACGGGAATAAGAATGACAGGTTTTATAAAGCCAATAGTTGCCGGCACGTCTACATGATTGGATAGCCAGACTTTTATATTCTTTGCAATTTTCATTTTGAGAGCAACTTTTGATGCAAAGTCCTGCAGCCTTAAGGGCGGTACGATTAATCTCTTATTAGCTATAAAATAAACATACCTGTAAGCCGTAAAAAGCTTTATCATCAGGAAGAGCAGTAAAAAAATATAGGAAATAGAAAGGTACGGCAATACACCTGCCGCATTGGAAAGGATGGTTTGCATCGTAGATTCGTTCAGCGAGGCTTGTTGTACCGGAATGGCTGTTGCTACGGCTGAGGAAATTGAACTTATTTCTTTTTCATCAAAAGAAACTTTTGAAATAAAGGTGCCTATGAACCATACAAAGGCTGTAAACATCAACAAAGTGCTAAGCTTATTTTTAAAACCAGACGTAGCAGTTTTGTAAAAGACATTTATTATTTCGTATAAGAACCATAAAATAAATGCCTGCAACAAACTATTTAAAATAGCGCTGCCAAGCGCATACAGGAACACCGAATGTTGTAATGTTGCCAAATCCATTTTATTGTTTTTTTAAATCATCAAGATATTTTTGAATCTCCTCAAGTTCGTTTTTTGATGCTTTTTGGTTACCAAGCGCCTGCAACACGAGCTGTGTTGACGAGCCTGAAAACAATCCCTTGATCATTTTATCTAAAAATTGTTTCTGGGTGTTTTGCTTACTTACCGCGGCCTTATAGACATGTGTTTTTGCGCTATCATCCCTGGTTACCAGTTTTTTCTCAAACATTATTTGCATAAGTTTCAGAGTAGTAGTGTAACCAGTTTCTTTGGTTTTTGATAATACTTCATGCACATCACGCACGGTAGAAGACTCCTGCTCCCAGAGGATTTGCAGTATTTCTAATTCACTTTCTGTAGGTTTATTATTTTTACGTAGGGTCATTGTTACGACTTTATTCGTAAGCAATATACGATTTTGTTCGTAACGCCTAATTGTTTTTTTATGAACGGCTATAAGATTTTTGATTGGCATTTTAGGTAGATCAATTCAAAACTTTGGCAGCCCGCTCTTCTTCTATATATATGGCTTAAGGAGAAACTTTTACGTCGTAAATGACTATTGTTTCCTATTTTAAGAGCTTGGTTAAACGTTTAAACAGATAAGTATGGAAAGACAGGAACTCAATTTTACTATTTCAATATTCGATTCGAGTGATGAATTAAGCCAGGCAGATTTATTTCTACTAACCGAAGCACGTTCAGTTACTCAATTTGCTTATGCCCCCTATTCTAATTTTCATGTTGGAGCTGCGGCCAAATTAATCAACGGCGAAGTAGTCACAGGCACAAACCAGGAGAATGCATCTTATCCGGCAGGTATTTGTGCCGAAAGAGTGCTACTCTCAGTTGCATCATCTCAATACCCTGGGGTTGGTATTGAAACTGTTGCTATTGCTTATAATAATTTAAATGGAAAAAGTGACCGGCCTGTAAGTCCTTGTGGCATTTGCAGGCAATCGTTCGCTGAGTTTCAACAAAGGACAAAAAATCCGATAAGGATAATCTTAAGTGGTATGGAAGGTAAAGTGCAGGTTATCGAAAACGCAGCTGATTTGCTTCCTTTGGTTTTTGGATCTGATGATTTGAAATAAATCTAATCCAGGACGCCCAGGCTTTTTTTGATGATCTCTGCACAATCTTTTACTTCTTCACCCGTGATTATCAGTGGTGGCGAAAAACGGATTTTATCTCCATGCGTTGGTTTAGCAAGTAAGCCATTTTCTTTGAGCTCCATACATAATTTCCAAGCAGCGTTTTCATCTGCATGCACGATACTTATTGCATTTAAAAGGCCCTTTCCTCTTATCTCTGAAATGTGGCTTGAATTGATATTGGCTAATTCGTCTCTCAAAAGAACACCCATCTTCTCTGCATTCTCAGCCATTTTTTCTTCTTTCAAAACTTCCAGTGCGGCGATCGCCACTTTACAGGCAAGCGGATTTCCTCCGTAAGTACTGCCATGTTCACCTGGCTTTAGTGTAAGCATAACTTCATCATCAGCGAGAACGGCGCTTACCGGTATTGTGCCACCGCTGAGGGCTTTTCCTAAGATTAAAATATCAGGGCGTACGTTCTCTTGGTCACAGGCAAGCATTTCTCCTGTACGGCAAAGGCCTGTCTGTATTTCATCCGCGATAAATAAAACATTAGCATCTTTACAATACTGTTTTGCTTTTGATAAATAATTTTCATCCGGCAGAATTACACCGGCTTCACCTTGTATTGGTTCTACTAAAAATCCTGCAATATCTTCATCCCGGAGAGCCTCCGCCAGCGCCGCCAGATTGTTATAAGGAATTACAATGAAGCCAGGAAGATAAGGCCCGAAATCTTTTTTAGCAGTGTCATCAGTGCTGAAGGAAATAATGCCTAAGGTGCGCCCATGAAAATTTTCACTACACACTATAATTTTTACTTTGCCTTGCGGAATATTTTTTACACGGTAACCCCAATGCCTGCAAAGTTTTAATGCTGTCTCCACCGCTTCTGCCCCGGTGTTCATTGGCAGCACCTTTTCGTAACCAAAGTAATTGGTGATGTATTGTGTGAATAAAGCAAGTTCTTCACTGTAGAATGCCCTGCTGGTGAGGGTTAACAACTGTGCCTGCTCTGTTAATGCCTTAATAATTTTTGGATGGCAATGGCCTTGGTTCACAGCGGAGTAAGCACTTAAAAAATCATAGTATCTTTTTTCTTCAACGTCCCACACAAAAACACCTTTTCCTTTTTTAAGAACTACTGGCAACGAATGATAATTGTGGGCGCCCGATTGGTTTTCCAGTGTAATGAAATTATTGGTAAGCGAACTTACAGATTGAGTTGACATATAAAAAATTGAAAAAATTAATTGAAAAAATTACTAGAGAAGGGGAGCGGTATCGTTAAAGCCTGTGATCTAAAAAATCGAGATTCAGCTGGAGGAAGTGTAATATGTAGAAGCTATTTTTCAATACAGCAAATATATAATTTTTTGAATAAAAGTATTTTTAATAACTGTGTTGCACTTTATTTCACGTTTAGAAATTTTATATATGCTAATATCTCATCAGGATGCAAGTATCTTCGCTGGCGAATTTTCCGATAATGTTTGTTGGCATTAGATTCATTGATAAAATATTCAGCCCATTGATATAGGGGCCAGCCAAGTCCGTGCTGGATTGTGCTCTTATCGGTGAGCCGCTCAATTTTTGTACTTTGCTTTACAAAAAGATATCGAAGCCCCCATATTAAGAGTTCCAAAAATCCGTGGCTTTTGAAGTCTGTTACATGAGATAATTCATGTCCTAATACCGCTGCCTGTGCTTCAAACGGCGCATCACTTAAAATCATTCCGGTTCTTGCCGTGTCTTTGTTTAGGTAAATAATATATTTTTTGTCGGTCTTCTTAAATATTGAGCCTAATGTCATTGTGGTTTGAGCAGAACTATTAATACGACGATATCTAAAATAGATGACGTCATTTTCTAATTCGGGATAATATGAAAGTGCAAACAGGGACGCCAATTCATATTCTTTTAAAAAATGCTTGTGTTTTCCATAAATAAGCTTCAAAGAATCTGTATTCATAGGTGTTTCCAATGGAGCGACTGCATGTTGCTGTGCATGGCATAGTGATGGCAATACGCTTATAAGAAATGATATTAAAATTTTTGGGGACTGGCGCAATATTCAGGTAGCTTCGATTATTTTATAAAAATAATCAGTACCTGATAGAAATTGGGGATTAATATTATGCTTAAAAATTCCGTAAACTGTACTTCCACTTCCTGTCATTGAAGCATATACTGCGCCCTCACTATATAGTTGCTCTTTCAAGTTTTTTATAACAGGATGTTTATCAAAAATTGAATTTTCAAAATCATTTTTCAGTTCAGCTTTCCAGGTTGCGGTAGGTTGCATAATAATTTCCTGTATTCTTTTTTTTGGCATGACGGGCTTGATTCCTTGATAAGCATCGCCAGTATTTACATGAATACCGGGATTTATTATCACAAGTTTATAGCTGGAAAGGGAAACGGCCAAAGGCGTCAATTTTTCTCCGCGACCGGCTGCGAGGCATGGTTTATTTATTAAAAAAAAGGGGCAATCACTGCCTAACATGGATGCATAGCCGAAAAGCCTATTCTCTTCAATATTAAGATTGAATTTGTTGTTGATTAATCGAAGCATGGCCGCTCCATCAGCTGAACCGCCGCCCAGGCCTGCTCCCAGGGGGATTGCTTTGTGAAGGTGTATGCTTATTTCTGGTAGTTGAGGATAATCTTTTTTTAGAAGACGGTACGCCTTCAGACAGATATTATTTTCTGTTTCACCGGCGTTTATGCCTGTAACCATCAGCTCTGTTGCAAGAATTTTAGCCGGTAGAATTTCCAGTGCATCATGAATATTTACGGGGTAAAAAAATGTTTCAAGCTCATGAAATCCATTTTCCATCCTGGTAAGGATATTAAGACCCAGGTTTATTTTACAATTTGGAAAGGCTATCATAATCCCGGCAGAAAAATAAAAATTGATGATAATTTATGGAAAGCGGAAAGGCAGGGGCGTAAAAAATCTATCCTTTTTTTCTGCCCTGGATCTCATCTCTTATTGAAGCTGCTTTAATATAATCTTCCTGTTCCAGCACTTCCTTTAATAAATTTTCAAGGTCAGCTATGGATAATTTTTTCAAGTCGTCACTGGCGGCATCTGTATGAGAAACGACCACCTTTTTCTTTTTATCATCTTCTTCCATTAAGATACCTGCGCTGTCTAATATATTATCATAAGTATAGATGGGGCAACCAAACCTAACGGCCAATGCAACGGCATCCGAAGTACGCGAATCAATTTCTACTGTATCGTGATCGGTGGAGCAAACAAGTTTGGAATAAAATATCCCTTCCTGCAAATCATTAATTATTATTTCGTGAAGCTCAATATTAAAAGCAAGCATAAAATTTTTCATCAGGTCGTGCGTAAGCGGCCTGCTGGGCTGCATACGCTCAAGGGCAACGGCTATTGCCTGCGCCTCGAATCCTCCTATCACGATTGGAAGGCGTCTCAGGCCATTAACTTCGCCAAGTACAACGGCATACGAATGCGTTTGTGTAATACTATGAGACAGGGCTACAATTTCCAGTTCTATTTTCTTCATACCAATCTCTCTGTTTTATTGATTTTTTGATATTGGCAAATATATAAAAATTAAAGCCTTTCATTGAATGAAAAGCTTTGTAAATAGTTGATTATTCTTTGTTAGTGGCCAAATAACTAAACAAAAATTACCCTTTTAATTTTTTCACAGCCTCGGTCAGTTTTGGGACAACTTCAAAAGCATCACCCACAATTCCATAATCGGCAGCTTTAAAGAAGGGCGCCTCAGGATCTTTATTTATCACCACTATAGTCTTGCTACGATTTACGCCGGCGAGGTGTTGAATGGCGCCGGATATGCCGATCGCTATGTATAAATTAGGAGCGATTGCCAATCCTGTTTGCCCAACATGCTCGTGGTGCGGACGCCAGTCGCTATCGCTTACAGGCCGGCTGCAGGCTGTTGCAGCTCCGAGCGCCTTGGCGAGATCGGTTACAATTGCCCAGTTTTCCGGGCCCTTCAATCCGCGGCCTCCACTTACGACAATCTCAGCTTCTGATAGCGGTATTTCCCCTGCAACTTTATTTACTTCCTTCACTTTTACCCGACCTTCAGGAATTTCTATATACAATTCTTCAACCCTGGCAGTACCTTCTGACTCGCTTACTTTATAAGCATTGGCATTTAAGGAAATTATTTTTACCTGGGATTTTATTGAAACATTAGCGAATGCTTTTCCGCTAAAAACATTTTTCTTAAAAACAAAACCATTGCTTGTTTCCGGCAGGCCTATTGCGCCAGAAACAAGGCCTGCCTTTAAGTTTACAGATAAACGAGGAGCGATCGCCTTTCCATTAAAATTATTTGAAAAAATGATAACATCAGATTCGGTACTTTTTACTGCCTTCGCTATCACATGCGTAAAGACTTCATCGTCAAAATTATTCAGTGCCTCATTTTTTACTGAATAGATTTTTTTCAAACCATATTTACCCAGGCCAGCGAGGTCATCATTAACCGTTCCTAATAAGATGCCGTTTGCAGCTGTTCCCATCAATTCGGCAACTTTCGCTCCATAGCAGGCGGCTTCAAACGAACTCTTCTTTATGTGCCCGTCTGACTGATCTAAAAATATTAATACACTCATTTTAAATTAAGAATTAAGAATTAAAAATTAAGAACTGTCCTCAAACGAATAATGGCCTTATCCCCCTTCAGGGGTTAGGGGTTGGTTAGGCGTTAAAATACCTTCGCTTCTTCATGAAGCAATCTCACCAATTCTTCCGGTTGATCTGCCGGAATTAATTTTACGCCTTTCTTTGCCGGAGGTAATTCAAATGACTCAATAGAAGTTAATTCATCTGCCTGCACCGGTTCAGAAACTTTCAATGGTTTTGTTCTTGCACCCATTATACCACGCATATT
>JBDTSD010000047.1:0-27300 GCA_039931355.1 Ginsengibacter sp.
TGCGGGTCGAAAGCAAGAAAATTATCAATAAGGGCATCACTTATCTGGTCTGCAACTTTATCAGGATGTCCTTCGCTTACTGATTCTGAGGTAAATAAATAGGGCATGTTTAGGTTTGTTTTTTTGAGCCGCAAAATTATGGCTTCACATTGATTGAACAAAATGCAATTTCTTCATTCTTTCAATCATCGAAATAAATAATTATAAAAGGGAATAGACTACGTGCAGTCTCAACTTCCGGGCTGTACCATTGGTACCGTTAAGTTTCACTCTACCGTCAGCCAGGTTATTTAAAGTGTAATTAAAATAACTCACTGTTTGTCCGCACCTGTCAATGTATGGAGTAAGATTAGATATATTATACGGCGCACTAAGGCGTAGTGTATCATTGCTGGTTCCTTTGGTTACAATACTTTGAACATATCTTGAAATATTGAACACATACTTTGAAAGTGTATTTCCGAGGCCATCATCCACCGTCTTCCGCGGGCCACCGAAGTAACCAAAGTTTGGCTGCTGGCTGACTATAGTAAAATCGCAGGGCACAGGAATATACCGCCCTGTAGTGGAATCTTTTTTATCTAAATATAACAGCTGGGGACTGGCAAACACATTGTCGTTTGGCGTATATACCTGTTCCGCAATCAGCTCTGCACGGTTGATCACCCGGTTAGGCCATCCCTTCAGCCCTGGAATAGTAAGGGTGGCATGGCTCCCCGGTGATGTTTGAATGTACACTACATCATTCCCGGCGGGTGGGTGCGTAATATTATTTGTTATTTCAGCATTGCCTCTTTCACGCACGATAGAATTTGCCTGGCCGGATAAAGCTGTGAAAGAAAAGTCATACACAAGCGTATCTTTTACACCAGCTTTACTTGTTCTCATATAAATTGATAACCTGGAATCTGCAGAAGTAAGATCAAAATAGTTGAGTGCATTTCCGCCAAAAGATTGATCAGCTACAAATGCAAACCCACTGAAATGCCTTTTAAAAGCAGAATCACTGGCGAGGAATGCATTATTATCAATGAGCTCTTGCGCAAAAGAGTTAGAAATTTTAATGCGCAATTCATTAGAAGCGTCTTCACGAAACGCATGAACAGAATCATTTAGATCCTTGGGTACGTATGTTGTTTCACCAAGCAAATCAAAATTGTTCACTGGCAACACATCGCATGTACTGTAAGTAGAATCTGCCTGGAGAGGATTGAGTAAACTATACACCTGCACTTTTTGTGGCAGGGTCGTATCACCAAAGGAAGACGTGTAATGTAAAACCATCACCACGGAATCTAAACTAAGTGTATCAGCTGTAGGAAAAGTAAAAGGATACGAAGCCGGCTTAAATTCCACATATATATTTGCAGATGTCTTTCCAAACAGCGGATCATTATTTATTATTCCTAGTGCATGGGCGTCCGCGTAATTAACGGAATCGCAGGCTGTTGAAATATCATCAAAATTATTTGCAATTATATCAAAAGTTGTGTCAAACGTATGGATGTTATCAACCGCAGGAATAAGATCTTGCCCCAATTGTGTTGTGTCAATTTTTGTGCAGCTCCAATTTAGAAACAGTAAAAGAAATACTACTGGCAGGGCAGGTTTGAATTGGCAGTTTAGCACTTGAAAAATTAGTTTGAGAAAATAAATAAGAGAGATTTTTATCTATCCGCAAGGTCGGCATACAATTGTAAATAGTCTGTTAAATCTGACTCTGCATTGTACTTCAAAACTTTCTTGCCCCTGACCTTAGAGAATTCCTCAGCAAGCTTTTTATCAATTTTTTCCGCGCCGAAAGTTATAGCGTCAGCATAGGAAGCGCCACCGCGAAACATTGACGTATTGTTGCCTTCTTTAAAGGGCTCAAAATCCTTATCTTTTATATTGGCGCTGATATTAGCAAGCTTTGTAAAATCTGAACCAAGCTTTTCTTTGAAGGTGTTTTGGCCAATCGTGTAGATAATTTTACAGTTGCTGAATACCGGCTCTTTTTTATAAGCTGTTTTAATATACATAGGAATCAGCCCCGTCATCCAACCGCTGCAGTGGATAATATCAGGAGGCCATCCAAATTTCTTTACTGTTTCAAGGGCGCCTTTGCAAAACAAAACGGTTCGTAATCCATTATCTGAAAACCATTTTTCAGTTTCATCATGGAACAATGTTTTTCTTTTAAAAAGGTCTTCGTTATCAAGAAAATAAATTTGCAGGCGGGCATTTGGCAGAGATGCAACCTTAATCACCAAAGGGTAATCATCTCCGTCAATTGAAACATTTATTCCTGAGAGTCTAACTACTTCGTGTAAACGATGCCGGCGCTCATTTATAATTCCAAAACGCGGCATGATGCACCTGACTTCCATTCCCGACTCATTCGATTTAACTGCAAGCTTGTTAACGATTTCAGCAAATTCAGTCATTTCCAAATAGGGAGACATTTCGTTTGCAATAAATAAAATTCTTTTCTTTGTTGACATTTGCGAAGAGTTAAATTAGCTTTATCAGTTTTTTTTAACAGGCGGCGAAGTTACAATTATTTTTTTGTTATAACACTCTTAGACTCAACGTTGAGCCATATTACATCGCTTTATGATAATATTTAAACATTCAAATGATTTACAGCTTCACCTGCAAAACATTAAAAAGAATAAACAAACTATCGGTTTTGTACCTACTATGGGCGCATTGCATGGAGGACATCTTTCCCTTATATCTCAAAGCAAAAACCATGCGGATATAACAGTCTGCAGCATATTCGTAAATCCTGTACAGTTCAATAATGCCAAAGATTTTGAGCGCTACCCTATATCCACGGAGCATGATATCTTATTGCTTAGTGAAAGCAATTGCGATATCTTGTTTTTACCCGGAGAGAATGACATATATCCTGATGAATCATCAAAAAATAAACATTTTGACATTGGGTACCTGGAGACTACTCTTGAAGGCAAGTTCAGACCGGGACACTTTCAGGGCGTATGTATGGTTGTTGAAAAATTAATCAACATTGTAGACCCTACCTATTTATTCCTGGGAAGAAAAGATTACCAGCAAAGTCTTGTTATAAAAAGGCTATTGGCATTGATGAAAAAAAATGTCATCATTAAGATATGCCCCACTCTTCGCGAACCAAACGGGCTTGCTATGAGCAGCAGAAATGCAAGATTGACTTCGGAAGAAAAAGATAAAGCCGCTGAATTGCATCAAGCTTTGGTTAATATAAATAATGAAATAACCCTGCAGACCTTCAACGTTTTAAAAAACCGGGAGAAAGCCCGGCTGGAAAAACTCGGTTTTAAAATTGATTACCTTGAAATTGCCACAACTGATCATCTGCAAATAGATAAATATTACAATGACCACGATGAATTCGTAATATTAATAGCCGCTTATTTACAAGATGTAAGGTTAATTGATAATGTGCCGGTAACAACTTAAGTTAAATCTGTTTGGTATCTTGTAACCTTTATGAGAAAAAAGATTTTTGCGGTACTAAAATATATATTCTTTCTTGGCATCGGCATTTTCCTAATGTGGTGGCAACTAAGCAAGATGACGCCAATACAAAGAATACAGTTTAAAGATTCCCTGCAACATGCTAATTATATCATTCTTATTCCTATTATTATTATGGCATTGCTTAGCCATCTCAGCCGTGCAATGCGGTGGAAAATTTTAATAGAGCCCATGGGCTATCACCCCACGACAGCCAACACTTTTTATTCCACACTATGCGGCTATTTTGCCAACACTTTTATTCCAAGAGCAGGTGAAGTTCTACGATGCACACTTCTTGGCAGGTACGAGAAAATACCGGTTACCAAATTAATTGGCACTATATTAATCGAAAGGGTCTTTGACCTTTTCTGCTATTTTATTTTGATTGTGTTTACAGTTTTGCTGCAATTGCAAACAGTCAGCAATTTTGTCAGAAAAAAGTTACTTGAAATTTCTAAGCAGGAATATGTATTGCCTATTTGGTCGAAAGCGCTGGTGCTTATAATTTTCATTTTAATAGTTTTTTTGTTTTTAAAATGGCTCTTCAAAAAACATTCAAACCATCGCCACATAATAAGATTAAAAGGCATTCATGTGGGGTTGAAGGAAGGATTTTCTTCTATTAAGCATTTAAAAAAAAGACGGCTGTTTCTCTTTCATACCTTTTTTATCTGGGCGATGTATTTGCTGGAAATTTATGTAGGATTCTACGCTTTATCGGCAACAGAAGGCCTTGGATTTGCAGCTGCTTTTAGCGTGTTATCGCTGGCTACTCTTGCTATGATTGTCGCTCCGGGCGGCATAGGCGCTTTTCCCGTGGCGATTCAGCAGGTGTTGCTGATTTATAAAATAGATAATATTTCTTTTGGCTGGCTTATGTGGGGCACTACAACAGGAATAGTAATTGTTGCAGGATTTATAAGTTTTGGATTATTAATTTACACTAACAAAAGAAGAAATGAAACAGGGCAGCAAATTAGTTGAAAGGATTATTACGCGGGAACAATTACCTGCGCAACTTATCCGGTGGAGATTGATTAATAAAACTATTTCTTTTACCAATGGTGTATTTGATATTTTGCATGAAGGGCATATAAAGATTCTTATAACGGCTGCTTCTTTTGCTGATATTCTTATAGTTGGCGTAAATGCTGATGCATCGGTAAAAAGATTGAAAGGCGAAAGCAGGCCGGTAAATGCAGAACAATCAAGAGCCCTGGTGCTGGCTTCTTTATTAATGGTAGATGCGGTAGTTATTTTTGAAGAAGATACGCCGCTTGAACTTATAAAAATGATAAAGCCTGATGTGTTGGTTAAGGGCGGAGATTATACGATCGAAACAATTGTGGGAGCGCAAGAAGTAATGGCCAATAATGGCAAGGTAGAGATAGTACCGCTGGAAGTAGGCTTTTCCACTACCAGCATCATAGAAAAAATGAAATCTTTGTAGTAAATAAGTATGGATAAAAGCAAAATAATAACAAGAGATATTAGCTGGCTGGCGTTTAATGGCAGGGTGCTCCAGGAAGCAGGCGATGAGACAGTGCCATTGAAAGAACGGATTAAATTTCTCGGTATATTTTCCAATAACCTGGATGAGTTTTTTCGTGTAAGGGTGGCAACATTGCGCCGGATGATAGAGTTTGGAAGTAAAGCAAATATGCATCTTGAGCAGACTCCGGAAAAAATACTGGAAGAAATAAATCTCAAAGTAACCAACCAGCAAAATCAATTCAACCGCACATGGGCTGGTATTTTAAATGAATTAAAAGATCAAAAAATATTTCTTGTCAATGAAAAGCAACTCAACCGGGAACAGCAAAAATTTATTCTCGCATATTTCAATGATTCTGTTAGAAGTAACATCGTACCATTGATGCTTGAGAGCATCCAGGCATTTCCTATTCTTAACGACAAGTCAATATATCTTGCCTGTAAGTTGTCAATGAAAGATGAAAGCATTCCTCAAAGGTTTGCGCTCGTATCAGTACCTGTACGCCTGCCAAGATTTATAACGCTTCCTTCGACTGAGCATGGGAACTATATAATTTTACTTGAAGATATTATTCGCTTTTGCCTGCCTAATATTTTTTCTTATTTCGGTTATGATACTTTTTCTTCTAACCTCATCAAGGTAACACGCGATGCTGAAATTGACATTGACAATGATGTATCAACTTCTCTGATACAAAAGATTGAAAAGGGATTAAGGAACCGTAAGAAAGGAAAGCCTGTGCGTTTCATTTTTGACAAAGAGATAGATAGCGGGCTTCTTAATTATCTTATAAAACGACTGGGGCTTTCTGATAAGGATAATATACAGTCAGGCGCACGTATACATAACTTCAAAGATTTCATTGATTTTCCGGAGGCGGTTTTTAAGGTAAAAAATCCAAGGAAAAAGCCTTTTATACATCCCCTGTTGCAAAAGGCAAGCAGTGTAACCAGCGTGGTTCTTGAAAGAGATATTTTATTGAACTTCCCTTATCATTCATTCGATTCACTAATAGATCTCTTGCGGGAAGCCGCGATAGCGCCCGATGTTATAAGCATTAAAGTTACTTGCTACAGGCTTGCTACCAGGTCCAATATCATTAATGCCCTTACCAATGCGGTGCGTAATGGAAAAGCAGTTACTGTAATTCTTGAGCTTAGAGCAAGGTTCGATGAAGAAGCAAATCTCGAATGGAAGGAGCGGCTTGAAGAAGCAGGCGTAAGGGTTTTTATTGGCACTCCAAATTTGAAAGTACACGCCAAACTTTGCCTGATAAAAAAAAGAAGTAACAATCATACTGTTCACTACGGATTCGTTAGTACCGGAAACCTTAATGAAAAAACAGCAAAGCTTTATGGAGACCATTGTTTGCTCACCAGCGATAGAAACATAATGGCTGATGTGAATCGTATGTTTAACTACATGGAGAATCCTAAAGACCAGCAGCAATTAAAAAACGCCAGCAGGTTATTTGTGAGCCCCATTGATATGCGAAAACAATTTATGAGCCTTATTGATAAGGAAATTAAAAGTGCAAAAGAAGGAAAATATGCCTCTATTATCTTGAAGCTAAACTCTCTCAGCGATGAAGAACTGATCGGTAAACTGTACGATGCAGCAAGAGCAGGCGTTAAGATAAAAATGATTATCCGCGGTATTTGCAGCATGTTTACTGAAAGTAAAAAATTTAAAAAGAGAGTAAAGGCTATAAGTATTATAGATGAATATCTCGAGCATGCAAGAGTGGTTATATTTCATTATGATGGCAAGGAAAAAGTGTTTATTTCATCAGCGGATTGGATGGTAAGAAATTTAGATCATCGCGTGGAAGCAGCATGCCCGATTCTTGATAAAGAAATTCAGCAAGAGCTGAAAGACATTCTTCAAATAGAGTTGGGGGATAATGTAAAGGCCCGCATTCTTGACAACGATCTTTCGAATGAATATGTTGAAAATAATGCCGAAAAAAAAATACGCTCACAAATCGAAACCTACAATTATCTTTTAAAGAAAAATTATTTACCTCTTGAAGTTAGCGGCAATTGATATAGGAAGTAACGCGGCGAGGCTGCTTATTTCTGAAGTTACTATTGATGATAAAAATAATGCGTCATTCAATAAAATTTCTCTCACCAGGGTTCCCCTTCGCCTTGGTTTTGATGTGTTTGATACCGGAAAAATACCTGAACATAAAATCAAGCTGCTGCTGTATACGATGAAAGCTTATTTTAATTTGCTCCAGGCTTACGAGGTAAAATATTTGAAAGCCTGCGCAACTTCTGCCATGCGCGACGCAACGAATGCGACGGAGATAATTTCGATGATAAAAAATGAAACCGGGATCGAAATTGAAGTGATCTCGGGTAGCGATGAAGCATCTTTTATTTATGAAAATCATGTGGCTGAAAATCTTGATAAAGAACATTCGTATTTATACATTGATGTTGGTGGCGGCAGTACAGAGCTTACTTTTTTTGGCAATAATAAACTGGTGTTTAAAGACTCGTATAATATTGGTACTATACGTTTATTAAAAGGCAAAGTGACAGACGAAGCATGGGACGAAATGAAAGAAAATATAAAAACCAAAACCAAAGGTTTCAAAGAGGTGACAGCGATTGGCTCGGGCGGTAATATTAATAAGGTATATACGCTTAGTAAAAGAAAAGATACAAAGCCTCTTCCCCTGGATTTATTAAGGGATTTTTATAAAGAGCTAAGCAATGTTTCTCTTGAAGATCGTATGAATATTTATAAGCTTCGTGCGGACCGTGCGGATGTAATTGTGCCCGCATTGCAGATTTACGTAAATGTAATGCGCTGGGCGGGTTCAGCCGAAATTTATGTTCCAAAAATTGGCCTGGCAGATGGCCTGGTGCAGCATTTATGGGAAGAAGTGAAAACCCCTGGCCCCGAAGGGGAAAAGAAATAAAAAATGTAAAAGAAAACTGATCGGTGGCTATTTAAAAAATTAGTTCTCTCTCCTTTGGAGAGAGGTTGGGGTGAGGCCAAATATATCTATATTTACACCAGCGATTGCTCATAAGGATTTGTTTTATTCTAAATGCAGAGCCATCTCCCACGTCGCTTTTTCACGCTAAAAATAACATTCATGTCTGTTACCAAAGAAGTAAAAAGAATTACGGTAAATACCTTGCAAAAAATGAAGCAGGTGGGTGAAAAAATTTCGATGATTACCGCTTACGATTTTTCTTTCGCGAAAATTTTCGATGCAGCAGGTATTGATATAATTCTTGTAGGAGATAGTGCAAGTAATGTAATGGCTGGCCATGAAACCACTTTGCCTATTACTCTTGACCAGATGATCTATCATGCCTCCTCGGTTGTGCGGGGAAGTAGCCGTTCATTAGTTGTTGTTGATCTTCCTTTTGGAAGTTACCAGGGCAATAGTAAAGAAGCGCTGATCTCGACCATAAGAATTATGAAAGAAACCGGGGCGCATGCCATTAAATTGGAAGGCGGCGAAGAAATTATTGAATCAGTAAAAAGAATACTTAGTGCAGGCGTTCCCGTTATGGGGCACCTCGGACTTACGCCGCAGTCTATTTATAAATTTGGAACTTACACAGTAAGGGCAAAAGAAGAAGTGGAAGCAGAGAAATTAAAGAGCGATGCAATGCTTTTGCAGGAAGCAGGCTGCTTTGGCGTTGTGTTGGAGAAAATTCCGGCGACGTTAGCAAAGGAGGTGTCAAATCATTTATCAATTCCGACAATTGGTATTGGCGCAGGCAACGATTGCGACGGGCAAGTTTTAGTGATGCACGATATGCTCGGCATCAATACAGAATTTAAGCCAAGATTTTTGCGTCAATATCTTAACCTGCATGAACAAATAACAGGAGCGGTTCAAAAATATATTGGCGATATAAAATCAAAAGATTTTCCGAACGAGAATGAAAAGTATTGAAGAGTGTACTATTTACGACGTCCAATGTATGATGTCTTAAATTTGTGATTTTCTTACTTTAAAACCCTGTCGTAATAAGTTCATGTTGACAGCATACTGGTACTTAAAATAATTATTCATGCAAAGTTTTCTTACAGATCTAAAAATTACTGAAAATAATAAAGGTGTTTCTACGGGAACAAAATGGATTTCTTCTTCAGGAGAAAAAATTTCTTCCTCCTCCCCTGTTGATGGAAAAAAAATTGCAACAGTAAGTGCCTGTGATAAAAATAGTTTTGATAAAGTACTCGACACTGCCCAAAACGCTTTTATAGAATGGCGTACATGGCCTGCTCCAAAACGGGGAGAAGTCGTTAGGCAGATTGGCAACGAACTCCGGCAAAATAAAATGAATCTTGGTAAGCTGGTAAGTTATGAAATGGGCAAGAGCTTACAGGAAGGGCTGGGCGAAGTGCAGGAAATGATTGACATATGCGACTTTGCCGTTGGGCTTTCCCGCCAGTTGTATGGCTTTACTATGCACAGCGAAAGGCCGGGCCATAGGATGTATGAACAATATCATCCGTTGGGGATTGTAGGCATTATTTCAGCATTCAACTTCCCAGTTGCTGTATGGAGCTGGAACAGCATGCTGGCAATGGTTTGCGGCGATGTGTGTGTATGGAAGCCATCTGAGAAAACACCGCTTTGTGGCGTTGCCTGCCAATATATTATTGCAAAAGTTTTTAAAGAAAATAAAGTGCCTGAAGGGGTGTGCAGTCTGGTCACTGGCGCAAGGGAGGTTGGCTCCTGGCTTTGCGAAGATGAACGTGTAGCGCTCGTTTCCGCTACAGGATCTACCCGAATGGGAAAAGCGATAAGTGCTACAATAGCGGCACGCCTTGGTAAATGTCTCCTTGAACTTGGTGGTAACAATGCAATCATTGTATCAAAGGAAGCAGACCTCGATATGGCATTAATAGGCAGCCTGTTTGGCGCTGCCGGCACCGCTGGCCAAAGATGTACTTCCACCAGGAGGATCATTATACATGAAGAAGTATATGATACTTTTAAAAAGAAATTAGTAAATGCATATAAGCAACTTAAAATTGGTGATCCTTTAAAAGAAGGAAATCATGTTGGGCCGTTAATTGACAAAGATGCAGTTGATATGTACAATGACGCAATAGATGAATGTAAAAAGGAAGGCGGTAAGTTTATTGTTGCTGGTGGTACAGTTAACGGGAAAGGCTTTGAAAGCGGGTGTTATGTAAAACCTTGCATCGCGGAAGTAACGCCGGAAATGAATATAGTAAGGCAGGAAACTTTTGCACCTATTTTATATATCATGAAATACAAAACACTGGAAGAAGCCGTACAAATTCAAAATAATGTGCCGCAGGGATTATCCAGTTCCATCTTTACACTTAATATGCGTGAGGCAGAATTGTTTCTCTCACAAGCCGGCAGCGATTGCGGCATTGCCAATGTAAATATTGGTACTTCCGGCGCGGAAATTGGAGGAGCTTTTGGTGGCGAAAAAGAAACCGGTGGCGGAAGAGAAAGCGGCAGCGATGCGTGGAAAGCTTACATGCGCAGGCAAACGAATACAATTAATTATACTGATAAGCTTCCACTGGCGCAGGGAATAAAGTTTACAGTGTAAGCCGATGTGCAAGGAGTATCCATTCTCCTTAACATAAATATGTCTTAATCTTTGATAAGCGGTGAATATCGTTTTGAAAAAATTATAAATATTTGTGATACTCTAAAAATTAAACCTAAAATATGATAACAAAAATTAGACACCTTTTTATAGCACTTTCACTTGCGTTTGTGCTGCCATTCACCACGTTTTCCCAGGGAACTTCTGAGAAAAAAGAGGCACCGCATAACTGGCACGAACTCGACAGGGCTGAGTCTGGTTACTATGGTATAAGCCTTGACAAAGCCTACCAGTTTTTGAAAAATAAAAAAAGTAGAACTGTGTTGGTTGCAATAGTTGATAGCGGCGTGGACACTACACAGGAAGACTTGAAACCCGTGCTATGGCACAACCCCGGAGAAATACCAGGAAATGGAATTGATGATGATCACAACGGTTATATAGATGATGTTTACGGATGGAATTTTATTGGAGGAAAAGATGGGCGAAATTTAAACGATGATTCTGGTGAAGGTGCAAGGGTATATTGGAAACTTCATGAAAAATTTGGGGACGACATTCCTGACACAAGTAACATGAAGCCTGATCAAAAAAGAGAAGTTGCGGATTACATAAGAGCCAAAGAAAAGACCATGGGCTCAGTTCTTGATCCTAAAGAACTTAAGTTTATGCAACAGATTCTCCCGCGTTTGGAAAGCGGTGATTCAATAATTGCAAAAGATCTGGGTAAGGGTGAGTTTAACGGGAACGATTTAAAAACTTACGATCCAAAAGACATAGCTTCAAAAACTACAGCCAGTATTTACCTTAGTATGTGCAGGGCCAATAACAATTATACCATCACCAACCAGGATATACTGGAAGATTTAAAAACGCAGATACGAAAAGCTGAATCAGCTACTACACCTCCGGAAGATTATCGTGGCGAAATAACAATGGATAACGAAAATGACGTGAATGACAGGTACTATGGAAACAACGATGTGATGGCCGGAACCCCTATGCATGGTACACATTGCTCAGGAATAATTGCTGCGGAAAGAAATAATAACATTGGAATGGATGGTATTGCCGATAACGTAAAAATTATGATGGTTCGGGCCGTGCCCAATGGTGATGAACATGATAAGGATATCGCCAATGCTATAAGGTACGCTGTAGACAATGGTGCGCAAATAATAAGCATGAGTTTTGGTAAAGATTTTTCTCCAGAAAAAAATTGGGTGGATGATGCGGTGAAATATGCAGCCAGCAAAGGTGTGTTGCTTGTGCATGCTGCAGGAAATGATCATAAAGACATTGACACCGCTTCAAATTTTCCTAACCCTGTTTTCAGAGACAATTCGGGAAGAGCAGATAATTTCATTACAGTTGGCGCCAGCGGCGACCCTACAAACGGAGGTTTCACCGCAAGTTTTAGTAATTATGGAAAAAATGAAGTGGATGTATTTGCCCCCGGCGTAAATATTTATTCAACATTACCTGGTGGCGATAAGTACGGTAACTTATCGGGAACAAGTATGGCTTGTCCTGTGGTGGCCGGCCTTGGTGCACTGATACTTGAATATTTTCCTGACCTGAGTGCAGGGCAATTAAAATACGTAATAGAAAAATCAGCTACTCTATTAAAAGAAGAAGTTAAGCTTCCGGGTTCGGATGATGAAATGGTTCCATTAGGTGATATTTCAAAATCAGGCGGAGAAATAAATGCGTTCGAAGCTGTAAAGCTTGCGTCCACATTAAAAGGTGAAAGAAACATGGAGATGAATATTCTTCCAAAGTCAAAAGTGAAAAAAGACAGGAAAGGATAATAATATAAACTGTTCGATATTTTAATTAACCCGGTACGCATCAAAGCTTGCCGGGTTTTTATTTAATAATCGTTATGCACCGATCATACTGCACCGAAAATATTAAATTCGTAAAAAAATCCCTTGTCGTTTAATTCTTAAAATCAAATTTTTTAATATGGGAAATATAAAAATTATAAAACCTGCTTCTTCGCAGGGAAGTTATCCTTCAAACATGGCTGGCTACATAGACGAGGCCGGTGATAAAGACTTACAATCAATCTTACATGAGCAGGGCGATAAAGCGCGGCAATTATTTACCGGCATTACTGATGAAAAGTCTCGTTATAAATATGCCGAAGGAAAGTGGACTATTAAAGAACTCCTGCAACACTTAATTGATGCAGAAAGAGTTTTCGCTTACCGGGCACTTGCCTTTGCCAGGAAGGACGAAAATACTCTACCATCATTTGATGAAAATGAATACGCAGACAATTCGAATGCTCACGCACGTGACTGGCGGGATCTTATTAATGAATTCAATGCAGTCAGGCAATCAACCGAATATCTCTTCAATAGTTTTTCTGAGGAGGCCTTGCAACAAATAGGAAAGGCGAGCAATTACACTATTACCGTAAGTTCACTTGGCTTTGTTATCGCAGGACATTTAAATCACCATTTAAAAATTATTAAAGAAAGATATTTAAATTCAGAAGCGAACCCTGAATGATTTATACCTTCAGACAAACCTATAAGATTGAAAATATTTTCAGCTTCGCAAATAAGAAAGTGGGATGAGGCGACTATAAAAAACGAGCCGATATCTTCCATTGATCTTATGGAACGTGCGGCAAAGGTCTGTACCAACTGGATTTTGCAAAAATTTGATAATTCGCAATCTTTCAAAATATTTTGCGGCAGGGGTAACAATGGTGGCGATGGATTAGCCATTGCAAGAATGCTTGTTGAAAAAAAATGCTCAGTTGAAATTTATATCGCCGAAAGCGAAGCAAAATGCTCACAGGATTTTACTGTAAATCTTACCAGATTAGAAAAAATCTCGGATAAAATTCATTTTATAACATCAAAAGAAACCTTACCGGAAGTAAGAGAAACCGATATAGTGATAGATGCTTTATTTGGCACTGGCCTTAATAAAAAGCCTGCAGGAGTCTATCGCAGCATTATCGGTCATCTCAATAATTCAGGTAGCACAATTATTTCGATTGATATACCATCCGGTATGTATGCAGATGCAAGCTCAAAAGAGAATGCTGTTATTAAAGCTGCATACACGCTTTCATTCCAGGTTCAAAAGCTTTCATTTCTTATGGCAGACAATGAATCCTGTATTGGCAAGGCAGAAGTGTTGGATATCGGCCTCTCGAAGGATTTTTATGAACATAGCAATTCAAATCTTTTTTTAATTGATGAGGATTTAATAAAAAGACTTTACATTCCCAGGAACCAATTTGCAAACAAAGGAAACTACGGTTATGCGTGCCTGGTAGCAGGAAGCTATGGTATGATGGGCGCAGCCGTATTAAGTTCAATGGCCTGCCTTAGAAGTGGCGTTGGAAAACTTACAACCTACATTTGCAAAGATGGTTATGAAATAATGCAGACGTCAGTACCGGAGGCTATGTGCAAAACCTTCGGAAAAACTTTCATAAAAGATATCCGGCATCTGGACGACTTCGACGTAATAGGCGTTGGGCCGGGAATCGGAAAACATACATCACACAAGCAATTGCTGGAGTCAATCTTTAAAGATTTTAATAAGCCAACTGTAATTGATGCGGATGGATTGAATTGCTTAAGTACAATCCGTTCTTTGTATAAAAAAATCCCGGAGAATAGCATCATTACTCCCCACCCTAAAGAATTTGAGCGATTGTTTGGGAAAACAAATGACAACTTTGAACAGGTGAAACTTGCGATGAGCAAGGCGCAGGAACTAAAAATATTTATCTTACTGAAAGGCCATTATACTTTAATAGCTACTCCCGGCGGCATGGGGTATTTTAATTCAACGGGTAATGCAGGAATGGCAACCGCTGGCGCCGGTGATGTGCTTACGGGAATTATAACAGGCTTGCTGGCGCAAAAATATTCTTCATTGGATGCCTGTATTTTTGGAGTTTATCTTCATGGGCTTGCGGGTGATCTTGCTGCAAAAAGACTATCAAAAGAAGCAATGATTGCCGGTGATATTATTAACTATTTAGGAGAAGGATTTTTGCAATTTGAAAATGCCTTTATAAAATAAATGCTCCGGATAATTTGTACGTATAGAAATAATTTGTTTGTCGTATAAAAAGAGTAATTTTGTTTTTTAAAACAAGGTTATGGATAATAAAATAACATTAAGCTTCGATGAAACAGTAATTTCAAAAGCCAAGAAATATGCTGAAAACAACAATATCAGCCTTTCAAGATTAATAGAGTTCCTTTTGAAAAAAGTCACTTCTAACAGTTATTCTTCCCTCGAAGATTTTCCTATTTCAGATTGGGTGCAGCAAGTCGCGGAAGGCGATGCAGTTTATGAAACAAAAGCAAGCCGTACACGTAAAGCCGCTAAAGAAGAATATTTTAAATCGAGGAAATGAAAATTTTTCTCGATGCTAATATTATTGTATCAGTCTTAAATAAAGAATATCCTCTATTCACTCACACTTCTAGAATACTTAGCCTTACCAGCCATCCAAAGTTTACTGTATTCACCTCTCCGGTGTGCCTTGCAATAGCATTTTATTTTGCTGAAAAAAAATATGATACAGCTTCAGCCAGGAAAAGAATTGAGATATTGTGTAACCATATAAATATTGCCGCTACTGATAAAAATACGGTGATGCAGTCTTTAAGAAATCCTTCCGTTAATGATTTTGAAGATGGTTTAGAATATTATTCTGCCGTGGCAACAAAATGCGATTGTATCATCACAGAAGACATCGGTGATTTCTATTTTTCAAAAATTGAAGTGTTAGGCAGTGAAGCTTTTTTTGAAAAGTACCTGACCAGGCATTAAATATCAACAATGTGTTGCTGAAAATTTAGGCCTCAATTATTTACCTGCGCTGCATATTAGTTATCTGTGTCTCAAACAGAAAAACTATTTTTTTCTAAATTGAGTCATTTTGAGGACGCATTATTAACTTACTACATTTTACCCTATTTTTGCCACCCGAAAAATTAATTAAACCACTGATATGACTAATTTGATTTACGTAATTCCGGCAATGGGTATCGTTGGGCTGCTGTACACTTTTGTGAAGTTTGCATGGGTTAATAAGCAAGATGCCGGTAATGAGAGGATGAAGGAAATAAGCACCTACATCGCCGATGGGGCGATGGCTTTTTTGAAGGCGGAGTATAAGATTCTCTCCTATTTTGTAATTGTTGCTGCATTACTGTTGGGTGTTATGGGGTTTACAAGCGCTAACAGTCATTGGAGCATTGCCCTTGCCTTTATTACTGGTGCCATCATGAGTGCCTTGGCGGGTTTTATTGGTATGAGAGTAGCGACAAAAGCAAACGTTCGTACTGCCCAGGCCGCACGAACAAGCCTTGCGCAGGCGCTCAAAGTTTCGTTTACAGGCGGTAGTGTTATGGGCCTTGGGGTGGCCGGGCTGGCAGTGCTTGGCCTTGGCGGAGTCTTTATTATTCTTTATCTCACATTTGTTTCGGGTATTCCCAATGGTTCTCCGGCCTATACATTGGCACTTGAAAAAGCGATTGAAATACTTACAGGTTTCAGCCTTGGTGCTGAAAGTATTGCATTATTTGCACGTGTTGGTGGTGGTATTTACACAAAAGCTGCGGATGTGGGCGCTGACCTTGTGGGCAAAGTAGAAGCAGGCATCCCTGAAGATGATCCCCGCAACCCTGCAACTATCGCAGATAATGTAGGAGATAACGTTGGTGATGTGGCCGGTATGGGCGCTGATCTGTTCGGTTCTTATGTAGCCACTGTATTGGCAACTATGGTGCTGGGCAGGGAGACTTTTTCTGTTGATAGATTCGGTGGAATGGCTCCTATTTTATTACCCATGCTGATTGCTTCTATGGGCATTCTTTTTTCCATACTGGGAACCTTTTTCGTAAAGATTTCTGATAAGTCGGGGTTACACACTGCGGTTGTACAGAAGGCCTTAAACATGGGTAACTGGGGCTCTATTGTTCTAACAGCCATCGCGTCTTATTTTTTAGTTGTGTGGCTTATGCCTGATACCGATATGGTTCTGAGAAATTATCATTTTACAAAGTATGGTGTGTTTGAAGCGATAATCGTTGGGCTTATAGTAGGCACACTTATGAGTATAATAACTGAATACTATACAGCCATGGGTAGACGCCCTGTGGCAAGCATTGTGCGCCAGTCGTCAACAGGCCACGCAACCAATATAATCGGCGGGCTTGCTGTGGGGATGGAGAGCACGTTGCTTCCAATACTTGTACTTGCTTCGGGAATATATATGAGCTACTTCTGCGCTGGTTTGTATGGTGTTGCTATCGCCGCTGCCGGTATGATGGCAACTACTGCTATGCAACTTGCGATTGATGCATTCGGGCCTATTGCGGACAACGCCGGAGGTATTGCTGAAATGTGTGAATTGCCAAAAGAGGTGCGGGAAAAAACCGACATTCTTGATGCGGTAGGTAATACCACTGCTGCTGCTGGTAAAGGTTTCGCTATTGCTTCTGCGGCCTTAACGGCGCTTGCATTATTTGCGGCTTTTGTTGGAATTGCAAAAATTGATGGCATTGATATTTATCGCGCTGATGTATTGGCAGGATTGTTTGTTGGTGCAATGATTCCTTTTATATTTTCGTCATTAGCAATAAGGGCTGTGGGTGAAGCTGCTATGGCGATGGTAGAAGAAGTGCGCAGGCAATTTCGCACCATACCAGGCATAATGGAAGGAACCGGCAAACCTGAATACGAAAAATGCGTTGCAATATCTACGGATGCATCTATCAAAAAAATGATGATGCCGGGGGCCATTGCCCTGTTATCGCCGCTTATTATCGGTTTTATTTTTGGGCCTGAAGTTCTTGGAGGTTTTTTAGCCGGCGCTACGGTAAGTGGTGTATTGATGGGAATGTTTCAAAACAATGCAGGAGGTGCATGGGACAATGCAAAAAAATCTTTTGAGAAAGGTGCAGTGATCAATAATGAAACTTACTACAAAGGTTCTGAACCGCATAAAGCGTCTGTAACGGGCGACACCGTTGGTGATCCTTTTAAAGACACTTCGGGACCAAGTATGAATATATTGATAAAGCTTATGAGTATTATTTCTTTGGTAATAGCTCCTACCCTTGCAAGAATTCATCATGTAAAAATTGAAGAGAATAGAAATTTGAAAATGGAAAACCTGATACTCCTGAAGAATCAGACAAGCATGGAAAACAGGGCAAATACAAAAAATGTGTGGGCCTTGCAAACAAGGGATCCTGCTAACCGTGCAACTGCGGAGCAGGAAGTAAAAAAATTAATTGACCAACTTGAGCATGATAATATTATTACCAATTCGACTTATTCGGTAGAAGTGGCTAATGGCATACTGTATATTGATGGACAACAACAACCGGCTGAAATCAATAAGCGATATAAACAATATTTTGCAAGAACCGGTGATTTTATAACCGGTGAAGTGCAACCGAAATGATGAATTTGAAATTTGTTTGACAAAACAAAAAACCGGGAAATAAATTCTTCCCGGTTTTTTTATGTTTTAGAAATAAAAGACTTAGGATTATTTTTATAGCTCAATCGATTCTACGCAATAATAATTTTTATGGACACAAGCTCTTATCACATTTCTATTGATGCAGCGGCAAAGCTTTTGGAAAAAGAGAATGCAAGATTTGTACAGGTGATGAAGGATGGAAATATGAAAGTGGAATATTTTGCGCCGAAGCATCTTGACCGGCAGCAGCCTCACCACCAGGACGAATTATATATTATTATCGCAGGCGAAACTGAGTTTCTAAGAGATGGTGAAACCATGAAATGTAGCCAGGGCAATGTCATATTTGTGCCTGCAAAAATGGAGCACAGGTTTATGAATTTCTCGGAAGATTTTGCAACATGGGTAATATTTTATGGAGAAGAAGTGAGTTGATTTTTCTAAACGCCAGGAGTCTTTTATTCCAGTAAAATTTTACATAACTCTTTCATTCCTTCAGTTGCGGATTTTGTCAGTACATGAAAGTTATGATGCGGCGGTATATATGGCGGCTTTTTATCAATAATATATTTGGGTATATCAGCGGGCAAATAATCTATTAATCCGGAGGCGGGATAGACCTGCAATGAAGTTCCTGCAAGAATAAAAAGCTCAGCCGTTGACATTATTTTTTTTGCCTCAATGATCATCGGAACCTGTTCATTAAACCATACCACATGCGGCCTGAGCTGTGCCCCGTCAGAAGCGACGTCTCCATAAAGTATGTCTCCCTTAATATCATACAAAGTATTTTCATCTTTCTCACTTCTCATTTTAAAAATTTCACCATGCAGGTGAACTACATTTTTCGATCCGGCACGCTCATGCAAGTCATCAATATTTTGCGTGACAATCGTTACCTCATAATTTTCTTGCAGTGCAGCAATGGCTTCATGGGCAGTATTAGGGTTTGCGTTTGCCACTTCCCTCCTTCTCGTATTGTAAAAGTCCAATACCAGCTTTGGATCTTTTTTCCATCCTTCCGGAGTTGCCACAGCATACACATCATAGCCCATCCACAGGCCATCGCTGTCACGAAACGTTTGTAACCCACTTTCAGCGCTTATACCGGCGCCGGTCAATATCACTAATCTTTTTTTCATTCCTTAAAATTAATCACGCCGTTTTAAAAAATATGGGAAACATTTATTGATTTTGGCATTCTGCTTCTGTTATTAAAAAATATTCACTTTTTAATAATTATATGCGGTGCAATTTTTGGTGCCCTGGTAGTAAATCAAATATAAAATTTAATGAAAAAAATTATTTATAAAAACAAATTATTAGTGCTTGTGCTTGCCGCATTGGTTACCTTTTCTAATTGCACATCTAATAAAAATATAGGCAATGGTAATAGTACTTTATCTGCTTCATCAGTAAAAGATATGATAGATTCCAAAAAATTTATGTTTGTTGCTGAGATGGTTAATCCGCTTCGTGGGCGTAACAGGTATCTCACATCGCGTTATGATGTTTCTGTGTCGAAGGATTCACTTGTGAGCTATCTTCCGTATTTTGGAAGAGCATATACAGCTCCTTTGAATTCCTCAGAGGCTGGGATACAGTTCACTTCGACTAATTTTTCTTATAATGCTACCCAGCTTAAAAGCAATAAATGGCAGGTAGTAATAAAGCCGAATGATGTGAGTGCGGGGCCGGAATTGAGTTTTACAATTTTTGATACCGGCTCAGCAAGCCTTGTGGTTACAAGTACTTCCAAAGATCCTATTTCATTCACAGGCCATCTGAAGCAGTAACCTTTTATGCATTTTTATTTTACTCCTGATTGCAATTATATTTTTATGAACCAGCAAGCCGGTAAATACCTTATGATTGGCGGTATAATAATCTTAGTCGTGGGAATATTGGTTTACTTTTTTCATGATCAATTTAAATGGTTCGGAAATCTTCCAGGCGATATCAAAATTAAATCTGAAAATGCACACTTCTACTTCCCTATAGTTACCATGATTATAGTAAGCGTAATTCTTACCCTCGTTATAAATATTATCAGGAAATTTCTATAAATAATTAAAGGTTCCTTTGCATAGAAATCATGGATTAATTTTGCAGCTATCATTATGGAATATTTTGTAGAAAAAAATTCGATTGTAAGAAAAATATGGGGCAAAAGTGATACAGTACTTTTGATTTTTGCTGGCGCTGCCGCAGAGTTTGCACTCAATAAAGCGGTGGACTGGCTTTACTTTACAGGCAAACTTCCTGCTGATCCCATAGGCCGTTTATTTTCTACTGTTACTTATGCAAGAAAAATAATTTTTGCTAAAAATGAATCTGCGCTTAAAGCAATAGATGCCATTACCTCGATACATAAAAGCGTGGAAAGCAATCGTGGCAGACAAATTCCGGATTGGGCTTATCGTGACGTGTTATTTATGCTGATTCATTATAGCATTGCTGCTTATGAAGTACTTGAGCATAAATTATCTGATGAGGAACTCCAGGAAGTATTCGACGTATTTTACCGCGTGGGTACAAGAATGAATATTAAAGGCCTTCCAACAAATTACGATGAATGGCTGAAGTCAAGAAAACATGATCTTGAAAATGACCTGGAAAAAAGCAAATTTTCGGTTGACCTCTATAAGCAATATAAAAAACACCTCGGCGCTTTTCGATATACCGTATTGCTCGAAGGCCAGGCAATGGTAGTGCCGGAAAAAGTGCGTTCGCTATTGAATATGAGAAAATATTCTTTACTCTCACCAATAATTCCATTATACAAATTTAGTCGCATGATAAAAGCGGACAGCTTTATCAAATCTCTTATTCTACCTCAAAAATTTAAGAAAGAAATCAGCGAACTTGACGTCGCATGAAGATTTTTTATAATCGATAATTTTGGTACAGGAATTAGTGTATTTGCCTACTACTAACTTTCAAATTATATAATATGGCAAAGTATTCAAAAAGTGCCGGTAAAAAAGTAGAAAAAGCAATGCAGGAAATGCATGAAGGAAAGCTAAAAAACGGTGGCAGTGGTAAAAAAGTAACCAACCCAAAACAGGCCATAGCCATCGGTCTTTCTGAAGCACGGGAGGAAGGCGCAAAAGTTCCTAAAAAAAGCAGTGCTAAAAAATCAACATCTCATAAACCCGGACCTAAGAAGGGATCAACGCAAAAAAAGTAGATGCTTATTATTAAAAGCCGGTCTTATTTTATTTGCCATGTTTATATAACAATCGAAACGAGCCGGCTTTACCTCTCTGAAGTGATCTTTTCTGAAAGTGATTTTTTGCTTTTGCGCCGAAAAGTCCACACCTGGCCTTTATGATAAATTGGAACCTCGTCACCCAATAGTTTCCCCCATGGCCTCAGCTCGCTTACCCTGTCAAAAATTATTTTTAAAACTGCTACAAAAGGTATAGACAAAAACATTCCGGGAACTCCCCAAACAGCAGCGCCAAGTAAAACAATTACAATAGATACAAGCGCATTGATTTTTACTTTTGATGAAACAATTCTTGGAACCAAAATATTATTGTCAATAAATTGAATGATAAGATAGGCGATAATAATACCTATCTGCGTTGAAAAGCCATCTTTGGTAACAGTTGCGATAAGCAGTGGAATTGCTATCGCAATAAGGCCCCCTATATAAGGTAGAATATTTAGCAAGGCTCCTATTACGCCTATTAAAATTGAATATTTTACTCCAAGCAACAAAAGCGCAGCCGAGTTCATAACGGCTACGATCAATGCCTCTAACAATAATCCCACCATGTAGCTTTGAATGGCTCCTTTCGTTTCCCTGAGAACAGTTTCAACCTTTGTAGAATGTTGCTCTGCAAAGATCTCGTAAAGAAAATTTAGAATAAGTGTTTTATAAAACAGCATTAGAAAAATATAGATGGGCAATAACACAATCACACTTAACGAACCCAATACTGTACCCAGCGTTTGGCCGATTAATGGTTTAAGACTAGCGCCCGCTTCTGATAATAATTGTTGTTGCTTTTGTAACGTAAGAGAATAATTGGCCTGCAGCCAAAGTTGGAAATGATGAAACAGGTCAGAAAACTTTTGCTGCAAAGCCGGCATGTTATGTGTGAACTTGGCGATTTGCGACGATATAAAAACCATAACCCCGGCAACTAATAAAATGGTCGTGACTAATGCAATAATTATCGCTACTACGTTTGGAATCTTTCTTTTCTTTAGCCAGTTCACGAATGGATTTAAAAGGATAGCGATCATAGCGGCAAATGCCAGCGGAATAAGAATCGGCTTAAGCACATAAAGCAGGTACACAAACAACATTAGCCCAAAGAGCGTAACTGTTGCCCTAAAGTAAAAAGGATATTTTTTTTCCATAAAGTAAATTGAGTTTTTCGACGTTTAGCAACTGATCATTTAATTTCAAAACTGGTACCCAAAGTAAAGCCAGGAGCGAAAGTTTTAGTTCGCAATTATCATACTTGTTTTACAACTCAAAAGAAAGCATTTAGTTTCTAAAAAAATAAAATATATAAAAGCGAAAATAATTGCAACCCTTTTTCAGCATGCACGTATTTGTTTATATAAATTTCTTATTGGTTATCTCTTGTGTTTTTACAGACCTATACATAATTAATATTTAATTTTAATAAGCTGGTTTCCGGAATAAACTTTAAACCCTGGATTGCGTTTTGGAGAAAACACTCACAATAATAAATGGTTGCAGAGAACATAATCATAAATATCAAAAGATGTTTTATGAAAACTATCGTGCCTTTGCGCTAAAAACCGTGTTTCGATATATCTACAATTACGAGGAAGCGTCTGAAGTAGCCAACGACGGATTTGTAAAATTCTTTTTGAGTATAGAAAAATTCCGGGTGGAAAACGATGCTGATACGGATAAACTTTTGAACGGGTGGCTAAAGAGAATTATGATCAATACATCAATTGATCTTTTGCGCAAAAAAATGTTATTGCCTGAAATAGGCGGCATCCCTGATTATGTTTGGGAAGTCAAAGACAAAAGTGCATCTGCTGATAAAATGCTTATTTACAAAGAGCTGATAAATCTTGTAAAGAAATTGCCGCCATCATACCGGATTGTTTTTAACATGCACGTAATAGATGGTTACACTCACATAGAAATAGCAGAGACGTTGGGAATACCTGTCGGTACATCAAAGTCCAATTTGCTAAGGGCAAAGGCACTGATGCAAAAATATTTAAACGAAAAAGAAGAGCTTACAGAATGCAGCATTTAGAAAACGATATGGATGAATTGTTTCAAAGGGCAGCCGAAAATTATCCGCTGAAAAAAGGCGAAGGTGATTGGGAAAGTATTGCTAAAAGAATTGCTGATAAATCTGATCCTCCCGCAATCATAGCACCATCGAAAAGTATTGGCCGAAAAAAAATTATTCCTCTTTTCTTATTGTTATTCATTGGCTCAGTTAGCTGGTTTACGTTTCAATATTATCAACATCGAACTGATGTTGTGCCTGGTAAAAATGTGATGGCCGGGAATGTCAAAGAAGGAAATAAAACTTCCGCACCGGAAAAAAACAAATTGGGCATTACTGGCAAGAATACGGCCGGAGTTACTGATAAAAAAGATAAAAGCAATTTCTACAATAGCATTGGCTTAGCTGGCAACAATATTACCGACCCGGAAAAAGGAAATACCAGCAGAGCGGCTGGTACGGGTATTAGAAATGTGAACCCTGGGAAAGAAAAAAGTTTGACGGGTGAAACTTACAACAATGAAAGTTCAATAAAGCCTGAAAATAAGTATTCTCCTGCAGTGAATAGAAATGAGGCAAATAATGATAATAATCCGGCAGAAAATAAAATTAGCAAAGAAAAAATTATAGCAAAAAATACGGAGCTAGAGGAAGAGCTAAGCGCTGCTGAAAATGCAGGGGATGCGCTAGTTATTCATAATGAAAAAAAGAATGACAAGGCATTACAAAATCCTCAAAGGAAAAAAGGAATGTATGTTGGTGTTGTTGCCGGGCCGGACTTTAGTAAAGTTCATTCGGGTTCATTTGATCACTCTGGTGTAAACGCAGGTATAGTTGCGGGTTATAGGTTTAATAAAAAAATATCGCTGGAATCGGGAATTATATGGGATAAGAAATATTACACAAGTGAAGGAAAAAATTTCAGCATGGATAAAGTTGGATCTACCATGCCATCCGGAATGGTCATAAATAATCTTGAGAGCAACAATTCATTCATAGAAATTCCTTTGAAAGTAAAGTTTGATTTTTTTACAAAAAGAAATAATAATCTGTTCATTGCGGGTGGTGTGTCTGCGTATATAATTACAAGAGAGCAGAATATGTATCACGTCACCTTTAATGGCGATAATAAAGATGTACTGAGTGTCTACGAAAAAAATAACTATGGATTGCCCGCGGTTGCAAGTCTTAGTTTAGGATATGAAAAAAATGTTTCTAAAAGCTTTGATCTAAGAATAGAGCCTTACCTGAGAATTCCTTTAAGAGGTATGGGAGTAGGCAGTTTGCCAATCACAAGTGCCGGTTTGCAAATCGGTATAATTGGCCGGCTGAAATAACAATTATTTACAGGTACCGGTAACCGGTAGAGGAAAAAATTTCCTAAGAAAGGATAGAAGTAGAGGTATGTGTAATAGCTAAAAAATTTTGAACAAAACTGTTATTCAATATAATTTCTAAATCTTAAAAATGTAAAAAATGAAAAAGATCACTTTCTTAAAAACATCATTGGCAGCTGTAGTTCTGCTCGTTGCCAGTTCGTGTAGTAAAAATGCAGATAAAAATCTCTCTCCCGCAGCGCAGCCAAAAGTACTCACTGAACAAATGATGTCAGAAAATGGCGCTAACCCTGATGAAGTGGCTGTAAGAGAACAAGGAGCCGTAAATGCAGAAACGGATGGCGCAGTCACTCAAGGCCGGGAGCATTATTTATATACTGAAACAAATGCTGCTGCGGGTAACGAAATTGTAATTTATAGAATTAAGAGTGACGGCTCGCTCATGCACAAAGGAAATGTTGCCTCCGGTGGTAACGGAACTGGCATGGGATTGGGCTCACAAGGTGCATTGACTATGGATAAGACTCACAGTTGGCTTTTTGCTGTTAACGCCGGCAGCAATACCGTATCATCTTTTAAAATAAATTCTGATGGAAGCCTTACTTTGGCGTACACTGAGAAGTCAGGAGGCAAAATGCCCAATAGCCTCACTGTTCATGGCAATTTACTCTATGTATTGAACCACGGGAGCGACAACATTAGCGGATATTGGGTTGGTGCAGATGGCAGCATGACGCACATTGAAGGAACCAAACACCTGAGCGCAACAGCCGTAGATGCGCCGCAGATTTCATTTTCTCCTGATGGTTCATGGATAATAGTAACAGAAAAAGCTACCAACATTATAGGCACTTTCTATGTAAATAGTAATGGCTCTGTGAATGATGGCATCTTTACAGCTTCTGTTGGCCCAACTCCTTTTGGTTTCGATTTTTCAAGAAGCAAGTTTATGATTGTGTCTAACGCGGCCGGAGGTGCAGCAGGTGCAGGTTCTGCTACATCTTATACTATTGGCAACAATGGTATCCCAGATGATGTAAATGGCGCAATTGCAAATAACCAGTCCGCACCTTGCTGGTTTGCCACTACGACACATGGCAGGTTCGCTTATACCACCAATACTGCAAGCAACAATATCTCATCATATTATATTGACGAGAGAGGTAATTTATACATTGCGCAGGAGGAAGCGGCCACTACTGATGCGGGCCCTCTGGACATTGTAGTAGCAGCAAATAATTACTTTGTTTACGAACTGAATAACAAATCCGGCGGCATTGGTGAATACCACAGGACGCTGTTAGGTGGCCTTTGGCCAATTGGTAATACTTACGGCCTTCCCCTTTCAGCAACAGGGCTTACCACTTTCTAAAAATCAATTCATTTTAAACAATATAAAAAGTTGGTTGTTATTATTGTCCCATGTTATAATCCAGCTTCATAAAAAACTGGTATTGTATGATAAGGCTGTTTGAAAGACAGCCTTATTTTTTTTCTTTACTATAAGCCTGGTTTATTAATGCTTATCGCCGAAGACGAGCACATAGCTTCCATATTTATTGATGTTAAGTTTGAATTTATTTAAAATAACAAAGTGAAGTTTTTTAATTATAAAATAATATTTTCGTTTAGGTGAGTTAGCCACGTTCACATTGTATTTTATTCATGAAATCTTAACTCAATAAAATATATGATAAACAGAAGACATGTTTTGATGACAAAAATCCTGGTAGGTTTCATGTTATGCGGTTTTGCATCTTCAATAAGAGCGCAATCTTTGCCGCGTCCAAAATTAGTAGTAGGTATTGTTGTTGACCAGATGCGCTGGGACTTTTTATACAGGTATTACGATCGCTATGAAGCCGGTGGTTTCAAGCGATTATTAAATGAAGGATTTTCATGCGAAAACACTTTTATTAATTACCTGCCTTCTTATACAGCGCCAGGGCATACCACCATTTTTACCGGCTCAGTACCTGCTATCAGTGGCATTGCCGGTAATGATTGGATTGACCAAAACACGGGCCGTCATTGGTATTGCACAGAAGACACTTCCGTGCAATCTGTGGGGACTACATCAGATGAAGGAAAGATGTCTCCAAAAAATTTATTAGTGTCAACCATAACAGATGAGTTACGCCTGGCTACTAATTTTCAATCAAAAGTGATTGGCGTTTCTCTTAAAGACAGGGCATCTATATTACCCACGGGACACACAGCCAATGGCGCTTTTTGGTTTGATGATGCTACAGGAAATTTTATTACCAGCACCTACTACATGAAGGAATTACCGGCGTGGCTGAAAGATTTTAATGATAAAAGAGTGCCGGAAAAATTAGTGGCAAATGATTGGTCTACATTATATCCTGTAAACACATACAAGCAAAGTACTGAAGATGATGAACCATGGGAAGGAATATTTGGTGGTGAAAAGGCATCAACATTCCCACATCATGTATCTGCACTTTATAAACAAAATAAAGGATTTATCCGCAGCTCTCCATTTGGTAATTCGCTCACATTGCAGTTGGCAGAAGCCGCATTAGACGGAAATAAAATGGGCCAGGGTACAGCCACGGATTTTCTTACTATTAACTGCGCATCTACTGATTATGTAGGCCACATGTTTGGGCCTAATTCTATTGAAGTGGAGGATGTTTATTTAAGG
>JBDTSD010000048.1:0-26870 GCA_039931355.1 Ginsengibacter sp.
CAATGTATAAACAGATATTACTTTTAAGCCGGATAGAGCCACTGAGATAATTTCCGGCAGGAAAATAAATAGTTCCGCCACCTGAGGCAGATGCATCTTCTATTGCTTTATTTATAGCTTTTGTATCGGAAGTTGCCCCATCGCCTTTTGCTCCAAAATATTTTGCATTATAAAATACTTTCTGCGTTTGCGCATGAACGTTAATTGAAATTGTAGTGACAACTACACTCAAAAGAAAATTTTTAAATTTTAATTTCATATTCCTTCCTGTTTAAACTTATAAAAAATCATTTTGAAAATTTTGCAATAAATCCTCCTCCTGTTACCAGCTTTAATTCAATCACGTCTTTGGCCGAATAGGAAATGTATTCCACTATCCGCGCTTTGACCAAATATGGTGTCTGATGCTCTATTGTTCCGTGAACAAAAAAGTATCATGTTACAACAAGCAGTTTTTTTTTCATCAAATTTAACTGGTATTAAATTGTTTGCAATCGGTGAGGGTGCGGATGACCGCTGTTACAAAAAGAATAATAATTACGCCGCTATGATTTTATCTCGTTAGCAAACTATTCAACAATTCTGGCATAATGCATTTTATATAAATTTTTTGTGGGAATATTATGGTGAAATTTTTATTTGCTTATTATAATTATACGATAGATTTTACGATGCTGCCAAAAGTAAATACTCGTTCTTTTTTAGTCATTCCTGGTATTCTATTTACACTTTCTCTCGCAAGCCCGAATGCATGGGAATCTAAATTTATTAACGTCAATAAAGATGGGACGCTCAATTATATTGCTGATGAAAAAGGAAACATTATTCCTGATTTTAGCCTTGTAGGATATTATGAAAGAAAAAAAGAAATACCTGGTGTCGCAATTATAAAAACCATTGTGCCATCCGCAAACGGAAGCAGTGAAGAAATTATTCAATCAGCCATTGATGAAGTTGCAAAAATATCTCCTGATAAAAATGGATTCAGGGGAACGATTCTTTTGAAAAAAGGAACTTATAATATTCCGGGAACGGTTAAAATTGAAACCGGCGGAATTGTTTTGCGCGGAGAAGGAAATGATACAAAGCTGGTAGCAACCGGCACTTCGCATAGAACACTTATATCCGTTTCAGGAAGGGGTACCATTAAAGAAATCCCAAATACAAGAACAAAAATTACAGATGCTTATGTACCTGTTGGAACAAAATCTTTTACAGTGGCATCATCAAAAAGTTACAAAATTGGTGACAGCATTATAGTGTACAGGCCTGCAACAGATCAATGGATTAAAGACCTTAAGATGGATCAGATTGCCGAAAGAAACGGAACCAAACAATGGAAGGCAAATGAATATAATATTCAATTTGAAAGAACGATCACAAAAATTCAAGGCGATAAAATATTTATTGATAACCCTATTGTGATGGCGATGGAAACGAAGTATGGTGCGCCTGAAATTTATAAATACAATTTTGACGGGCGCATTTCAAATGTGGGTATTGAAAATTTATATTGTGAATCGGAATATAAAAGCGATACCGCAGAAGATCATGGATGGGAAACGATAAAATTAAATAAGATAGAAAATGGCTGGGTGCGTAACGTTACCTCACGTTACTTCGGCTACAGTTGTGTGAGCCTCGAAAGTGATGCAAGAAATATTACAGTTACCAATTGCAATTGTTTGGATGCAAAATCTATTATCACGGGTAGCAGGCGTTATTCATTTAACAACACCGGCCAAATGAATTTAGTTATGAATTGCCATACCACCGAAGGAAGACACGATTATGTAACAGGTGCACGAACCCGCGGCCCAAATGTCTTTTATAATTGCACCGCAAAAAATACCCATGCTGATATTGGCCCTCACCATCGCTGGAGCATGGGAACATTATACGATAATATAATAACCGATGGTGAAATAAATATCCAGGACCGTGGTAACTATGGAAGCGGGCATGGATGGGTAGGCGTAACACAAATACTTTGGAATTGTACCGTGAAAAGAGCAGCCGTTCAAAGCCCGTATGTAAATGGAAAAAATTATAGTATTGGTTTGCAAGGAGGTAAATATGAAGGACGCTTTAGTGGCAGGCCCGATGGAGAATGGGAAGGCCAAAACAAAGATGGATTACAACCGCAGTCCTTGTATGAAGCGCAGCTAAAAGAAGTTGGTAAGAAAATCCGGTAGAATTATCAAGATAAAAACCAATAGGCATTTATACGATTATCAAATAAAAAAAACATGAAACTATTTTTTTTCACCTTACTTATTATTTCCACAAATCTTTTTGCCCAGACTAAAAGCAGCCCTGAAGAGATTACGCGGAAAGTAGCAGACCGTGTAATTGAACATACAAGTTTTCAATTTATTAATAATAAGACGGGCGAAAAATTTTCAAGTACCCACGGCATGGATACCTCTTCTGATGTAAGAGCTGAAAGTGGCTACAACAAATGGGCCTATGTAAATGGAGTATTAAATGTCGGAATGGTTGAGTTAAGCGATGTTCTCAATGATAAAAAATATTCAGATTACCCGAAGAAGAATTTTGATTTTATCTTCAGCAACGTTAACTATTTTAAACAACTATATGATGCTAAGAAGAAAACGGAGTGGGGTTCTTTTTTTAGCATGGGAAACTTAGATGCATGCGGCTCACTCGCTGCGGCCTTAGCCGATGTATATGGAATGGATAAGCGAAAGGATTACCTGGCTTATTTAGAGCGTGCCGGAAATTATATTTTGAATAAACAACAGCGTTTACCTGATGGAACATTGTGCCGCCCCAGGCCTCGGGACGCAACCATTTGGGCGGATGATCTTTACATGAGTGTGCCTTTTTTAGCACGTATGGGAAAGCTCACCGGCAACAATAAATATTTTGACGATGCCATTAAACAGGTAGAAAATTTTAATAAGCATTTGTATGATCCCATGACAGGTTTATTTTTTCATTGCTGGTATAGCGATGTTCAAATGAATGGCGTAGCCCGGTGGGGAAGATGTAATGGTTGGCTGGCTGTAGCGCAAACACAATTGCTGAACAACCTCCCCGCCAACCATCCAAAGCGCAAAAAACTTATCGGTTTACTATTGAGGCAAATCGTTGGATACTCACGCTACCAGGACATTTCAGGCCTTTGGCACCAGGTGCTTGACCGGCCAGATTCTTACCAGGAAAGTTCGGTAACCGCTATGTTTACGTATGCAGTTGCCAGGGCCGTAAACGAAGGCTGGATCAATAAAACATATATGACGATCGCACAGGATGGATGGAAAGGATTGACCACTAAAATTACCGCAGATGGCCAGGTGCAGGATGTTTGTATCGGAACAAACATAGGTGATAATATCAGGTTTTATTACGACCGGCCAAATGAATTGAATGATACACATGCCCTCGGCGCAGTACTTCTTGCAGGATCAGAAATGATAAGAGCGGAAAAACTAAATAAATAATTGAGCTCAACTGCCAACTTGCTTCCAGTCGCGGGGCGGAGAAGGCCTTGAAACCCGATATCAGTATGCATTTCGTCAACACCTGTTTCAGTGCTGCATAATAATATTTTACAACAATGAATTTATTTGAAATGAAAAAAATGCATTTTGTTTTGTACACACTTGTAATCGCATTTGCTTTTTCAAATTGTAATTCTCAAAAAAAAATAGCTACGGAGAAAACTACTGCGCAAATTAATTTGCCTGAGCCATACGCAACTCCCGATACAAAAAGAAACAGCAAAGTTATTGGTTGGCCTGAAGGAAAAACTCCAATTGCCCCGAAAGGATTTAAAGTTACCAAATACGCAGGGAACTTAAACAACCCACGCTGGTTTTATATAACGCCGAACGGTGATCTGCTGGTTTCAGAATCTCAAACCAGCCGCAAAAAAAGCGCTAACAACATCATACTTTTTCGAGATACTAACGGTGACGGCAAGCCGGATATCAGGCAGACATTCATGAAGGACTTAAATCAACCTCTAGGGATGCTTGTTCTGGGTAATTGGTTTTACGTAGGAAATACGGATGGTATCTATCGCTATCCATATAAGCCAGGGCAATTAGAAATAACTGCAAATGGCGAAAAGATAACGGACCTCCCGCCGGGCGGTTACAATAATCACTGGACAAGAAATCTTATCGCAAATGCTGATGGCACAAAATTATATGTATCAACCGGATCAGGCAGCAACGACGGGGAGCACGGAATGGAGCAGGAAAAAAGAAGGGCTTGTATATTAGAAATGAAGCCAGATGGATCAGAAGAAAAAGTGTATGCGTATGGGTTGCGCAATCCTATTGGCACAGCATGGGAACCTGCCACAAAAAAATTATGGTGCGTAGTAAATGAAAGAGATAATTTAGGTGATGACCTCGTTCCTGATTATTTCACACATGTAGAAGAGGGCGGTTTTTATGGATGGCCTTATTCTTACTTCGGCCCTCATGAAGACCCAAGATGGAAAGGTAAAATACCAACTGGCTTATTAGAAAAAACGCTTGTTCCAGACGTATCGATGGGTGCACATACTGCCTGCCTTGGCCTCGCATTCTATACAAAAAAACAATTCCCAGAAAAATACCAGGGTGGAGTATTTATTGGCGAGCATGGCTCGTGGAATCGTTCTCAATTTGCGGGATATAAAGTTACATTCGTCCCTTTTAAAAATGGCAAGCCTTCCGGCAGTCCCGAAGATTTTCTAACGGGTTTCATTGCAGATGAAAGCAAGAATGAAGTATATGGAAGGCCTGTTGGTGTAACAGTAATGGCTGATGGTTCCATGCTGGTGGCGGATGATGCAGGTAACAGCATCTGGAAAGTAGGCATGAAGTAATAAATTTTTTATCGGATAAGTGCATAATATTCCAAATGAAATATCAAATTAATTCCCATTATCCTTCTGTAGAAGATCTTAGAAATAGAACAAAAAAAAGAATTCCAAAGTTTGCCTTTGAGTACCTTGATGGAGGTTGTAACGAAGATGTAAATCTTCAGAAGAACACCTCTGAAATCCGGGAGGTAGAACTTCTTCCTTATTACCTGAATGTGCACAAGGGGTCCGACATGCGTACCGAATTATTTGGCCATACCTATGATGCGCCGTTCGGGATTGCTCCTGTTGGACTACAGGGACTCATGTGGCCAAAGTCACCTGAAATTCTTGCCAAAGCTGCGTTTGAGCATAATATACCTTTTATATTAAGTACCGTTAGTACCAGTAGTATTGAGCGTATCGGGGAGATTACGGAAGGCAAAGCGTGGTTTCAGTTATATCATCCTACGGAAAATAGCATCAGGGATCAAATCATTAAGCGTGCAGAAGCGGCCCAATATCCGGTACTCGTGATTCTTTGTGACGTGCCTACATTTGGATATCGCCCGAGGGATATAAGAAATGGTTTAGCATTGCCTCCCAAAATGTCGCTTAAGAATATTTTTCAAATTATGAGCAAGCCTAACTGGGCGATCAGAACGCTCATCAATGGGCAGCCTGCTTTCGAAATTCTAAAACCATATATGCCTAAAGGCCTGAACTTAAAAAAGCTTGGTGAATTTATGGATCAAACATTTACAGGAAGATTGAATGAAGAAAAAATTGCACCTATCCGTGATATGTGGAAAGGAAAAATTGTTTTGAAAGGCGTTGTCAATGAAGCCGACGTTGAAAAGGCGATAAAATTGGGACTGGATGGCATCATCGTTTCTAATCATGGAGGGAGACAGTTAGATGCCGGCCAGTCAACCATAAAGCCACTTACTAAATTTGCCGATACCTATGGAGATAAGATAGAAGTCATGATGGATAGTGGCTTACGGTCGGGACCAGATATAGCAAGAGCGATGGCGTCCGGCGCTAAATTTACTTTCCCTGGAAGATCATTTATGTACGGCGTAGGAGCTCTGGGAAAGCATGGAGGTAATCATACGATCTCCATATTGAAATTGCAACTTCAGCAGGTCATGGAACAAATTTGTTGCGAAAAAATTGAGAACTTTCCAAACCATTTGGTAAAATATTAAAATAAAATCCTGCATTTCACAACAGAAAAGATAACGTGATTTGCTGGAAAATCTTCATTCATTTATTCGTTTAAGTTCTGTCTTAAATTTTTTAAATTCTATAATCATAGTATCTCTTAGAATTAACCATTAAGCGTAGTGAAATTGCTTATCATCTTTTCATCTGATACATTCAGTTACTTTTTTCATGAGAATTATCGCATGCATTATGCACAAAAAAGGGTTCTTTAGAAAAAGAACCCCGTTAAGCTGTAATTAAACAAACTGCTTATGAGAAAATTTATATTATCGAATCATTTAAGATAATCAGTATTAAAGTAAATCATTGCCCTAATATTTGTACAAAAATATGCGGAATAATGGCACCGATTATAGGTATATTACCAGCTCATTACATTATTTTGGCATCTTTTGACGCTAATGATGTTTTAATGACTATAAGGTTAGGAAGTGCTATATATTTTACTCATCCAGTATAAATAATATTCATATTACATTCATCTGCTTTTATAATGCATCGCAGAAGGAAGTGAAAGTATTGATAACTACAATAGCTATGTTGCTATTCCCAAGGTCACTTATTTCCTATAAAATGCACCTCCTTGAAATTTTAGCCCGAACCAACGCGACTAATTTAGACTTTAGGCATTGATCAAATATCTTTTTTTTTAGCTCAGCAGGTTCGGTTATTTACCCAATCTGTATCTATTCTGAAAACTTTGCAGCCCAATCAGTCTTTTATGTCTGCCATTGTACCAAAACACTAACTACAAATCTGTTCAGGATCAAAATCAATCACCTCAATGAAAGTTTCCTATCGTAGCTAATTATTTTCATCCGATAACAATCGATAACAATTCTGTATGCTCGGGACCTCTAAAGTAAGAATCAAAGAAATTTGGTTCTTATTTTTTTTATGCTTCTTTACAAAGAATTTACGGAAATAATCTTTTTTGTAAAACCAGGCCGGTATTCAAAATAATAACTTCATTGATCTTCCATCATAATTCACTTCTTTAGTAACTCCGGAGGGAATCAATTCAAATATAAACTTCTGCTTAAGAGGCTGGCTGGTAAAGCCTTTTGGCGCACCTGGTTTTATTACGAGTTCGCGTAAATTGTCATTCCAAAAAAAGTTTATCCATGTGCCTTTGCCCGCAAGATATTCCTGGCTTATACCGTCATCTTCATATAGAGTATAGGAGTTGTTTGCACCAGTAAAAATTTTTATAGTGGTGGGTTCATTCACTTTTTCTGCGGCGTATTGCCTTATTGGATCAAATGGAATAATTGCGCCGGCACGTACATAGATTGGCATAGTTCCCAGGTCAACATTCTTGGAAACCGTTTGCCCGCCATGTTCTTTTTTATTTGTCCACCAATCATACCAGTCACCGGCAGGTAAATAAACGCTTCGTGAAGTAGCACCTTTCTCGTAAACCGGTGCTATCAATAGATCGCTTCCCCACATGTATTGCGTTGCGATGCTCCTTGCTTTTTTATCATTGGGATATTGAAGCCACATCGTACGCTGCAAAGGCATCCCGGTATTTCGCGCCTGCCATGCCAGTGTGTATGTGTAAGGTAGCAGGCGATAGCGCAGTTCATCATACTTTCTTGCAATTGGCTCAATGGCAGGGTTATTTAATTCCGATTCCAATGGCGGTTCTCTATCTTCTATAAAACCCATGGAAGAAAGGCCCCAACCCCAGGGTAATCTTGTATGCCATGTGCGCCCATGTGAACGAAACGATCCACAGAAAGAAGCAAACTGAAACCAACGTGCATAGAGCTCGCCGGTAAGTTCTTTGCTCGAATAAAAGCCGCCAATGTCAGAACCCCAATAAGCGCCGATGCTCAATGAATAATTTAAGCCAACCGCTATTTGCCCTTCAAGTGTTTTCCAGGAAGATTCTGTATCTCCCGACCATACCCATCCGCCCCATTGGGCAATACCAGGGTAGCCATTTCTTTGCAGGCTCCATGGCCGTACGTCCGGCTTTGTAGAGAGTTGACCCTGGTAATATAGTTGGTGCCGTTTAATGCGTTCATACAAGTTGAACCAATCTCCTTCATCGGGCCAAAAGCCATCCACACCCGTGTTCACAAGATTCAAATGCTGCTGCCAATAATTTTTTATGTGGGAGGCATCTAATATTTCACCGGGCTTGGGTGGAATATTTCCATGAAGTGTCGGCAGTTTATCTCTGTCCCATGGCACCATGTGCACAATCACTTTCACGTGCCGGCTGTGCATTTCATTAAAAAAGATTTTGGGATCACGGTAGAAAACGTCAGGGTTAAATTCGAAAGAAGGTTGGGGTTTGTTCCAGCCACGTGGAGCAAAGCCGGTACCAAGATAAATTACTGCATCAATAGGGATTTTCTTTTCACGAAAAGTATCCACAATGCCAACCATCTGGTTTTCGTCAATAAGTGTGCGGTGCGATTGCATATAACCCAAAGCCCATTTGGGAGGCATGGCTGCTGGCCCTGTTATCACAGAATAATCTTTCATCATTGCCGCCGGATCATGGGCATCAAATACAAATATGTCGAAAAGGCCGGGAACAATTTTATCTATAGGAGGAAGCCCTTTCCCATGGTTTAGCTGCTGATTTTCTTGATTTTGCTCAACAGCTTTTACAGGCGGCTTCCAGGGAATAAGAAGCCCTTTATCTTTTGCTGAAAGATCAACCTGCACCCACGGAGCCGCAACAAATATTGCCCAACCTCCCGTACCTACCAACATAGGCGCCGGGTTGCGTGAGCCGTAAGCATCGCTCTGCCAGCGTGGTTGCATACTATCATAGCGGCCACGGCGGTCAAACTCTATAGGCTGTTTACGCCAGTCAATTCCTTTTGCAGGCTTTGGGCCTCCTTCACCCATGCCCAATAATGGCTGATCATCTAACATGAAAGAAATATTTCCATCATTAAGAAAGGTTAGCTCCTGCACAGGTTGCCCATTACCGTTAGTAATGATTATTTTAGTTGGATGCGGCTGTACTTCCACCTCAAAATTTCCAATTTTCTTTTTGATTGATGTCTTTATTTCCCGTAAGGTGATTGCCGGCGGTGGATAATTTTTTTCGGCTACGGCAGGATTTACAGGAAAATTATTTTTAAAAGTTACCGGCTTAAGCGTAATACGCAAGCTGCTTTCGCCGGCTTCTCTTATGTCCAGTTGCGCCTGCCCGCCTGCGACTTTTAATTGCTGCGACTCTGCATTACCAGAGAAGAATAAAAGCATGATGAGTAACAATCTTTGGATAAAGCGCATTTATCAATTAAGTATTTATGACAAAGGATTATTAAGCACATTTAATTTTCATCTTCATAATTTTTAACCTCGCTTTTAACCTTCAATTCTTTTTCTGCCGGACTCAAAGATTTTTTTACAGTCGCATAATCAACAATAACTTTTTGCAGACGGTTACTTAACTGATCATACACCTGGTAGTCCTGGTCGGTAGGCTTTGCATCCGCACTGCTTACAACTGCCTCTTTTGAAATAGCGAGAAACTCTTCGAGCAGTTGGTTGGGATTGCGAAAAACATCCTGCCTTGCACCGGTCTGGTAGATATCATGCACTTTACCTTCTAATGTCCACAGGTCATTTTCAATTTTTCTTGCACGCGTTTTTTTCGCATTACTTACTTTAGACGAATCTGCGATGAACAAAAGTTTTGCCCGGATATTCTCCATTTCATCAATTAATTTAAAACAGGTTTTTACAGCATCGTATAACTTCATTGCCAACATATGTTGCTTTTGAATATCTTCAATCGTGCCTGTTGTATTGGGGTCTTTTAATACATCTAATTTTTGGGTAAAGGTTTTATTGCCAATTTTCAAAACCACGCTGTAGGTGCCGGGCGGCGCGAGTGGCGGTTCCAGGCCGGGACCAATATCAAGATCGTAAATGTACATAGCACGTTTGCCGACGGCATCAAGAGACACCCAATCTTTTCCTCTTGGCCTTGTACGAAGAGCGGGCATTTCAAGTTCTTCATAGCTCAGGTTCCAAAATACACGATTTACTCCCGGCTTGTTAGTGCCTCTGATCTTTTTAATTTCTTTTCCGTTCCCATCAAGAATAAGCACGTACGCGGTGTCGTTAGTTTTGTCTTTTATATAATAATTTATGCTGGCACCATAGCGAGGGTTTTCGCCGGTGATAAAACTTCTTTCTGAATGTATGCCATTCTTAGACTGGAAGCGGTACGCAGGTTTTACTTTAAAAAGAGTTGCTTCTGATTGCTGCACCTCCGCAGTTAAGTCCCTGAATGGAGTAATGTCATCCAGGATATAAAAGCCCCTGCCAAAAGTCGCCAACACGAGGTCGCTAAAATTTTTCTGAATAACAATACCATAAATGGGAGAAGGCGGCAGGTCATTTTTTATTTGTATCCATTGGTTGCCATCATCAGGGGAAAAATATAAAGCATTGTCAGTGCCCGCCCAAAGTAATCCCTTTTTGGCCGGGTCTTCAATCACCTGGTGTACAAAGGCTGCATTTGATTTTGGAATGTCATTACTGATCAATTTCCACGTGTTTCCATAGTCAGTTGTTTTATAAATATAAGGATCGAAATTACCAACCTGGTGCAGGTCAACAGAGATGTAGGCGCTGCCTTCGTCAAACGCAGAAGGTTGAATATTACTAATGGTACCCCAGTTTGGCAGCCCGTTGATATTAGCCGTTAGGTTTGTCCAATTTTTGCCTCCGTCTTTTGTTATATATACCTGGCCATCATTGCTGCCTGTCCATATTAGCCCCTCTTTTAATGGCGACTCTGCAATGCTAAATAAAGTACAACCATCAAAAGTCATAAGGTTATCATCGTTCATACCACCTGAACTTTGCTGGTGCGATTTGTCATTGGTGGTAAGATCAGGGCTGATAACTTTCCAGCTTTGTCCGCCATCGGTTGTTTGATGCACATACTGGCTTCCGATTAAAACTTTGTTGTGATTATGTACGGAGATCATCATAGGATACGTCCAATGCCAGCGGTATTTTACATCGGCAGGTGCCCACCCATACCCGGCTTCAGGCCATGCCCTTACATCGCGGGCATGGCCGGTTCGTACATCAAATACATCCAACCCACCATCATAACATCCCGACCATACAATATTATTATCTACCGGATCAGGTTGCGCAAAACCACTTTCGCATCCGCCAACGCCTGTCCACAAGCCAAGGGGTATACTCCCTTGCAAACTGTTAGAAGGACCACGATACGAGTAACCATCCTGGCGGTTGCCATATACATAATAAGGAACCTGGTTATCTACCGCCACATGATACATTTGTGCAATAGGCAGGTTGATGTTATCCCATGTTTTACCATCGTTAAGTGTCATATTCAAACATCCGTCGTGCGCCACCATTATTCTTTTTGCATTAGTAGGATCAAACCACATATCATGGTTATCACCACCGGGACGATAATTTCCATTGCCATTAAATGTTTTTCCGCCATCATTGGATTGCATTATGGTAACGCATATTGTATAAACCCTGTCAGGGTCCTGTGTTGATACACGCACCCTTGTATAGTAAGGCGCCCTTTGCGCCATTGAATGATTTTGGTTCATAAGCTCCCAGCTTTCACCGCCATCTGTGGATTTATATAAACCCGGCGCTTTATCTTCAATGAGCGCATACACAATTTTCGGATTACTGTAAGCCACATCTACAGAAGTTTTACCCACGGGATGATTAGGCCCACCAGGCAATCCATTGCGCAAAGGCTTCCATGTTTTACCACCGTCAGAAGTTTTATAAATGCCGCTGCCAGGGCCACCACTGTTTAAGTTCCACGTTTTGATATCTACCTGCCACATAGCGGCAAATAACACATCCGGATTTTGAGGATCAATAGAAAGATCAGAACAACCTGTACTGTCATTCACAAACAACATGCGTTTCCATATATTGCCGCCATCAGTTGTTTTGTAAACACCACGCTCCTGCTGCGGGGCATGTGTACTTCCCAAGGCTGCGACATACACGGTGTTTGAGTCTTTAGGGTCAACAATAACCCTGCTGATTCTCGCAGTTTTTTGCAGGCCCATATTTTTCCAGGTTTTACCGCTATCAACAGATTTATATATTCCATTGCCGATAGCATGTGCCGGACGAATTAAAAATGTTTCCCCTGTGCCAGCCCATACCTGGCCAATATTTGTCGGGGCAATGGCGAGTGCGCCGATGCTTGAATTATCTTGTTTGTCAAAGATGGGCCGCCAGCTTACGCCACCATCCTGGGTTTTAAAAATACCGCCGGAAGCGGCACCTACATAAGATACCATGTCGTCGCCGGGAACACCAACTACAGAAATAGCTCGGTTGCCATCGGGACCAATAAAACGAAAATGTAACTGAGAGAAGAGTGAACTGTCAAATTGCTGCGCAAAGCTTAAAGAGTAAAATAATAACAGAGTAAGCAGCAGCGGAATTTTTTGCATAATGATAATTTTTTGAACAGCATTATGAAACAATGAAAATGGCTATTATAATCATATAGATATAATCATATATCGCCATACTCAAAGTTATTTTCTTTGGGTGCTTAAACAAGTCCTCAATTAATCAATGCTTAGCATATTTTACCCTTTTAATTTATCAAAAACCAGGTAGATGGTTTTACAAACATCCCCTTCCCGGGGGATATTATGGCCCTTACGTTTATACCAATAAAAGAAATAAATTTTTACATTAAGATGAATTTATTAAGATGAAAAATGCGCATGAAAGAAACCTATAATAGAAAGATATTCGGGTTGGCTTAACTGTTAGAAAACGATTTACCATTTTTATCCGTAAAAAGGATTTTTTAAAAAATACTGGTTAAAATTCGTTAAATACTGGTTAATAAAAAACCAATGAGCATCCCTCCATTGCAGTAGCTTGCATAAGCTTATACGGGAAAAAAATTTATTTTTCATAACAAATAACTCTTTTCAAAACAACTGCTATGAATAAAAAAATCTTTACATTATTTCTATTAATCTTATGCTCGGCTGCCGTCATGGCACAAAAGGAGTATGTGGGAAAAATTCTTGATTCTACCGGTAACCCGGTGCCAGGCGCAACTGTTAGCTTAAAAAATTCCCGGATCGCGACAACCTCTGGCCCAGATGGAAGCTTTAAAATCTTGGCCAAAGAAAATGCATCTGTTGTAGTAACAGCGGTTGGTTTTGACAAAACAGAAATGCCTCTCGGCACTGATGAAAACGTGAACATCACGTTGCACAATACCAGCAAATTCCTGGAAGAAGTGGTAGTAACTGCCCTTGGTGTAAAAAGGGAGAAAAGAAACCTCACTTTTAGTTCACAGGAAGTAAAGGGTGATGAACTTTTACGGGCAAAAGACCCCAACGTAGTTAATGCGATTGCAGGCAAAGTTTCTGGTGTACAAATCACTAATTCATCCGGTACGCCGGGAGGTTCCGCAAGAATAGTAGTTCGTGGAAATACCTCCATATTTGGCAATAACGAAGCCCTGATTGTGCTGGACGGCGTTCCGATTGATAACTCTGAAACAGGCTCTATAGCCTCTGGCCCCGGCAGTAACCGTTTAGTAGATATTGACCCTGCGATAATAGAAAGTGTGAACGTATTGAAAGGGGCTGCTGCCACTGCCTTATACGGCTCAGCCGGTGCAAGAGGCGTGGTAATTATTACAACCAAAAATGGACAGGGGTATAAAAAGCCTACTGTTACATTGAGTTCCGATCTGGCGTTTGACCAGGCGCTGTATCCTGATGTACAAAGTAAATATGCACTGGGCGACAGGGGTGTATATTTTGATGGGGAAACTAACAAGAGCAGTAGTTCATGGGGGCCATTGATTGACACGCTGAGAGTAAACGGTCAACCCGTGCAAAAACGTAACCAGCTAAAAGATTTTTTCAAAACAGGAGTAACAACCAACAACACGATAAGCGTTGCGGGCAGCAATCCAAAATCCGGATATTTTCTTTCTTATTCTTATTTTGATCAACAAGGCACTGTTCCAAAAAATGATTTTACGCGGCACACTGTATTTACAAAATTCAATACAAAAATCGGGGACAAGTTTTCAGCGACTGTCCAGTTTAATTATAGTAATTCCACAAGGCACACCGTTCCCGAAGGATACATTCTTGAAAGCCCCATCTGGACAATATTTACTGCACCCATATCATGGGATCCTCTTCCATATTTGAACCCTGACGGTTCGCAAAGGGTATTTCGCTTTTCAAGAAACAATCCTTATTGGGTATTGGATAATGTATTTACAAAAGGAGACGTGAATCGTTTTTTACCAATTGCGACCTTCAATTATAACCCGCTATCGTGGCTAAACATAACAGAAAGAATAGGCGCAGATATTTATACAGAACAGGATAAATATTATGAAGCGCTAAACTCAGTTGCTAATCCTAATGGGGTATTAGTTGACAGGACAAATAATTTCCGGCAATTCAATCATGACTTTATTGTAGATGCAAGAAAGCAATTCGGAGATTTCGATGTCGACCTTTTGGTAGGAAATAATATTTTATCCTCTTATGGACAAACAGTGCAGGGACGTGGTGTAGGCTTATCGGTTGACAACTTTTATAATTTAGCAAACGCCGCTACACAAACGTATAGTGAAAGCCACTCCTTATCAAGAAAAGTAGGTTTTTATACACAGGCAAATATTGATTATAAAAGGCTGCTTATCCTGTCACTAACGGGCAGGTATGACGGTAGTTCTGTTTTGTCGAAAGATAAAAGCTTTTATCCATACGGATCGGCGGCGGCAAGCTTTGTATTTTCTGAGTTATTAGCTGCTCCGTCTTCATTTTTAAATTTTGGGAAATTAAGAGTCTCGTACGCAACCGTTGGTAATGATAATGTAGGACCATATTCTCTCAACACACCTTTTTATCATGCTAGTGTTGCAGGCATTGATTTCCCTTTCCAGGGCCAAAATGGGTTCTTGCTTAGCTCCACATTAGGTAATCTAAATTTGAAAAACGAGCTGGCGAAAGAGTTTGAAGTTGGATTGGAAACAAGAATCCTCAATAATAAAGTAGGCCTTGAAGTTTCTTATTTTGATAAAAATATTTCTGACGGAATTATTCCCGGCGTATTAATATCCGCAGCCACAGGCTACAACGGTACTACGGTAAACTCCGCCAAACTTCAAACCAGGGGTGTTGAAGTATTGATAAATGCCACACCGGTAAAAACAAAAAACTTCAGTTGGGATGTAGTATTCAACTATACAAAACTCAACAACAAAGTATTATCACTATATGGAGATATACAGCAGCTAAGTATTGGCTTCACGCAGGCCATTGTTGGACAACCTTATGGAGTAATTTTTGGAGACAGGTTCAAAAGAAGTAATGATGGCCAGTTAATAATTGACGCAGCCGGCCTTCCTGTAAAAGATGATACGCAGGGCATTCTCGGGAATATATCGCCGGACTGGACTGCAGGAATTACCAATACTTTCAGCTATCGTAACTGGAGCTTTAGTTTCTTTTTTGACATGAAACAGGGAGGCGATATACAAAACAATGTAGATGGTTACGGATATTTTTATGGTACACCAAAGGTTACAGAAAACCGCCAGCCAAGAGTAATTGCGGGCATTAGCGAAACGGATAATAAAGCAAACACAGTAGTCGCTGACGCAGAAGATTATTACAGGAGGCTCAACTCCGTTTTGGAAGCGGTGATACAAGATGGCACCTATATAAAGCTGCGCAACGCGACTTTAGGTTATACTTTCGGCTCCGCTTTAATTTCCAGGACTCCATTCAAATCAGCCACCATCGTGGTTACAGGGCGAAACCTTTGGATCTACAGGCCGCATTTTACCGGCTCAGATCCTGAGGCCAGCTCTTTCGGTTCAGGTAACGGAAACCAGGGTTTGTATTCCTTTTCAACTCCGACTTCCAGGACTATAAACTTCGGACTAAAACTTACTTTTTAAAATTTCCCACGGGAGAAAATTTATCATATTAAAAAGAGCAACATGAAAAAATTAATCATATTCGCTATAACTGCTTCGTTATTTTTTACCATTGGATGTAAAAAGTTTATTGATGTAAATGATGATCCTAATAGCTTGCTTGATGTACAGGAAAGGCTGATATTGTCGCCCGTAGAATTAGATATTTCTTCCAACATCGCAGCAGGTAATGTTTCCATAATTGTAAATCACTGGATGCAAAATGTAGCGTTGAATCAGCCTGTTCCCAACTCTGGTACTTACCTGCAAAACAATGTTGATTTTGATGGTGACTGGAGTAACATTTATGTGACCGGGCTTAACAATCTCAATATATTAAATCAAAAAGCGGAAGCAAACGGCAATTCAAATTATGCCGGTATTGCAAAAATCCTTACTGCTTATTGCTTCGGTGTAGCCACAGATCTATGGGGTGATGTTCCTTATTCAGAAGCTTTGCAGGGCAGTGTCAATTTTACACCCGGCTATGATAAGCAGGAAGATATTTATAAAAATCTGCAGACATTACTTGACAATGGCATCGCGGATATTAATGCAGGAACGGGCGCAGATGTTGGAAGCGATGACTACTTTTACAATGGCGATATGGCTGAATGGAAAAAGCTTGCTTATACTTTAAAGGCACGCTATTACATTCATTTAACCAAAGCACCTGGCTACAGTGCCGCAACACAGGCAGACCTTGCATTATCGGCTTTGCAAAACGGAATGCAAGCCAATGATGATAATTTTGCATTTAGTTACCCCGGAGATGCAGGCCATGAGAACCAGCTATACATCACGTTTCTTCCTGTTTCAACCCTTGTACTATCTGCACACGTAGTGGATGGCTTCAAGACAAGAAATGACCCGCGCCTTAGTCAGATGATCGGGCTTTCTAAATCGGGCGTGTACAATGGTCGCCCGATTGGCAGTGCTAACCTGGGCAACCTTGATGATTATTCATTGCCCGGCCCTTTTTATGGTTCACCTACTTCATCAGTTTATATAGTTACTTATTCTGAAGCATTATTCATACAGGCAGAGGCCACCTTTCTTAAATCAGGAGCGGCCGCGGCGCAGCCCATATACCAGGCCGCCATAAAATCCCATATGGATTTGTTGGGCATATCAACTGCCAACGCCAACACATACATCGCCAGTCGAGGTACACTGACCAGCGGCAATGCACTGCAACTAATAATGGAAGAAAAAAGTATTGCGGACTTTTTATCATTGGAAAATTTTAATGACTGGAGAAGAACAGGCTTTCCTCCTTTGACGAAAGCGCCTAATGCTTTATCAGAAATTCCGAGAAGAGTGATCTACCCGGAATCTGAAATTATTGCCAATCCACAAACCTTACAATCTGCGAAACTTACTGACAGAATTTGGTGGGATCAATAAAGTTTTTGATTTAGCGCTGTACGAAAAAGAAATATGGTGGGTTATAATTTTTTGAGTAAAGCCTTTCTTTAAAATCAAGATTAAGTTTCTTGCATGCAACTATCAAAAGTTGCATGCAGAGTAACGATTTCATCAGCTTCAAGAGGGTTTCTAAAATTTATAGAACTTCCAGTTCGCTTTATAATTTTTTGTGAGCGGCCTGTTTTCCAATATAGCTCTTTCCATTTCTATCGGCATCATATTCTGCTGAATAAAAGCATCATGAAAATTTTTATAACTCATCTTTTTTGTGTCAACCAATTCTCTTTTTAACTGCATTATCTGTAAGCCGCCAAGCATGTATGCAATCTGGTAAAGCGGATCATAACCACCTTCAAAAGACCTGCGCACTTCACCTTCTGCATTTGCTTTTTCATGGCCAACACTATCCACTAAAAAATCAATACATTGTTGTGGCGACCATTTCCCTGTGTGATAATTGATTGAAAAAATTATGCGTGCACAACGATGCATGCGCCAGAACAACATGCCGACCTTATCTTCCGGTGTTTGCGCAAAGCCTTCATCCCACAACAGCATTTCCCAATATAAAGACCAGCCTTCAATCCAGAATGGCGTTTCAAAATGGCGATAAGTTTTATACCTGTTAGTTGAGAATTCCTGCAAGGCATGCCCGGCAAGCAATTCATGATGCACTGTTGCCCGTGAAAAATGCGGATTGTTGCCACGCATGCTCATCAGTTTATCATCCTCGCTCATATCACCTGTCGGGTAAGAAATACTGAATTCTTCACCGCCGGTAAAAAACGGATTGATAAGCTGCTGTTTCGGCGTCATCATGCGCATGCGCCATGTTTCTTTAGCCAGCGGCGGTAGCGTAATTAAATTGTGCTGCTCAATAAAATCAACAGATTCATTATACAGTTTAAGCATGGCAGTCGGTTGTTCGCCGGCCGGCACATAACTTTCTTTTACTTTTTCGAGTGCCGCTTTCCAGTCGTTGCCATACCCCATTTCATTGCTGGCTTTCAGCATTTCTTTTGTGCACCAGGCAAATTCTATATTTGCGATAGCTACGAGTTCTTCCGGCGTATAATCTATCATTTCATACTGAAGCCGTCGCTTTAATTCTTCTATACCAATTGGGTTTCCTTTGATACCGCTATTGTCTTTTTTTTGTATTAAAATACTTTTTTCTTTTGCCTTGATGGAATCAGCATACACAGCAAGTAAACTGTCAGTTGTCTTGTAAGGCTGTGGCACCCACCACGTGAACATGGGGTCGTATCCGTTATAAAAATCATAGATGCTTTTCAACGCAGACTGTAAACCGTTAACCGTTCCCTTTGCACGCTCACCTGCTTCAACGCTGATGGATGATTGATCACTTAATTTTTTTTGAAGGTCTTGTATTTGGCTGTTCCATTTATATAAATCACTGGCAAGTTTTTGTGCATTCAAAACGGCACCACGGCGGCGAAGTTTTTCATAAGCGTAAATACTATCCGCAAAGGGAAACCATTGTTTTACCGAATTATATTCATTGGCTTCCTTTTTAAGCTGGTATTGCTGTTCATGCAAATCACGGTTGAAGAGAATGTAATCAACTTTTGCCCCGGTGTTGAGTTTATCAAAATTTAATTTATCAAGCGTATCAATGCAGGCATTTACGGTTGACAATAATCGCTGCCTTCTTTCCGGGGAATTCTGTATAACATAAAATCGTGTAAGATTGCCATAATCTGCATTATACTTCACCATTACATTGTTTACTTCACTGGTTTGCTCGTACAGCGGCGGATCAATTTCGGGTTGCGCAAACGCGTGGTTGATGGATAAAAAAAATACAAAAAAATATTGTAATAAATATTTTTTAAAACCGATCGTTAATTGCATAATTAGTCAAATTATAAATGTGAAAGTATAAATGATTGAATAAATGCAATGAGCAATTATTAACTGCTCGTTGCAGGGAATTGATAAGGTTGGATTAAAAAGAAGCGGAAATATTTTTTAAATAGCTGGTGGTAAAGAAACATGGACAAATTAAAAAATAATGCGAATTTTTTTGAAATCATGCAGGCAAAACGATTTCTTATTACGACAAAGGCTCGGCAGTTGCACTAATGCTTGATTTTGCTATTCGCCATCACACACACAATACACAATCGCTTGATGATGTAATGCGAAAGCTCTATAACGAATTTTTATAAACAAAAAAATCGTGGATTTGCTGAAGCTGAATTAAAAAAAGGTTGTGAAGAAGCTGCCGGTGTAAAACTTGATGAAATCTTCAGCTACGTTTACACAACCAACAATTTGGATTATAGAAAGTATTTTAATTATGGCGGCCTTACTATTGATGATGCAAATCGTTCATTCCATATACAACCTTTGCCAAACCCAGATGCATTACAAACTGCCATATTAAAAAGCTGGGTAGGGAGTAATAATTTTTAACAGCATCTACCTCATAAATTTTGGTTGCTTTGCAGCAGGTAATTTCTGCACTAACACAGTTAAAATCTGTTTAGGAAAAATTGCTTTTTTATTCTTTTTTTACACGTCTGTTTTCTCTAACTATTGTAATTTTTTACTGTATGAAGTTCTTGAAATTTATCTTTATTGCCATATCGTTGCTTACGTGTTGCATATCGTTTTCCCAATCTTATTTACCGGAAAAAACTAATGTGAAATTTAAGGTCCATCCTTCTGTTAATATCAGTGCTTATGCTTTCAATTTAAAAGATGTGAGACTTTTAGATGGCAGTCCTTTTAAACATGCAATGGATATAGATGGAGGCTATTTGATTGCACTAAGCTCTGACAGGTTATTGAATCGTTTTTATAAACACTCGGGGCTTGCTCCCAAAGACAGCGCCTATGGCGGCTGGGAAAGTGAAGGGCTCTCCGGGCATACCCTTGGCCATTATTTATCTGCCTGCTCTATGATGTATGCTTCGTCAGGCAATGAACAGTTTAAAAATAAAGTGACTTACATAGTTGACGAATTGTATAAATGCCAGGTCGCACGGAAGACCGGGTATGTCGGCGCTATTCCCAATGAAGATTCTATTTTTTATAAAGTGCAACGAGGCGAGATAAAATCAGGTGGTTTTGATTTGAATGGTGGCTGGAGCCCCTGGTACACCGTGCATAAAGTGATGGCTGGTTTGGTAGATGCTTATTTGTATTGCGATAATACTAAAGCTTTAAATATTGTAGAGAAGATGGCAGACTGGACGGCAACAATCGTGAACCCACTATCTGAAGCGCAACGACAGCAAATGCTGAAATGTGAGTTCGGAGGCATGAATGATGTGCTTGCAAATATTTATGCTATTACGGGAGAAAAAAAATACCTTGATTTATCCTATAAATTTTATGATGATTTTGTAATGCAGCCGTTGGCTGAAGGAAAGCCTGATCCGCTGGCAGGCAAACATTCCAATACCAACATTCCCAAATCAATTGGCAGTGCACGGCAATACGAACTCACCTCAAACACAGGTGATAAAACTATTGCTGACCGTTCATGGGATCTTCTCGCAAATCATCATGCTTATGTAACAGGGGGCAATGGCAATTATGAATACCTGGGTGAGCCAGATAAACTAAACAACACTTTAAGTGACAACAACACGGAAAGTTGTTGCGCCTACAATATGCTAAAACTTACCGGCCATTTGTTTACGTGGCAACCTTCTTCAAAGCTTGGCGACTATTATGAAAGAACATTGTTCAATGATATACTTACTTCCCAAAACCCGCAGACTGCGATGATGCTCTATTTTGAACCATTGAGAATGGGAGGTAAAAAAGAATACAGCGATTCATTCCGCACATTCACTTGTTGTGTCGGCAGCGGTATGGAAAATCATTCAAAATACACAGAAGATATTTATTTTGAAGGCGCTGATGGAAGCTTATATGTAAATCTTTTTATTCCATCCAGGCTTAACTGGAAAAATAAAAATGTGACTGTTACACAAACAACATCTTACCCTGAAAGTAGTAGTACCACTCTTGCAATTAAAACTTCAACACCCGCAACTTTTCCATTACGCATCCGCAACCCGTGGTGGGCGACTAAAGATGCTGCGATAAAGGTGAACGGAAAATTAGTAGCATCAACAAAGGATGGCGATGGCTTTCTTGTTGTGAATCGCAAGTGGAGCAATAATGATAAAGTAGAAATTGATTTTAACATGAGCCTGTACACGGAAAGTATGCCGGACAATAAGAATCGTGTTGCGCTTATGTATGGCCCGTTGGTATTAGCAGGTAATCTTGGTGATACGATGCCGGATCCTGTATATGGCTCACCGGTTCTTTTAACTGATAATCATAATGTAAATGATTGGGCTGTGCAGGATGAAAATCATCCGCTTGTATTTCACACAAAAAATGTTGGAAAACCGTTTGATGTTACCCTTTCCCCTTTTTATAAAAACATAGACAATCATTACAGTGTGTATTGGGATTTCTTTACCAATGATGACTGGGCGGCGCGGCAGGCAGAATATGAAGCAGAGAAAAAACATGAAAAAGAAATCGAAGCACAGACCATTGATATGTTTCGCATTGGTGAAATGCAACCTGAGCGTGATCATAACTTAAAAGCAAGTGAGCAATCTTATGTTGGCGATGCTTATGGCCGCCCAGGCCGGGAAGTTCGTAGAAATGGTTTCTTTTCTTTTGATATGAATGTGGAAGCCGGTAAGCCGACAGCACTTCTTTTTACTTATATCGGCGATGACAAGAACCGGAGCTTTGATGTTTTAGTTGATGGGGCTGTTGTCGCCTCTGTAGAATTAAAAGGCGGGGAAACAGGAAAATTCTTTAATGAAGAGTATGCGATACCTGCAGAGCTGATAAAAGATAAATCAAAAATTGAAGTACGGGTTAATGCTACAAATGGTAAAACTGCGGGAAGAGTTTTTGGCGTGAGAACAATTAGAAAGTAGATTGCCAGCAGTTAATCAATACCGGTTCAAAGAGCCGGAGAATATATGCTTGTCACTTATTCGGATGAAGCCTTATAACGTTAATGGAATGGCGATTCAGTGTAAGCGATAATCTTTTGCCACTTGTTTTGCTCACTGTACTTTGAGGAATAAATTGCTGCGGATGTTCAAAAGAGTTTTCGTCAGCTAATGATGGCGCTGATAAAGTAATAATTTTTGCTGTAGAGCCGGTGGAAGAAACTTGCTGCAGATCAATATTGACAGGCATTTCAGTGCTATAACCATTTACCAATTTAATAATTATATCCCCATTCTTTTCATCTTTGCCGGAGATGGCAAAAAGTTTATCCGGCTCTGTATAAGTCATCAATAATTTACCATCAAGAAAACATTTAACTGTATCAAGGCCAACCTGCAATTCTATATCGTACCAGCGGTTAACAGCAATCGTGTCGGGCAAATTACCGGTTGCTGAAATATTGCTGACATCATAACCATTGGATACTTTTTCAAACATGCTTACCCTGTTTACATAACCGCCGATGTGCGCACGATAAAAAGTATTGCTGTCTTTTACGGCGAAGGGAATTATAAAAGCATTGTAACCCGATAATTTTTTTGCTTTTAGTTTTAAGGTGTAAGTATCAAAAGTCTTGTCTCTTAGCATGGCAAATTGTTGTGCTCCGTTAGCAATTTGTGCTAAAGCGCTGTCCTGAACTTCCCACTTTCCCCTTAACATTTTCCAGCTATCTAAATCATTTATAAAATCGCTTTTAAAAATTTCTTTTCCATTTTGTATTACCTCTATGTCTTTGTATTCAGTCTTTGTATCCCATGTCGCAAGGCCTATGCCACCGCTGAATTGCGGTTGTTTTATCTGGGCCTGAATAATTTTTACATCGGTTGCAAGGTTTACCGTTGGCTTGTTTGTATTAAACATTTTAATGGTGTAGTAAGATATTCTTGCAAAGCTTCTTGCATCGTCAAAATTGATAAGATTTACCGGCCAGTCAATATCATTTGCATTTACTAACAGTGGCGCATAGCTGCTCATCTTTACCAGGTCACCATTCTTCTCCATTGCCATTATATAAACGGCATCGTTTAAAGACGCTTCCATGTTACCAGTGCCAACACCACCATTGGTTGCATATTCACCTACATACATTTTCCATTTATCACGTGGATATTTATCAAAGTGATTAAAGTGTGTAAAAGCCCAGCCGGCGGCCTTATACGCATGTTCATCTACATAATCAATATGCTCCATTTGTTTGGTAGTGTAGTTGTTTACCTCGCCAATACCCATGCTCGCCATTATTTCTATCTGCGGATATTTTGCCTTGATAGCATCATAAAAACGATTGTATCGTTCTGCATATCGCGGGCCACTCTGCTCGTTGCCTACTTCCACATATTTTAGCAGAAAAGGTTTCGCATGTCGGGCAGCGGCCCTCACTTTTCCCCACTTACTGGTCACCGGGCCTATTGCATATTCAATTGCATCCATGGCATTTTGAATAAAAGGTTGAAGGCTGTCATCAGCAATAAAAGTTCCGCTTCTGTATTCACAGGATACGCCGGCATTGAAAACATATAAAGCACTAGCGCCAATGTCTTCGCAGTATTGCAGATATTCATGATAGCCAAAACCATTACTTGTATAATAACCCCACGGGCTATAGGTTTCAGCACGCTTCTCAACCGGGCCAATGGTATTCTTCCAGTCCGGTGCGCTTTGAATAGTGATGCCTTCTACAAAACAACCGCCGGGCCAGCGAATGAAAGATGGTTTTAAATCAGCGATGTATTGTGCTAAATCTTGTCGTAAACCATTTGGACGGTTCATGAATGTTTTGGTTGGAAATAAAGAAACATAATCAAGCCAAACTGTGCCTGTATTATTAAGTGATAAAACAAATTTTGCTTTAGCATCAGCCTTTGTTGCTTTTAATACGGCACTGTATTTTTTCCATCCATTATTTGTTACAGATGAAAAAGTATAAGCCGCTAAAACACTTCCATCTTCGCTTTGCAACATTACTTTTACATCGCCTCTGTAATTATTGCTGCGCAGATAAAAATTTAAGTTATAACTATTGCTTTTTATAACATTGATTCCCCAGAAACCTTCATTAATAATTTCGGCTGAATTGTTTTTATCTGCTTTAGAAATAGCAACCTGCAATGATTGTGACGTAGCACTGTTTAAAGGATTGATATCCGTTCTCGACACCTGTAAAGTAGCATTGCCATTGGCTTTAAAGCTCCATGCAGGATAATCTGTTTTGATCGGCCACTCCATTTTCCAGTCGCTGACTTTATTGCCCGGCAAAGTAAAGCCCGGTGTTTTCGGAGGCACAATAAAATCATTTTGCAGCGTCATGCCTGGCGGAATATTCGCTTCTTCAAAGCCACGGTTTTGTATCAGTTCTGCATACAGGCCGCCTTCGCCTGCATGACTTATTTCTTCAAAAAAAATACCATGCAATGTTGGTGAAACAGGCGCTTCTTTTTTGGATGCATCAATCGTTATAGTCGCAGATTGCTGGGCAAAAAGAGAAGATGTTGTTATAAGAAAAAGTAGTAAGAAACAATATTTTAAAGAATGCATTACTTCGGGCTCGATTTAAATTTTAAAATCTCTATCTCGGTTTTCGGCATGTGTAGCATTTAGTACAATTATGGTAATCAACTACCATATCTGTACCATCATCCTACTCCACTACCCATTCATGAATCCCCGAGGCATCATTCTTTGGCAATTGAATTACCAATCTTAAAGCGGTTGTCGTTACCGGTTTAAATTCCACTGTGTCATATTTATCTTTTGCAATTTCATAAGTTGTTGTGGTATCAACGGGAACCCATTCATCGCCTTTTTTATATAACAGTTTCCACGATGCAGGTAAATCGCAACCACCAAAGGGTTTATCATCATACCAATACACTTCACTTTTTGAAATAGTATAAGCCTTATTAAAATCATATTGCACCCATTCAGTCGTATCTTTTGCAGGCCACCAATGCAGGTAATTAGTGCTTTGATCTTTACTGTCAGCCGGCTCAAACTGGTCGTTGACGGCTTTCAACATCAACTTACTTCTTGCTGATGAAGTGACTGTGGCTTTAGATGCGATAGTTGGCGCAGCTTTGGGTTTGGCAACATCGGCTGTGTAAGGAATCCAGACTTCCATTTCGCCGCTGCCACGATTGTTCCAGCTATAATATGGAATGGCAGTAATGGTTTGTTGATTCGAAGAAGCATTCTCTGCATCGTCCTTTCTTGCTTCGTAACCTTGCATAGTTAATTCCGTAATGCCATCTAACTTATTTGATTTATAAACGGCCCGGATAACAGAGTTGGTATCAGCAACAAGGCTTTGCACGCCGCTATCTTTTTGATCAACACCTTCCAGGCAATATACTACCGGGCCACGCTGCAAAGCAAAGCGCCCGACATCAGCTTTTACATTTTCGTTAGCGGTTATCCTCTGTACTTCCATAGGGAAATCGATTGTGATTTTATCTCCCTTCTTCCAGGTGCGATTGATAAGCGCATAGCCTTTCTCTGTTTTATAAGCAACCTTTTCTCCATTTACGTACATTGGAATTGCAGACGCATCGTCTTTCATGAATGCATAGAGATTGCTGCTCGTCACCGGTTGGTTGCTGGCCCATCCAGGTATGCGAATGTGCATTGCAAAATCGCTTGCTTTCGCCGGATCAACTGTGATAGTGACTTTGCCCTGCCATGGGTATTCTGTTTGTTGGGAAAGCTTTACTTCTGTTGATTTTAATTTGATAGTGGCATTATTACTAACATATAAATTCACATATAAATCATTTTCATTTTGTGCATAGATGTACCCCGGCATCGAAGGCAAAAACCTTGTCATGTTGGTAATGCAACAGGCGCAGCTAAACCAGGCACTGCGCTGGTGCTGGCCTACAGATGCCAATGGATTTGGATAAAAAAAGCGGTTACCACTTAAAGATATTCCACTCAGCAAACCGTTGTACAGCGTGCGTTCCAGCACATCCATGTATTTAGAGTCGCCATGCAATAAAAACATTCTTTGATTCCAATAAACATTTCCGATAGCAGCGCATGTTTCTGCATAAGCGCTCATGTTGGGTAAATCATAGGCAGCCCCAAAAGCTTCACCACTGCCTGTCGCGCCAATGCCACCGGTGATGTATAATTTTTTATCTGCCACATCATCCCATATTGTATCTATGGCATCCAGGTAGCCTTCATCGTTAGTAAGCGCCGCAACATCCGCCATGCCCGTGTACATGTATGCTGCACGCACTGCATGTCCTTCGGCTTCTGTTTGATTAACCACTTTTTTATTTGCCTGGTTATAAGCTTCCCCACCGGGGCCTCTTACATCAAGGAAAAATTTGGCGAGTTTTAAATAATCTTCTTTGCCGGTTACACGATACATCTTTA
>JBDTSD010000049.1:0-26761 GCA_039931355.1 Ginsengibacter sp.
TACATAATTCATCTAAAGAAAGATAATTGAATGTCCATCGTGAAACTGAATGATTAATATTCCCTTTCAATGTGTAATTTTTTTCTCCCTGGATTTTTTCGGCACAAGATATAGCCGGAGCCATAATCACGGCAGATGTACCGAGGGCTAAGTTTTTAAGTAGTGTTCTCCTGTTTTGCATTGAACGTATAATTTAAATAGTTAGACTTTCATCTGGTATAGGCCTTTCATTTTTATCATTAAATGAAACTGCGAATAAAAGAAATACAACAAAGGCAATTCCGGCAGGTATTATCCAAATCATTTTCCAATCAAACGTTCCGTCGGTGCTTGTATAAGCATCGGTAATAAGACCTGCAATTTCAAAACCTATCAGCATACCAATACCATAAGTGGCTAATGTGATTAACCCTTGTGCAGCGCTTTTATATTTTATGCCTGCCTTTGCATTTGTATAAATCTGTCCGGATACGAAAAAGAAATCATAACATACACCATGCAAAGCGATTCCTATTATTAGCATGAAACTTAAGTCACCTGCATTTCCATACGCAAATAATGCATACCGCAAAGCCCATGCAAGCATGCCTATCAGGATTGTATTTTTAAATCCGAATTTTTTAAAGAATAAAGGCAAGGCTAATAAGAAGAGCACCTCAGAGGCCTGGCCAATAGCCATTTTGCCGGTCGGCTTGCTAACACCAATATTAGATAAAAACTGGTTGGCAACCTGGTAATAAAACGCAAGGGGAATACAGATAAGAATAGATGCGATGAAGAATATTAAAAAGTTTTTATTTTTCAACAACTTTAAAGCGTCTAACCCTATTATATCGGCAACTTTTACTTTAGTGCCTGGCGCAACTTTCGGCGGAGTTTTAGGTAAGGTGAAACTAAACAAGCCCAAAACAAGTGAAGCAATAGCCGCCAATAAAAAAGTGTTTCTCATTAAACCAGCTTTTACACTTGCGTCTGCATCCCAAAGAAATACAAGGCTTATCAATAGACCGGCAACTATCCAACCTATGGTGCCCCAAATTCTGATACTTGAAAATTCCTTTTCAGGATCGTTCATTTGGTTAAAGGCAATCGAATTCACCAGCGCAAGCGTTGGCATAAACAATATCATATATATAAGTAAGTAATAAAAAAATACTGTGGGATATACATCTGTATTTGCACCTGCCGTGTACATATAATACATAAGACCTGCGCCTATAAGATGTAAAACTCCAAGTATTTTTTCAGCATTGAAATACCTGTCTGCAATGAGGCCAATTATAAACGGCGCGATAATGGCCCCCCACGATTGAGTAGAAAAAACCCGGGCGGTTTGAGCGCCATTGGCGTGAAGGTTGTTTACTAAAAAAGTTCCCAGTGTTACAAACCATGATCCCCACACGAAGAATTCAATAAACATCATTGTGGAGAGCTGCAAGCGTGTCGTAAATTTCATCAGAGAATCTCTATTTTATACAGAAGTAATAGTGCGATATTCTGGCTACAAGATATTAATTAACAACTAAAAAAAATTAAATGGTTACAATTAATTTAAAATATCTTTTTTTTAAACTCCTTTTATGAATAATTTAGTTCCATTATTATTTCAATTTTACTTTTTAATTTATTGATATGAGAAAATTACGAATGGGTATGGTAGGAGGTGGCAAGGATGCGTTCATTGGCGCGATTCACCGCATTGCCGCTAACATGGATGGACTTATAGAATTATCGTGCGGTGTCTTTAGCATTAATCCTGAAATAGCAAAAGATTCAGCAGAATCGCTTTTTATTCCTGCGGACAGAACCTACTTCAGCTACGAAGAAATGATAAAAAAAGAAAGTGAGCTTCCGGCTGATAAGAGAATTGACTTTGTAACCATCGTTACTCCAAACTTTGCCCATTTTGCTCCCGCAATGATGGCGCTTGAACATGGTTTTAATGTAGTGATAGAAAAGCCAATGACATTTACATTGGATGAAGCAAAACAATTACAAAAGAAAGTAGAAGAAACCGGTTTGGTACTTTGCCTTACACACACTTACTCGGGTTACCCAATGGTGAAGCAGGCAAAGGCAATGGTGAATGATGGCAAACTCGGAAAGATCAGGAAGATCGTTGTAGAATATCCGCAGGGTTGGCTAAGCAAATTATCAGAGCGCGAAGGCAATGCACAGGCCGCATGGAGAACCGATCCAAAAAAATCAGGAAAGGCAGGCGCCATGGGTGATATAGGTACACACGCCGCACATCTTGCAGAATATATTTCAGGATTAAAAATTACAAAGCTTTGTGCAGACTTAAACATCATGGTGGAAGGCCGTGCCTTAGATGACGATGGAAATGTGTTACTAAAATTTGATAATGGTGCCGCAGGTGTTCTTATTGCATCGCAGGTTGCTGCTGGAGAAGAGAATGCTTTGAAAATAAAACTTTATGGTGAAAAGGGCGGCCTTGAATGGCATCAGCAGGAGCCGAATACTTTATTGGTAAAGTGGCTGGATGAACCAACACAAATATTAAGAGCAGGTTCTAATTATACAAAACACTTAAGCAGTTTCGCGACGCAAAATTGCCGCACACCGGGTGGTCATCCCGAAGGTTATCTTGAAGCATTTGGAAATATTTACCACAACTTTGCGCAGACTTTACTTGCAAAGATGGAAGGCAAAGAACCAACAAAAGAAATGCTTGACTTTCCCGGAGCAGATGATGGTGTGCGAGGTATGGCATTTATAGATAGTGTAGTAGCTTCGGGTGAATCGAAAGAGAAATGGACAGAGTATAAAATATAATTTTCATGTAATTCTTGTCCCTCTCCTTCGGAGAGAGCCTGTTCCGATTTTTTTTCGGAAGGTTGGGGTGAGGCTAAATAAATTTTAATGAAAACAATTAAAGGACCGGGAATTTTCATTGCGCAATTTATCAGCGATGAAGCACCTTATAATGATCTTAAAAGTATATGCGAATGGGCTAAAAGCCTTGGCTTTACAGGTGTTCAGCTTCCAACACTTGACGACAGATTTATAGATTTAAAAAAAGCAGCACAAAGTAAAACCTATGCGCAGGAATTAAAAGGGATAGTAAATGAATGCGGGCTTGAAATCACGGAATTGTCCACCCATCTGCAGGGGCAGTTGGTTGCGGTAAACCCCGCCTACGATAAATTATTTGACGGCTTTGCACCGGAAGAATTGCGCAACAATCCAAAGGCGAGAACAAAGTGGGCAGTACAACAAATGAAGTATGCCGCCAAAGCTTCGCAAAACCTGGGGTTGAATGCACACGCTACTTTCAGTGGCGCTTTACTATGGCATACATTCTATCCGTGGCCGCAACGGCCGGCCGGGCTTGTGGAAGAAGGCTTTAATGAGTTAGCAAAAAGATGGCTTCCAATTTTAAATACATTCGATGAATGTGGCGTGGATGTTTGTTATGAAATACATCCCGGTGAAGACCTGCATGATGGCGCTAGTTATGAAATGTTTTTAGAAAAAGTAAATAATCATTCAAGAGCCTGCCTGTTATACGATCCTTCGCATTTTGTATTGCAATGCCTGGATTATCTTTCTTACATAGATATTTATCACGATAGAATAAAAGCTTTTCATGTGAAAGATGCAGAGTTTAACCCTACGGGAAGGCAGGGAGTATATGGAGGCTACCAAAGCTGGATCAATCGTGCCGGGCGTTTCAGGTCAACAGGTGATGGCCAGGTAGATTTTAAATCCATATTCAGTAAGTTGGCTGCGTATGATTACACGGGTTGGGCTGTGATGGAGTGGGAGTGTTGCCTAAAGAATTCCGTGGATGGTGCTAAAGAAGGAGCGGCTTTTATTGCAGATCATATAATAAAAGTAACCGATAAAGCATTTGACGATTTTGCAGCCACTGCAACCGATTCTAAATTGAATCGCGCTGTACTTGGCATATAATTAAATTTTTTATTTTCAAAATAACAAACGAATATTTGTATATGAAAAAGTCAATTTTAATCTTATCATCCGTATTATTTTTTATTAGTTGTGGAAATAATACCGATACAAAAGAAGCCACTTCTGATTCCGCAGTTGCCGTAAAGGAAACTAAAGACCCGTCAATAGAACGAGGCCTTGATCTAATATCTAAAAGTGATTGCTTCACTTGCCACAAGCTTAACGAAAGCTCTATCGGACCTGCTTATGCGGCAGTTGCAGATAAATATAAAACGATGGATAAGCAAGCCGCGTTGGACTCTATAGTCTCTCAGATTCAACACGGCGGCTCCGGTAAATGGGGAACTGTGGCTATGCAACCGCACCCGCTTATCACCAAAGAAGAAGGAGATACAATGGCTTTGTATATTATGTCTGTAAAAAGTGAATAATGAGTAAATTGATAATAATTGCGGCTGCATTTATAATGCTACAAAGTTGTAATGCGAATGAGGAAGGCAAAGCCCCCGCAAGCGATAGTACGTCCACTTCAATGATGGGTAACGATAGCGACAGCGGTTGGATTTATCTATTTAATGGTAAGTCTATGGATCAATGGCACACCTACGGGAAGGCTGGCCTTGATGCCGGATGGACGATACAGGAGGATAGTGTTCTTTACCTGGATACGGCTGCCACTGCCCGAAATGCGCAGGGTAACCGCATCAATAATAATATTGTTACCAATGACGACTATGAAAATTTCGATCTGAAATTAGATTGGAAGATTTCAGAGAAAGGAAACAGCGGTATCATTTTTTATGTAAAAGAAGACACTGCATTGTATCCTGAAAATTATAATTCAGGAATGGAAATGCAGGTGCTCGATAATGGAACGCCTACCCGGCCGGGGCATCCTGATGGAAAACTTTACAGCCATAGAGTTGGAGACCTTTACGATTTACTTGCGGCTAAAGAAGCTGTGAACCCATTGGGCGAATGGAACCGCACAGAAATTGTTTCTAACAATGGGAAGCTTGATTTTTATTTGAACGGGCAGCATACACTATCGACTACTATGTGGGATGATAACTGGAGACAAATGATTGCGATAAGCAAGTTTAAGGATATGAAAGGCTTCGGTACTTTTAAGCAAGGCAAAATTTCTTTACAGGATCATGGCAATACAGTTTGGTTTAAAAATATCAGGATAAGAAAATTGTAGGCATATCTAATATCTGGAGAATTTAAAAAAATCCTTCACTGTTATTCTTCCTTTATTACACAAAACACCTGTCCGGGCGTTAGCGGGTTTTTATACATCTCATTTAAGAAATCATTCCCATTTTGATCCATGCGATGGAAAAAAAATTCTTACCCTATAAACAAAGGATTTATATGTCTCTGGTATAGGTTTCAGCTACGTGGCCTGCAACAGCAGCCTCAACACAGGAAGGTGTGGCGTTTGGCTTTGTTTTTAAAAACTGCGTTCTAACGGCGTCTCCCGGTGTCAATAAAGCATACCTTGGTCGACCGTGGCGAAAATATGCCCAGGTAGTTTTTATTGATTGCACCATGGGTAATTTTATCTTACCTGGAGGCTGGTCTGACTGGCCAGGAACTGACAGTGATAAAACTGATTTCTATGCTGAATATAAAAGCGATGGCGAAGGCGCGGATATAAAAGACAGGGTGCAATGGTCGCACCAGTTAACAAAGAGCAGGCTCATAATTATACTTTGGAAAATATTTTTGAAGGAAGAGCAAAATGGAATTCTTTAGTGGATGATTAGCAATAGAAATTAAATTAGTATACAACAATTTTATTCCCTCTCCTTCGGTGGGGGTTAGGTTGAGCTTTCTCTTTTAAATCTTTTAAACATCAGATATGCAAATAAAATCCTTAAAACAAATTAGCCTCACGCTGGTTTTTATTGGAATCGTACACTTTCTATCCATTGCACAAAATAAAATGCAGGCAGAAAGTGACACGATGTTTAAACCAAACAAAGAATCTTTTCATCAGTACAAATACCCTCAATGGTTTCGTGATGCAAAGTTTGGAATATGGGCGCACTGGGGCCCGCAGGCTGTTCCGAGGCAAGGCGATTGGTATGCGAGAAAAATGTATGAAGAGGGAGGTGATGATTATAAATATCATGTAGCACACTATGGGCATCCTTCAAAGTTTGGATACAAAGACATTATTCCTTTGTGGAAAGCTGAAAGATGGGATCCTGAAAAGCTGATGGCGCTTTATAAAAAAGCCGGCGCAAAATATTTTGTAAGCATGGGAACGCACCATGATGATTTTTTTCTTTGGAATTCAAAAATTCACAAATGGAACGCCGTGAATTATGGGCCAAAAAAAGATGTGGTGGGAATATGGCAGGAGGCTGCAAAAAAGGAGGGCTTACGATTTGGCGTATCCGAACATTTGGCTGCGAGCTTTACCTGGTTTCGTGCCAGTCATCTTGCCGATACATCCGGTGCTCTTGCCGGCGTTCCTTATGATGGCGCCAACCCAATGTACCAGGATCTTTATCATGCGAAACCGGATTCAGCCGATCACGGCTGGCTAAGCACAAATAAGGAATGGCAAAGGGAATGGCTTTTTAGCATTAAGGAACTTATTGACAACTATCATCCCGATCTTCTTTACTCCGATAGCCAATTGCCTTTTGGCGAATATGGTGAGAATATGCTTGCACATTTTTACAACCAGGATATGGCTAAGAATGGTGGAAACCTTGATGCCGTTTACACATGCAAAGAATCTTCTGATGGTATGTGGGTGCAAGATTTGGAACGTGGTGTGCAGGATTCAATAAATCCTTTTCCGTGGCAAACCGATACATCAATCGGCGATTGGTTTTACCGCACTGGACAAAAATATAAGAGCGCCGATGATGTTATAAAATTACTCGTAGATATTGTAAGTAAAAATGGCAACCTGTTGTTGAATATTGTTCAAACTCCTGAAGGTGATCTCGAACCTGATGTTCTTAAAATAGTAGAAGGAATCGCGGATTGGACAAGCGTAAATGGTGAAGGGATTTATGGTACACGTCCCTGGAAAATATATGGCGAAGGCCCGTCAACTATTAAATCAAGTCAAAAGAAAGGACAGTTTGGTGGCTTGAGTGATACACGCGGCTTCCAGTCAACTGATGTTCGTTTCACTATGAAAGATAATGTTCTCTTTGCTTTTTGTTTAGGGCAACCGACTGCAGATATTCGTATTGAGGCCCTGGGTAGAAATTCAAAAATACCTGGAAAGAAAATAGCATCTGTTACAATGCCTGGAAGTGATGCAAAACTCCAATGGAAGCAGGAAAGCGGCGCTTTGGTCATCAGAGACAATTTTGAAGTAAAGGCGTCTGATGTTTCGGTGATTGCTTTCAAAATTGAATTCAAATAAACGCAAAATATATGTTTCGAAAAAGAAGCAAAGTAAATTTTACTCAGACTAAATAATCAATGAAGTTAAAGGCGCAGGAATTTATTCCGCTGTGAGTTCTATGTTTATTATCGCGATCCTGATTTTGGCATCTACCTTATCAAAACAAAAAATGCTGCAGGCCCATGGAGTAAACCACTGCTGGTATAGTAAATGTTTTTTCAGCTATAGCCTCGATGGAAAAAGTTTTCTAAATGCCGGAAGTGCATTTGACAAACCAATAGTTCAGGCTATGCAGATTTTGATTGGTTTAGAATAGAGCCTGTTGAATAGAAAATAAAATAATAACTTAACGAGATTGGTTAAATAAAATTTTTAAAAATGAAACAGATCAATACAGCACTATGTTCTTTCGGAATGAGCGGTTGGGTTTTCCATGCACCATTTATTCACATGAACCCGGGCTTTAATTTATATGCAGCTTGGGAGCGCAGTAAAAACCTTGCAGCAGAAAAATATCCGGGAATAAAAACGTACCGGAATCTGGAAGATATGCTGGCAGATGATGCTGTGGAATTGGTGATTGTAAATACACCAAATTATACGCATTATGAATACACTAAAAAAGCATTGCTTGCCGGTAAACATGTCATTGTTGAGAAGCCTTTCACTGTTACGGTAGATGAAGGAAAGGAATTGATAAACATTGCCAAAGAAAAAAACGTAAAATTATCAGTTTATCAAAACCGGCGCTACGACAGCGATTACAGGACAATTAAAAAAGTATTGGATCAAAAATTATTGGGAGATCTCGTTGATGTAGAAATGCATTTCGACAGGTACAAAGAAGATATCGGCCCGAAGGTGCATAAAGAAACTCCCGGTCCTGGAACTGGCTCCCTATACGATCTTGGCGCACACATTATTGACCAGGCTTTACAACTATTTGGAATGCCCGAAAAACTTTTTTCGGATATACAAGCAATGCGGCCCGTGTCAAAAGTGGATGATTATTTCAACATCATACTTTTTTATAAAACATTCAGGGTGCATCTGCGATCGAGTTATTCGGTGCGTGAAATTTTGCCCGGCTACATTTTTAATGGATTAAAAGGCTCCTTTATAAAATCAAAAACCAATGTCCAGGAAGATTTGCTAACGGCCGGGCATAAGCCGGATGAAGCTGGCTGGGGTACAGAGCCGGAATCAGAACGTGGATTGTTACATACTGAAATCAATGGAAAGATTGTGAGAGATTATGTAGCCACTGAGCGCGGTAATTATAACGATTATTATGACGGAATTTATGAATCAATTAGAAATAATAAGCCTTTGCCGGTAACAGCCGAAGATGCGCTAAATGTTATTAAAATTATTGAAGTTGCTTATAAAAGTAATGCCATGGAAAAGGTGGTAGCATTGTAAAAGATGCTTTTTTCTTTACAAAAAAATACTACAATACATGGAGGCATGCGTTCACTTTAGTATACTAGTTTTACAGCTTCTGATGTGAAGAAAAAATTGTTTCCCCATCCAAAACATAGACTACAGGATATTTTTCAGTTGATCTATTATAATTGTCAGGGAGGTAAACAAACACTTTTTTTGTGCATCTTTCTTTTGGAATAAAAATTTTGATGTGCCCTACGAATACATTCACAAAAGTGCGGGTGGCATGATTTTAAGAAAAATGTTCACCGTAAAATAAGCGACGATAATTTTGGTTGATTATCCATTTTAGAAAAAAGAGTTGACTTCAAAATCTTAATATAATATGATTATTACTTTATCTAAAATACGAAAGCATTGTTGCCTGGTGCTTTTCGGTATGTTACTTTCATTATTATGCAGGGCTCAACAACCCGCCAGCTATGTAAGGCCATATATTGGCACCGGCAATCATGGACATGTTTTCCTCGGAGCCAATGTGCCTTTTGGTGCAGTACAACTCGGGCCTGTAAACTTATCTGAAGGCTGGGACTGGTGTTCCGGTTATAATTATTCTGATTCTACCATTATCGGCTTTTCGCATACGCATCTCAGTGGTACCGGCATTGGTGATTTAGGAGATATTTTAATAATGCCCACAACAGGCGCGGTAATACTGGGTAAAGGCTCTTTAAAGAAACCGGGAAATTTTTCATTGTTCAGTCACAGCAATGAAAAAGTAACGCCGGGCTATTACGAGGTCATGCTTGATCGTTATAAAATAAAAGCCGAGTTAACCGCATCAACAAGGGTTGGTTTTCATCAATACACTTTTCCTGCATCTGATCAATCGCATATAATCATTGACCTGGTGCAAGGCATCGGGTGGGACAGCCCTGTGGAAGGCTATATCAAACAACTCAATGATTCAACCATCGTTGGCTATCGTTTTTCCAAAGGGTGGGCGGCAGATCAGCGCATTTATTTTGCAGCGGTTTTTTCAAAACCATTTAAGAATTTTTCTCTTTATAAAAACAAAGAATTGCAATCTGCAACTGTTGCCATGGGTGATAGTATAAAAGCGGTTGCAGACTTTACAACTACAGAAGGAGAGATGATCAAACTTAAAGTTGCCATCTCACCCGTGAGCACAGGCAATGCCCTGCTTAATATGGCTACCGAAGTTCCCGGATGGGATTTTAATGCAGTAAAAGTTGCAGCCTATGACACATGGAACAAAGAACTCAGTAAAATAATTATTAAAGCTGCAGACGCGAAAACCAAAGAGAAATTTTACACGGCCTTATTCCATACAATGATTGCCCCGTCTGTTTTTAATGATGTAAACGGTGATTATTATGGCACAGATAAACAGGTGCACCAAAAAGCTTCGTTTACTAATCTTACAACATTTTCCTTATGGGATACCTACCGTGCGTGCAACGAATTATATACTTTGATAGAGCCGGAAAGGGTAAGTGATATGGTGAACTCTATGCTGGCTATTTACCAACAGCAGGGACAACTACCCATCTGGCATTTAATGGGCAACGAAACGTACACAATGCCCGGCCATAGCGCCACACAGGTAATTGCAGATGCTTATCTCAAAGGTATAAAGGGCTTTGATACCACGCTTGCTTATGACGCTGTAAAAACAACTGCGATGCTCGGTCAGCGGGGTATGCAATATATAAAGCGTTACGGATTTATTCCTGCCGATAGTATGGTAGAATCTGTGGCCATGGGCATGGAATATGCGATAGGAGATGGCTGTATTTCTTTGATGGCAAAGCGCATGGACAAAACGGATGATTATAATTATTTCAATACAAGAGCTGGTTATTATAAAAATTATTTTGACAGCACCACCCAATTTGTAAGGGGCAGAATTTCACAAAATGAATGGCGGCAGGATTTTAGTCCTTTTATATCGCGCCACATGAAAGATGATTTTACGGAAGGAAATGCCTGGCAATATACATGGCTGGTGCCGCACGATGCACATGGCCTTATTAATTTGTTAGGGGGTGACAGGAAGTTTGTAAAAAAGTTAGATTCATTGTTTGTAGTGCAGGGAGATATGGGTAAAGAAGCCTCGAACGATATAACAGGTTTAATTGGACAATACGCACACGGCAATGAGCCAAGTCACCACATCACTTACCTGTACACTTACGCCGGCCAACCCTGGAAGACAGCTGATAAAGTAAGGTTTATTATGGATAGTATGTACACCGTGAACCCGGATGGAATTATTGGTAATGAAGATGTGGGCCAGATGTCTGCCTGGTATGTTTTAAGCGCACTGGGTTTTTACCCCGTGCATCCTGCCGGTGGTATGTATGTTTTTGGAAGCCCTGCAATAGATGAAGCCTCGCTTGATGTGGGTAATAACAAGACCTTTCACCTAACTGTAAAAAACAATAGTCCATCCAACAAATACGTTCAGAAAATAACATTAAACGGTGAGCCATATACAAAATCTTACCTGCTGCACAGCACTATAATAAATGGAGGAAATCTTGTTATTGAAATGGGGCTTAAGCCTTCCCGCACGTGGGGTGTTGCTATCAGGGATCGTCCTTGATTGCACCTTAATTTCTTAGAAGAAAATATTGTGCTTTGTAACTCTACGGGACAATGAGGAGATTTTTTCACACCGGTTACCGGCGGGACGCCGGCGCCAACCTAGGGTAGGCATTAATATTAAAGTTTAGGTAAATTGCACCCGAAAAAAATTCAATGCTTAAAATTATTATTCCCTGCGTCAGTCTATTGTACACTTTCTTTCTCAGTGAAATCAAAACAAATGTGCCGGTAAAGGATGTTTATGAAGACACATTACAGTACCCGGAGGAGAGACATTTTAAAAACCTCAGGCAGCTCACATTTGGTGGCGATAATGCAGAAGCATACTTCAGTTTCGATGGTAAATATGTAATCTTTCAACGCACTGACCCAAAAAATGGCATTATGTGCGACCAGATTTGGATGGGCAAAATTCCTGAAACAGCGGATGAAAAATTTACGCCAAAGCTGGTAAGTGCAGGCGCCGGGCGCACTACCTGTTCCTATTTTTACCCTGATGGCAAACATATTTTATATGCATCAACACACCTGGCATCAAAAGATTGCCCTCCTGTGCCTGACAAGGAAAAAATGAAAAGGTACATCTGGCCTGTTTACGAATCGTTCGACATTTTTAAAGCGGATACTAATGGAAATATAATTTCACAGCTTACCAATGTAAAAGGGTATGATGCTGAAGCAACTATTTCTCCTAAGGGAGACAAAATAATATTTACGTCTACCCGTAATGGTGACCTTGATTTATATACCATGGATCTTGATGGAAAAAATGTGAAGCAGGTAACCAATATGCTGGGGTATGACGGGGGTGCCTGGTTTAGCCCTGATGGAAAAAAAATTGTTTGGCGCTCCAGCAGGCCAAAAACCAAAGAAGAAATTGATGATTATAAAAATCTTTTGTCACAGGGCCTTGTAGCTCCCACTTCAATGGAAGTATGGGTTGCCAATGCTGATGGGAGTGATGCTCACCAAATAACTTTTCTTGATAAAGCAAATTGGGCGCCCAATTTTACCCCCGACGGAAAACACATAATATTTTGCAGCAATCATGAATATGCAAGGGGTTTTCCTTTCAACATGTACATAACAGGTATTGACGGCAAGGGCCTGGAAAAGATAAGTCGTGATAATGGCTTTGATGCCTTCCCTATGTTTAGCCCGGATGGCAAAAAATTTTTATTTAGCAGTAATCGCAACAACGGCGGTGGGCATGATACTAATGTTTTTATCGCGGATTGGGTTGAATGATATTCGATTTTTTCGAAAACTAAATTATAGAACAGAAACATTTTTAAACGGTTGTTATGTTAATAGTTAAAATCAAAACCTCTATTCTAATCAACGTCTTATTTAGTGGACGTTGCGTTGCTCTGTAAATAAAACACCGCTAATAAAAAATTCTAAACTTCCCATCCCTGATTTGTTTTGTTTGGCCGGCATTGTCTGTTACATCAAAATGGAAATCTCCGGTAACAACCCTTTTCACCAAATCATTTCCTGTCACGTGAATATTGCCATTGGTGCCCTTATATTTTAAAGAATTTTCACCATAATATGCCGTGTAACTATTGAAGCCGCTATAAAGTATCACCTGCGAATATGTGTAAGAGCCATCAAGGTTTACCATTTTCAACCTGTAATAATAATTCTGTACAGTTCTATTGAAATTATCAGTAAAAGTATAATTGATGGCACTGCTACTGTTTCCTGCTGCAGTCACATTGCCAAGTTGCATAAAAATTGTTCCTTCCGGCGATCGCTGTATTTCAAAATAGCTGAGATTAACCTCTACTTCTGTAGTCCATTTCAGCAAGGTTGTAGCATTGGTATCCTTAATAGTAAAGCTTGAAAGGATGGCATTATTTACGTGTGCAGGTGTGAAAGGATAGGTGCCCACATCGTAAGCAGGCAGCGATGGGCTTAATTGAATACCGATGGATAAGTTGTCAGCAGTAGTAGCGCTAAAGCCAAATAAATTGTTTGTGCCGGGCGTCCGTATTACTATTACATTATTGCTGTTATAACTCTTTCCATTTATGGTTGCGCTTATATAACTGCTGGTATTATCATCGCCATTATTTTTTTTACAACTGCATAAAAGAATAACAAGTGCAAGCAATGAAAGAATTTTGAAGCGCATACAGATATTTAAAAGTTTCTGCACAAACTTATATTAAAGTATCCATTCCCTTATAAGAGAATGACAATGTACAGTGGAACTAAAAAGTACTTTTGATGAATACTTTTTTACATTGACAGACACATCTTACCAACAAATAAAAAAAACCCGCATCGCTGCGGGTTATAAAATTTTGATTACGGGGATTTAGTTATTACACCAGGATGATCGGATGGTTTGGTTGGGTTTCTTAGGTTTGGTGGTTTTCGATGGTATTGAAAAAAAAATTAGAAGTTGACTGATATTGGATAATGATTTTCTTGGATAATTGGATAAGGTTCTTTCAGTGGATTTGGATTTCCCGGCTTTCGCCGGGTGATTAATGTTTGTCGAACATCAATCAACTTCTGAACACAAAGATATAACGCCCGCACCCGTACACAAGAGAGTTATTGCTCAATTTTTGATATAATGAATTTACTGCAAGGGTCGTAGAACTACGAAATGGATAATGATTGAATTACGTGTATCAGTGACAATTATTGGATCAGCCCCAAAGTTTTCGTGTCTTTCTCTCCATTAAAATATTTTGCAAGAACCGCTTCAAACACAGGGTTTGCATTATCCAACTCACTGAATAATGTCATACACGATTTTGCCTTTAAGTCGTCAGGGTTGCCAAAAACCTGGTTGGCTGTCTTGCTTTCGATTGTAAGCAAAGCTTTTGATATTTCAATAAGTCGCGAACCCAAAATAGCATCCTCCATATAAAGCCTCGCTTCTTCACGATTTTTTATTGCATATAATTTGGACGTTTCGCTAAATCCTAAGCCTGCAATTTGAGGGAAGATAAACCACATCCAATGGCTTTGCTTTCTGCCGTTTTTTATTTCTGCCAGGGCTTGCTGATAGGTGTTTCGCTGAGCGCTTAAGAAGCGTTCAAGATTTTGTGGAACTGACATAGCTTAATTTGATTCTAATTTGATAGCAATCTATTAAAATAAATGAAAGTAATTGTAAGGCAATTCTAAATTATCTTGTTGCTACACAAAATATTTGTTCCTTTAATAATGATGGAAAATGCATGCTAAATTACGTTCAACCTATATCGTTAGTATCTGCGCAGCGAATAACGCATCCGGCAATGACCGATAATGCTTTAAAATTGATTGCTGATCTTAAGCGTACTAAGGTTAATTTTTTTCAAATCGCATAGAGCGCTAAGCTTCGTAATTAAAAATTTTTAATGAATATGAATATTGGGAAATGGTTTAGAATACGGTATAATAAAATTACAGGGAGCATAGCTTTTTACCCGGCACTTATAGCCGTCGGATTTTTGCTGCTCTCTTGGGTCATGCTTAATATTGATTTTTCTCCATGGGGTAAACAACTAAAAGGCAACTTAAGCTGGCTTACCCTGAAAGACGCCAGCACAGCGCGTTCCATTATCTCCACTGTCGCAGGCGCTATTATCTCTCTCACTGTTTTCAGCTTTTCTATGGTGATGATCGTGCTGAACCAGGCTGCTTCGCAAATGAGCAATCGTGTGCTAAATAGCATGATCGAAAATCGCTTTCAACAGGTGATACTTGGCTTCTATATCGGAACTATCGTGTATGCGCTTTTTTTGTTAAGCACAATTCGTGATATTAACAGTGGAGTATATGTGCCTGCTCTGAGTATTTACCTGCTTATTCTTTTAACTGTTATAGACATCTTTCTCTTCATTTATTTTTTAGATTATGTAACCCAAACGGTAAAGTATGAAACTGTGATCCATCGTGTACAAAAGCAAACGATGAAAACCATGGAAAAAAATTTTTCAAAGATTAAGGATGAAACAGTTCATTGGGAGAACTTGCCATGCTTCGAAATTTCTACCATTGAGGCTAACTATTTCCAGGGAATAAATGAACGGAGGTTGATTAAAATGGCAAACGAAAAAAATCTCTTCATTTCTTTTCTATATAAGCCAGGCACTTTTTTAATAAAACGCAGCCCGCTTATGTTGGTGTACTGTAAAGAAAAAATTGATGATGATTGCTTAAACGAACTCTTGTCTGCTACCGATTTTTTTAAAGGCCAGCCAATAGAGAGAAACGCGGATTACGGCTTCAACCAGCTTGCTGAAGTTGCGATTAAAGCGTTAAGCCCCGGCATCAATGATCCTGCCACGGCTGTTATTAGTCTTCACGCTTTAAGTGATTTATTTTCTTACCGGCTTTATCACCGCCTCCCTGAAATTATTTGTGACCATGAGGGTAAAGAGCGCATTTATTTGCCATCTTCCTCTTTCAGTGAGCAGTTTGAAAAATGTATAAACCCGATATGGAATTACGGAAAAAAAGATGAATACATTCAAAATGAAATTACAGCGATTTTAAAGCAATTAAAAAAGGCGGATCATAAAAACATGCACACGAATGTATTTGATAACATGTTGGATAAAGTGAATAAAGAAAAAGGAAGTGCTGCAACATGAGATGGACGGAACGTACTCATATTAACCCCCAAAAAATGTATTTTTATTTTATGGAAAATATTATTGAATTAAAAGCATTGACAGAAAGAGTAGTAAAACAGTTAAGTGATTTTTACGATGGTAATTCATGGGTGACAGAAAATATAAAGAAGAAAATTTTTTCGCTTTCAAATGATGTTGCTATGAAAAAAGTGCAGGGCAATACACACTCCATTGCAGAACTTGTATGCCACACAAACTCATGGAGAAATTTTGTTTTGCAAAAGTTAACTGGCAACGATAGTTATGATATTGAAGACAACTCTGCCGCGGATTGGCCCTCGCCACCTGACTGGAATACCATTTGTAAAGAATTTGAGACATGTCACCTTGATCTTATAAATGCAATCAAATCTTTTCCTGTTGAAAAATTGAATGATACTGTTCCAGGAAGAAGTTACTCATACATATACATGCTCAACGGCATTGTTGAGCATGTATATTATCACGCCGGACAAATGGGATCTGTGCTTGCGGCAATAAGAAATGAAAAATAAGATATCGCCTTATCAATAATAATACTGCAAATGATAAAAGTTTCTTTTGCGCAGTTTGTTATGGTTTCCTCGATGCAAGAATACATCGTTGCCAAATAAAAATCATTTATTTAATACATGTTTGGTGATTTTTTCCGAAGTATCCTATACAGAATAAAAGATCCTTTTGGCTAAAAACAACAAAGCCACCACTCGCGTGATGGCCCTGTCCTTAAACCTTAAACAACTGAACTTAGTTAGCCACAAAAATTATTATTCAACATCAAAACCCACCAGGCCGAGGAAATTATATTTTCCAAGTTGGCCAACACTTGCAGCCGTAGCAGCTACCGGTGTTTGAGTTTTGTAAGTAATTGTATTGCCCGTTATATCAAAACGGTTAATAGAAAAAGACTGAAGCGCTCCGAGGTTATAGACATATTTATTATCCGGGGATATCCAAAGTTCTTTTGAATCGCCGTTAGGAGCAAAGCCTCCTCTTGCTACAGAAGATACATAATTAAGCCCTGAATGATTTGCATCGAAAACAGATACCAGGTTAGTCTGGAAACTCGCTACATACAATTTATCACCGGAAGTACTAAGCGCAGTCCAGCAAGATTCATTAATTCCCTGGCCAGCAGTTGCACTGAAATTAGCAGTTTTTGTAACAGCCGATCCATTGTCGCTTAATACTGTTACGCTGTTATCAAGTTTCTCGGGTATCAAATTGAAATTAGAAACATACATTTTCCCATTACTATTTCTTGCCCAGCTAAATCCAATACTACCTGCTATGCCGATCTCTTCAAAATGACGATTGCCGCTTATTCTGCCATCGTTAAAATCATATACATATACACGGCTTGGATGCTGCTCTTTTGTAGAGGTTACTTTTGTGTCAAAGTGTGCTATGCCCCATGTGGTTACGGCCAGCTTTGTGCCATCATCGCTAAAGTGTACTGCCGCAGGACCGCCGTTTTCTCTTACATATTTATCAAGTTGCGACCTCATCTCTAAAACGCCTGTTTCTGAGTTAAATGTAAATAAGTTGATGTTCCTGTCATTATCTGAAGCATCAGGCAATGTGAGGTCCTGCTGAAAAAAAGCATCGTTAGGAAAGCGCTGAATGGCAGCACCATCTTTTTGTACATTCGGATTGTCCCATTGGTTACCTACTACCACCCAATAATCGTGGCCGCTGTTTCCCCTGGGTGTATAGGAAATACTTACCGGCCTTTTTCCACCTGAGGGTACATTGTTTTTAAGCGAAAGATTACCATTTTTTTTATCCAGGCTAAAAACAGAAATATCGTTTCCCCCGGAGTTTACTGCCAACAAATATTTTCCAATGATCTGTACACCACCCTCTGAATCGTAGTCGCCATGTGCATCACCGCCGGCTGCGACATTAGCGCCGCCTTTGCTTTTGGTACTGTAGTCTTTTTCATCAGTCAGCGAGCCATCATTATGGCGTGTAAATCTTACAACCTGGTTGGTGCCTTCGCCATTTGTTGATGTATATAAATAGCCGGCAACTTTATTGTTACCAGGCTCTCCTTCGTGATGTTTATTGCAACTTGCTATTGCAAAACAACCACAGAACGCCAATGCGCTAAATGCCCAAAATTTTGTTTTCATGTTTTTGTGTTTTTTTATTTATAAAATATAATTCCCGTTTGTTGAATCAATATTCAACAGGAGTCTTCGCGCATTAATAAGCAGCATAATTACACCGCGCATTAAAGGCGTTACGTTGGTTGTTTTAAAAGTGGTTGGTTAAAAAGAGAGAGAGATGTACTTTATACTTTCTTCGAAGCGTTCAAAGCCTCGCCGGCAGTCCAAACAGAAGCGCCCAGCAATACAAAATCTTTTATGATAAACTGTCCGGGCATGGGTGAAATAAATGGAAAACTATATCCCGGTTGTATAATGCCGGGAGTAGAAAGCAAAAAAGTTATTGTTATTATAAATGTGATGATACCACCGATACTTCCTATGGCTGAAATTTTTGGCGAGAAAGGCCTGCAACAAATAAGAACGCCCAACGCTATTTCAACAACGCCCAATACTTTTGAAAAGCCTTCAACACCAAACAAACCATAAGTCCACGACAGGAGAGGGCTGTGTTCTACCAAAGGTTTTATTCCTTCGGCTTCATAAGAGGTAAATTTTAATATCCCAATCCATATAAGGACTATTGCAAGGCCATATCTGATAATTTTTATACCAAGGTTTTCGAGGCGTACACCACGGTCTGCATGTTCATGTAAGCTTATCGTATTCATAAAAAATTTTTATTTTATGCCTGTTTATAAGCTTAGTCGCTGAATCGAAAACAACCTTACAATATTTTTATTTTCTTCCCAACTTTTCATCTATACGATGCTGCATTTCTTTTTTACTTTCATCATCGAGCTTAGATTGGGGATGTGCAGGTGCGTGAAATAATTTATGGGCAAGTTGATTAATAATCACGCTTTGCCTTTTATATATTCTGCATACGGAGCAAACTAATAAATGAATTTTTAAAAAAAGAATTTCGATAAAAGATAATTTACTTGCCTGTTGCTTCTCTATTAAAAAAGTAGCCTTTTCGCAGTTGGTATAAACAGTTTTTTTGGGGGACATAAATTTTAGTTTAACGCCAGTTTTTCTGGAGGCAGTCTCTTAGGTTAACCTTGGCACGATGAATAATTACCCAATAATTTGATGAAGAAACTTTGAGCTCGCTGCATATTTTTACCGCTTCCTGGTCATCCATAAATTTCATGGTAAAAACAGCATGCCACAGAGGCGGTAATTTCTCTAAGCATTTTTGCAGTATGTGCTGAAACTCTTTATTTTCAATGGCAAGCCGGTCACTTATACCAAACTCACGGGGCCGTTGCTCCTCGTTCCAATGACCATCTTCCTGCTGAAAAAAATCATGCTTCACTTCACCACCGTTATGGTTGTGCAGGTTACTTAATGGTGACGATTTGCGGCGATAGATATCAATTATTTTATTTCTTAAAATTGAAGTAAGCCATGTTTTCTCCGTGCTTTTCCCTTCGAAGCTTTCAACTTTTTCCAGCGCGGCTAAAAAGGTTTCCTGTACGAGATCTTTTGCCAGCTCGGTATTATTTAGCCGTGCCAGGCAATAGTCATATAAGTAATCTGCATATTTCATCACCCACTTGTGCGGGTCCGCATAATGCACTTCATCCTCCATCCCTTTCATTTCCATATCGAGCAATTGTGTATTCTCATAAAGTTTGCAATATATCACCCTTCTGCCTTAGTCGTAAAACTGGCAAAAACCTTACAATCATTTTTATTTTTGCTTAAAATATTTTTATTAGTCGTTGGTTAAAAAACAGCAAAATGTTTTGGTTACGGGCTGAGGTTCATTGGGCATCTTCGTTGTAATTTATCCTGAAGAATTGAAGGACTCACTTGTGCAAATGGTTCTTTGGGGGACATTCGTTGACGCGGATTAAATATTAGATTGTAATGAAAATAGGCATCTTTATAAGAGCTTCCAGGTACCAGAGAGGGTTTTCACAGTAACTACTGCTTAACTTAATGACATTGCCCGCTGAGGTCGTAAACTTTAAAACTGCAACACTTAAAAAACGTATCCTGCAAAAATGCCGCTGTAATTAAACTTCTTATCATCCCATATTTGCGGACTACCTGATTGTATCGCCTGCACTTGCTGAATTTAAAAAAGCACTTTTTTATTTGGGCGTCTATTTTATTTGACCATCTAATCCACCTGGATTATTTCGTTGATATTACTGAATTTTTTCCCTCTATCGTAAAGTCAATTTCCAAATTAGCAAATGGCGGATAACCAATCCACATAGGTTTGTACCTATGAAAAGTTGGTATGTAATTATCGGATTCGTTGTATTTATTCTTGTCTTTAGCATGTGCAACAAAGCAAGCTACTTTAGCGAAGATGGATACGATGACAGGCTCAGCGGTGGAGCAGCGACAGTCTTCGATGAAACTTCCAAAGCTTTTACGCATGCGGTAAATGGATTAAACGAAAGGGATCAGCGTGTGCATGAACTTGGAGACAAAGCTTTTGAACAAACATTTGTAGCGTCAGGCTCGGTCCTATTTGGCGGCCTTGGCCCGGTCTTTAATAATGTATCATGCATCTCCTGTCATCATAACGATGGTAAAGGAACTCCCACGGCCGGGTTGCCAACTTCTTCGCTTCTCATTCGCATAAGCTTGCCTGGGCAGGATGTTCACGGAGCGCCATTAGCTGCTCCGGGTTTCGGATTACAACTGCAGGACCAGGCACTGTTTGGCGTACAGCCGGAAATCAATATACAAATTACCTATACGGATAAAAAGGTAACTTATCCTGATGGCAACAGTATTACACTAAGAGATCCTGGCTATCTTCTTTTAGATCCTTATACTCCCTTGCCTGCAGCATATAATTTATCTGCACGCATGGCTCCGCCGGTATTTGGTGTAGGCCTTTTGGCCAATATTCCTGAAAATACTATTTTGTCATTCCTTGATAAGGGAGATAAAAATGGAGATGGCATTACCGGGGAAGCCAATTACATTTATGATTCAACAACAGATAAAGTTGTTCTTGGCCGTTTTGGTTTTAAGGCAAATGCTTCCACTATTTTGTTCCAGGTGGCCACCGCTTACCAGCAGGACATGGGCGTAACAAGTTATGTGCAACCAAAAGAAAGTTCCCATGGGCAAATGCAGGATGATAAAAAATCGGATGATCCTGAGATCCCGGATAGTATTTTGAATGCTGTTGCATTTTATGTGCGCTCTTTAGCAGTACCTGCACGTCGCAATGTAAACGATATAGATAATAAAAGAGGCGAACAACTTTTTTCACAGGTAAACTGTACGGGCTGCCACAGGCCTACCATACAAACCGGTATTGATTTGACTTTCCCCCAGCTATCCAATCAGCGCATACATCCATATACTGATATGTTGGTACATGATATGGGAGCCGGGCTTGCAGATAACCGCGCTGATTACCTTGCATCCGGAAGCCAGTGGCGCACAACTCCGCTATGGGGAATAGGTTTATTTGAAAAAACAAATGGCACTCCTTTTTACCTGCACGATGGCAGGGCACGAACCCTTGAAGAAGCTATCTTATGGCATGATGGCGAAGCAAAAAGATCTAAGGAATCATTCATGTCTTTGAGTAAATCAGAAAGAGACCAGGTTATTAAATTTTTAAAATCTTTGTAAAGTAATTCCCGCAAATTTCTAAAAGCAAGAAGAAGATTAAATATATTGTGTGTTAATATATTTATCCTGATGCCAGTTGCTAAAAAACACCTTTGTATAAAACGCTCCGGCATACCCAAAGCCGGCAAAGGTTTATTTACTAAAGTTCAAATTCCCAAAGGAGCCGTTATCGCGGAATACGAAGGGGACATTACTACCTGGAAAAAGGTTCAGCAAGCAAACGAGTTTAACGGTTATGTTTTTTATATAAATAAAAATCATGTAATAGACGCAAAGCCCTACATCAAATCGGTTGCACGCTACATAAACGACGCAAAGGGAATAACCCGTATTGACAGCTTACAAAATAATTCGAAATATGTTAATGAAGATAACCGGATTTTTATCCAGGCAATAAAAAATATTCCTGCCGGTTCAGAGATTTTTGTGAGTTACAAAAAAGACTACTGGGATGTGATCAGGCATAACATGAAAGTGGAATTAAAAGAAAAGAAATAAAATTTCACCGCCTCCATAACCCGGAATTGCAATGGTTTTGCTTTTGCAATCCCGGCTTATACTTTTCTCGGATCTTATAATCTTATTCAAATAATAGTAAGTTATCTTAGTAGCTTCTTATAACTATTAAAGTTTGCTAATGAAAAAGTTTTATTTTCTCTCTTTTGTACTTCAATTGGTATACTTGATTTCTTTCAGCCAGGTGAAAGTGGACAACCTACGCACGGAAAATCTTACCAATCCAATGGGTATTGATGCAACTGCACCGATGTTTAGCTGGCAATTAATATCTGCGAAAAGAAACGTGATGCAGAGCGCTTATGAAATAAAAGTGTCGCTAAATAATTCTCCTGTTTGGAACAGTAATAAAATCACCTCAGCTCAATCGGTATATGTTCCTTATGCCGGCAGTGCATTGAGATCTGATAAGAAATATGTTTGGCAGGTAAGGGTGTGGGATAATGATGATAAAGCCTCCGCATGGAGTGCGCCTGCTTCTTTTCAAATGGCTATGTTAGATAAAAGTGATTGGAAAGCAAAATGGATTCAACCAGGTTTTATGGAAGATTCTGTGATGCGTCCAAGCCCGGTTTTCAGAAAAGAATTTTCATCGAATAAAAAAATTATTTCGGCAACGGCTTATATAACTGCACACGGTTTATATGAAGCACAGATAAATGGTAAACGAATTGGAGAGGCTTTTCTCACTCCGGGATGGACCAGCTACAACAAGCGGTTGCAATACCAGGTGTATGATGTAACTCCGCTAATTAAAAATGGTGTAAATGCAATTGGTGTTACATTAGGTAGCGGATGGTACAGGGGAACTTTAGCATGGGGCGGTAATAAAGATTCTTATGGAAAAGATATTTCTCTTCTTTTCCAAATGAACATTATTTACAGCGATGGCTCAGAAGATTTTGTTTTGTCAAACGAAAATTGGAAGTCCTCAACCGGTGAGATCCGGTATTCGGAAATTTATAATGGTGAAATAATTGATGCCCGGGATGAGAAAAAAGGGTGGATGTTAGCGGGATATGATGACGCAAAGTGGAGCAATGCAAAAGTTGAAAATTTTTCATTTGATAATTTGCTTGCCACGCATAACGAGCCCGTAAAAAAACACGAGACTTTTAAACCCATAAGAATATTTACAACACCGAAAGGAGAAAAGGTAATGGACTTCGGGCAAAACCTTGTTGGCTGGGTAGTGCTGAAAGTAAATGGCAGAGCGGGCGACAGCATTACAATTTCACATGCGGAGGTGTTGGATAAAGAAGGTAACTTTTATACCGATAATCTTCGTGCAGCAAAAGCGCAGGATACCTATGTTTTAAAAGGAGGTGAAGAAGAAATATTTGAACCACATTTTACATGGCATGGTTTCCAGTACATAAAAGTGGAAGGCTATCCCGGCGAGTTGAAGACCGAAAATTTTACGGCCGTTGCTTTATATTCCGATATGAAACCCTCCGGAACTTTTACTTCATCCAATGCATTAATAAATCAATTACAGCATAATATACAATGGGGCCAGAAAGGTAACTTCCTTGACGTACCAACAGATTGCCCGCAACGTGATGAACGGCTTGGCTGGACAGGCGATGCGCAGGTGTTTTCACGCACGGCATCCTTCAATATGGATGTGAATAATTTCTTTGCAAAATGGATGAAAGATGTTGCAGCCGACCAATATTCTACAGGCAGTGTTCCCTTCGTTGTTCCTAATGTGCTTGGGCCAAACTCAGGCGGCTCTGCCGGTTGGGCAGATGTGGCTACTATTATTCCATGGAATATCTACCTGGCTTACGGGAATAAAAAAATACTTGAGCAACAATATGCAAGTATGAAAGATTGGGTTGAATACATGCATACTAAAAGCAATGAAAATTTATGGAATACCGGATTTCATTTTGGAGACTGGCTGTTCTATCGCCCCGATGATGATAATGATGGAAGGGCTGCCGTTACAGATAAATATTTGATTGCTCAATGCTTTTATGCACACTCAACGCGACTGCTTATTAACGCTGCAAAAGTGCTTGGTAAAACGGATGATGTTGAAAGCTATTCGGCACTCTTGCAAAAAATAAAAGATGCTTTTGTAAAAGAATATATGACGCCTAATGGCAGGCTTGTTTCGGGAACGCAAACAGCTTATGTGCTGGCATTAAATTTTGATATGCTGCCCGAAGCTTTGCGCACGCAGGCAGCGAAGCGTTTGGCTGATAATATTGCTTCTTATGGAAATCATTTAACCACCGGCTTTCTCGGTACACCTTATTTATGTCATGTACTTACGCGTTTTGGGTACAATGATGTTGCTTATAAATTATTGCTACAGGATACTTATCCATCATGGCTGTATCCCGTAAAGATGGGCGCCACGACTATCTGGGAAAGATGGGATGGCGAAAAGCCTGACGGTACTTTTGAAACGCCGGGCATGAATTCGTTTAACCATTATTCTTACGGCGCTATCGGCGACTGGATGTATCGAAAAATGGTAGGGCTCGATACATACGAAGATGGTGTTGGCTATAAGCATATAAAAGTCCAACCACATATTGGAGGTGGCTTTACCAGTGCTTTGGCAAGCCTGCAAACTTATTATGGCAAACTCAGTAATAGCTGGAAAGTTGATGAAGACGGGATTTTGATGGATGTAGAAATACCTGCCAATACAACTGCAACCATCTATGTGCCTGCGGCAAATGTTGATGATGTAATGGAGAGCGGAAAAAAATTAAAAGATATAAACGAAATAAAGACAGCGGGTAGCCAGGATGGTTATGTTGTGTTGAATGTGGGATCGGGCGAATATCATTTTAGCGTAAAAAAATAATTTGCTTTTTCATTTTTTGGCAGTGTGATTTAAGTTTCCTGCTAATGGTGATGATGTTCAACTGCTTTAGCCTTTCGCTTTCTTAAATTCATATTGAAGTTCGGTGCGTCTATTTTTTCATCGCCCAAAAGATGCCCCCATGGCTGTAAACTTTCAACTCTGTCGAAAATAATTTTAGCGATTGCGATCATCGGGATTGATAAAAACATTCCGGATAACCCCCAAATCATTTCTCCTAATACCACACCCAATAATGTTATAAAGGCATTGATCCTTACTTTGGAGCCTACAATTAAAGGGAGCAATATATTGCTATCAATAAGGTGCATGCTAATAACTGTTATCACTACCAGTAAAACTTTAGAAGCTAAAGCAGTAGTTGCAAATGTGATAACAATATTCAATACCAGCGCTGAAAAAATACCAATGTAAGGAACGATATTAAACAAGGCTGTAATAAGGCCAAGCAATATAGCGTACTTAATGCCAAGCAGCAGAAATACAGTACAACATACCAGCGCTACAGTTGCCATTTCCAGCAGCAGCCCTACCACGTATTTTCTTAAGATGAACTGAACCGTTGCCACTACATCCAATACAGTATTTGAGTTTTCTTTGCCAAAAGCATCTACCAAAAATTGAAGAAGCCTTCTTCTGTAAAACAGCATAAAGAAGGTATCAAAGATGATAAATACCACGAATAATAGAATGGATGAAAGTGATAGAACCGTTGATCCGATCATGGAGGGTGTGGCGGTCTTTATTTTTGAAGTGGCTGTTTGCAGGTAATCCATTTGCTTCTCTATGTTCATGTGGAATGTAGATGATATCCACTGCTGGAAACTATGGAATGAAGTTATTAACTGCTGTTTCAGCATTGGAAGATCCTTGGCAAGATTAGAGACTTCGGCGCCAACAAGATAAAGAAGGCCGCAGATGCATAAAAGCAGTAGCAGCACAGAAAGACCTGAAGAAGCACTTCGTTTTAATTTGAATTTTTTTTCAAGAGAGGATGAAAGCGGCAGGAGCAAAATAGAAAACAATAAGCCGAATAAAAGTGGCGACAATATTCCCTTCGCCAAAATACTTAGGTAGCCTAAAGCAATTATACTTATCAGTATCAAGGCCAGCTTAAAATAAAACGGGTGACTTTCCTGCTTGTGTAAATTCATGCTGCCAAAATTTGAAATCAATTGTAAAGGAAATCAAATTTAAAATTGCACACCAATTTTATTTGCAGGTAAAAAAAGGAAAATTACACAACAGCCTTGGCTGCATTATCTTCCTCTGCCCTGGCTCCAGCTTCTTGCTTTTCTAAATCCGCTATGAGAAGCAGGCCTGCGTTGCAACGGGTTTTTTTGTACCGTTGGCGTTTGTACAAATTTCAGCTCACTTGCATAAGGATGATCTTCTATTACAGGAATAGTCTGGTCTATCAATTTATGAATGTCCCTGAGAAACGCTCTTTCCTCCATATCGCAAAACGATAATGCAGTACCTGATGCACCGGCACGGCCTGTACGCCCGATCCGGTGAACATAAGTTTCAGGAATATTGGGTAACTCAAAATTTATTACGTGAGTAAGGTCATCAACATCAATACCTCTTGCGGCAATATCGGTGGCGACTAATACCCTGATTTTTCCTTCTTTAAAATTGGTTAATGCTTTCTGGCGTGCGGACTGTGTCTTATTACCATGAATAGCATCAGCGCTTATTTTTGCCCTGT
>JBDTSD010000050.1:0-26587 GCA_039931355.1 Ginsengibacter sp.
AGAGATCACCATGCACATTCCTTTTAAAAAAGATATCACAAAATATATGATGGGCCTTGGTCAAAAAGGTAGCTACCGCCCGGAAAAATTTGAATGGAAATGGGATGTAGCACATAAGAACCAGGATGGCGCATGGATAGGAAATGTAAACGCAGGCCTTCAATATTCGCTTCGCGATGAAAGATATGTACGGCCATTGAATACCAATTTTTATTTGCAGAAGCCTTTGTTGCTGCCGTCTTCATGGGGCAACGGTGATAAGGGAGGAATAACAATTGCAGAAAAAGGCAAATCTATTCTTGCCAATAATTATAGCGGCGAGCGACACATGAAAAAGGGTGATGTATTGTATTATAATTTCAATTTACTCATTACTCCTTTTCATACCATCAATACAGATTTTCAATGGGCTACAAGGTTTTATCATGCTTACAAACCGATTGATACCATCAAAGCTACAGGTGCTTCCGTTATAAATATTCATCATGCGACAGCAATCAATCCTTACATCAATTATCCTTTCGTCGCGTGGAAAAAAATGAAAGCTTATATTGATTCAGCACACGCCGCAGGATTGAAAGTAAAAATTTATAACACCATCCGCGAGCTTTCGAATCACGCTTATGAAACATTCACATTAAGAAGTTTGGGGCATGAAATTTATTCACCGGGAAAAGGTGGCGGCTTCAGTTGGTTGCAGGAACACCTTGACAGTGATTACATCGCAGCGTGGTTCGTGCCTGAACTAAAAGACGCGGCAATTATTAATAGCGGATTGAATCGTTGGCACAATTACTATGTGGAAGGCATGAACTGGCTCACGCAAAACGTGGGAATTGATGGCATTTATCTTGATGATGTTGCCTTTGACAGGACAACCATGAAGCGCATAAAAAGAGTGCTTACGAAAGATGGACATCCGGGAATCATTGATTTGCATTCGGCCAATCAATACAATAAAAATGATGGCTTCAACAATAGCGCAAATTTGTACATGGAGCATTTCCCATACCTCAATCGTTTATGGTTTGGTGAATATTTTGATTATGAAAAAAATGATCCTGATTTTTTTCTTACAGAAGTGAGTGGAATTCCTTTTGGCCTTATGGGTGAAATGCTGCAGGGTGGCGGTAATCCCTGGCGCGGAATGATCTATGGCATGACGAACCGTATGCCGTGGAGTGATGACGCAGATCCCCGTCCAATCTGGAAAGTATGGGATGATTTTGGAATGCAGGGAACTGATATGCTTGGTTACTGGATAGACAATAACCCGGTAAAAACAAATAATGAAAAGGTGCTGACTACTGTTTATAAAAAGAAAGGAAAAGCATTAATTTCTATTGCAAGTTGGGCGGATAGCGATGTGGATATACAATTAATAATTGACTGGAAACAGTTAGGTATTGATCCTGCTAAGGCAACGATTGTGGCTCCTGGAATAAAAAACTTTCAACAGGGAAAACAATTCAACTTAAATGAAAACATACCAGTTGAAAAAGGAAAAGGGTGGCTGTTGATCGTGAAATAAATTCATATAACCCAATCAAAAAACAAATATGAACAGAAAAGAATTCATTAAGTCTGGAAGCCTTGCTGCGGCGGCGATGGCGTTTGCTCCGAAGGGAAAACTGTTTGCGTCTTCAACAGATGAAAAAGTGAAGCTCGCTGTTATTGGAACAGGTGCCCGCGGGCAAGGCCATGTTGAACTTCTGCTCCGCAGAGATGATGTTGATCTCGTTGCTATTTGTGATGTAGATGAACGTGCGCTGAATTATGCAAAAAGCATCATTACAAAAAGCGGAAAGAAAATGCCGCAGGTATTTACCGGTGATGTGTATGCCTGGAAAAAAATGCTTGAAATAAAAGGCGGCCTGGATGGTGTAATCATTGCAACGCCATGGGAATGGCACAAGCCGATGGTGATAGGTTCTTTGGATGCAGGCCTGAAGTATGTGGCGACTGAAGTTATTTTAGGCATCACCTTGCAGGATCATTGGGATGTGGTGAAAGCCGCAGAGAAGTACAATGCCAATGTAATGATGCTGGAAAATGTTTGCTATAGGCGGGATGTGATGGCTGTTTTAAATATGGTGCGCCAGGGATTATTTGGTGAGCTTATTCACCTGCAGGGCGGCTACCAGCACGATTTACGGGGCGTGAAGTTTAATGATGGTGAGCATGGAAATCCACATGGAGTTGAGTTTGGTGAGAAAGGTTATTCGGAAGCGCGTTGGAGAACGGAACACTCGGTGCATCGTAACGGTGACCTGTACCCGACGCACGGCGTTGGTCCCATTGGCAATTATATAAACATCAACAGGGGGAATCGCTTTCTTTCACTCTGTTCTTTTTCTTCCAAAGCAAGAGGCTTGCACAATTATGTTGAGAAGTGGGGCGGCAAAGATCATCCGAATGCAAAGGTGAATTTTAAATTGGGCGACGTGGTTACTACTTCTATCAATTGTGCAAATGGAGAAACCATTTTATTACAACACGATACAGATTTGCCAAGGCCTTACTCTTTAGGTTTTCGTGTGCAGGGCACGGAGGGCTTATGGATGGATGTGAACAAAAGTATCTATATACAGGAAAAATCAGCCAAAGAAGATCAGTGGGATGATGCACAGCAGTGGCTTGATAAATACGATCATCCGCTTTGGGCAAGATGGAGCAAAGAGACTGCCGGCGCTGGCCACGGCGGCATGGACTTTTTTGTGATCCATGCTTTTGTTGAATCTATAAAGCGTAAAACACCTACACCGTTAGATGTTTATGATGCCGCCGCCTGGAGCGCTATCTCACCATTGAGCGAGCAATCTATAGAGCTTGGCAATGAAACGGTAGAGTTCCCTGATTTCACCGGCGGGCAGTGGATGTATAGGAAGCCTGTATTTGCATTAACGGATTCTTATTAAAGAGGAAAATAAATAAAGAAATTAAGCTATGAAAAAACTTCAATCTTGTGTAGTACTCGTGTTTCTTTTTTCTATTCAATTTGTCCGGGCACAGAAAGTTGAAAATATTATCATCGTAACAACCGATGGTTTTCGCTGGCAGGAAGTGTATGGTGGAATGGACAGTGCAATAGCCAACAATGGAAAATTTAATGAAGGCGATAGCGCCTATATTTTTAAAAAATACTGGGCAGACAATAAAGATGAAAGAAGAACAAAATTGCTGCCCTTTCTGTGGACAACCGTTGCATCACAAGGCCAGCTTTATGGCAATCGTAACTTTGGAAATAAAGTAGATAATGCAAATCCATATTGGTTTTCATATCCCGGTTACAGCGAAATTTTTTGCGGGTATGTGGATACCTTAGTTAATTCCAATGGATATAAAAATAACCCCAATACCAATGTGCTTGAATTCATAAACAAGCAACCAAAGTTTAAAAATAAAGTGGCCGCATTTGGCGCATGGGAAGCATTCAACAGGATATTGAATGAGCCCCGGTGCGGCTTCCCAGTTGTAGCTGCATTTGATTCTTATGGCGGAGAAAACCCTAATGAGAAACAAAAGCTAATGAATTCAATGCTGAAAGATTCTTATAAGCCTTTCAATGAAGGCGAGTGTCTGGACGTATTTACGCATTACGGTGCGATGGAATACCTGCATACAAAGAAGCCGAAAGCCTTATATATTTCTTATGGAGAAACAGATGAGTGGGCACATGCAGGCAAATACAAAAGCTACCTCGAAGCGGCGCATCAATTCGATAAATGGCTGGCAGATGTATGGGACTTCATTCAGCACGATCCGCAATACAAAAATAAAACTGCTTTATTCGTAACAGTTGATCATGGCCGTGGAGATGAAATTACAAATCAATGGACAAGCCACGGCAGCGATATAGCGGATGCACATGAAATATGGTTTGCCGTGATGGGCCCTGGCATTCCTGCAATTGGTGAAGTAAAAGCTAAGGAGCACTTATATCAAAAACAATTTGCGCAAACAATTGCTTCGCTTTTGGGTTTGCAATTCACTGCGGAGCATCCGGTGGCAAAGGCTGTCGAATTAACCAAATAGGCTTTGCTATTTATTTAGAACATAGAATTGGTTAGAGTTTATAGAGATCACGTATTTTAATTTTTATTACCGACAACATTATTATGAGAAAGATATTCTTATTGCATTTTTTATTATTCGCTTTTATCACTGCATCTTTTAGCCAGCAAAAACATTCTTTTGAAATAAAAGATGGCTCATTTGTTTATGATGGTAAACCAATACAAATTCATTCCGGTGAAATGCATTTTGCACGAGTGCCAAAAGAGTATTGGCGGCAGCGCCTGCAGATGATTAAGGCGATGGGATTAAACACTGTTGCCACGTATGTATTCTGGAATTATCATGAAACATCGCCGGGTGTATGGGATTTTAAAACAGGCAATAAAAATATTGCGGAGTTTATAAAAACAGCACAGGACGTAGGTTTGATGGTTATTCTCAGGCCCGGGCCTTATGCCTGTGCCGAATGGGAATTTGGCGGCTACCCGTGGTGGTTACAAAATGAAAAGTCATTAGTAATACGCTCCAATAATAAACCTTTCCTGGACTCTTGCAGAACCTATATTAATAAACTTGCTGAGCAGGTAAAAGATCTGCAGGTTACCCATGGTGGCCCGGTAATTATGGTGCAGGCAGAAAATGAATTTGGCTCTTATGTAGCGCAGCGAAAAGATATTTCCTTGCAGGAACATAAGTCATACAGCGCTGCGATTAAGCAACAATTGATTGATGCAGGTTTTGATGTGCCTTTATTTACAAGTGACGGCAGTTCTCTCTTTAAGGGCGGAACTATTGCCGGCGCTTTACCAACGGCAAACGGTGAAGATGATATTGATAATCTAAAAAAAGTAGTGAATGAATATCATAATAATTTGGGGCCATACATGGTGGCAGAATTCTATCCCGGCTGGCTAGATCATTGGGCAGAGCCATTTCAAAAAGTATCAACAGAATCGGTGGTAACGCAAACGGAGAAGTATTTGAAAGCCGGTGTATCATTTAATTTTTACATGATACATGGAGGTACAAATTTTGGTTTTACCAGTGGTGCAAACTATGATGGCAAGCACGACATTCAGCCTGATATTACCAGTTACGATTACGATGCACCGATAAATGAAGCAGGGCAGGCTACGCCTAAATACAATGCACTTCGTGAACTTTTCAAGAAATATATTACGTACAAAATTCCGGAAGTACCTGCTGCTTTTCCCGTTATTAACATCCCTTCAATTAAACTAAATAAGGCTGTAGATATTTTTGATTTCAGGGAAAAAATAAATCCCGTAATAAGCGATACACCGCAAACTTTCGAATCGCTTGGGCAGGGAAGTGGTTATGTTATTTACAGCAAACATTTTAAGGAAAGTATGCAGGGAACGTTAACCATAGCGGGCCTCAGGGACTTTGCTATCGTTTATGTAAACGGAGAAAATATTGCTGAACTAAATCGCTATTATAAAAATTATTCGTGTAAAATAAATATACCGGCAAATGCCAACCTCGATATTTTGGTTGAAAATATGGGAAGGATAAATTATGGCGCGGAGATTATTCATAACCTCAAAGGTATCATCAGCCCCATAACTATTGATTCGCAGGAAATGAGAGGCGAATGGAAAATGTATAGATTGCCCATGGATGAAGAGCCGGTTATAAAATTATTCGGCAATGTTTATCATCAAGATCATCCTGTTATTTATAGTGGAACTTTTAACCTTACTGAAACTGGCGATTCCTATTTAGATATGCGTAAATGGGGTAAAGGGATCGTATTTATAAATGGGCGCAACCTTGGCAGGTACTGGAATGCAGGCCCGCAACAAACATTATATGTACCCGGCTGTTGGTTAAAAAAAGGTAAGAATACGATAACCATATTTGAAGAAGTAAATGCCGTTCATCATACAGAGATAAGCGCAATAAAAACACCAATTTTAGATGAGTTGAAATAGAAGGAACGAAGCAGATTTGTTTACCTGGCTATGAATTTAATTATTCAATAAATTTGTTTCTCATATCTTTAATGCCACAATGACTAACAAAAAGAAAAATGTTTCTGCCGGTGTTAAAGAGATCGCAAGGCTGGCTAACGTTTCCATCGCTACAGTTGACAGGGTAATTCACAAAAGGGGCGGCGTTTCAGAAAAAACACAAACCAAGATTCAATCTATAATTGAAAAATTAGATTACCGCCCAAATATACTGGCACGAAGGCTGGCGCTCACTTCCCGCGGTACTATTCGTCTTGCCGTTCTTCTACCGGCTATTTCAGAAGAAACGGAATTTTGGCAGGCACCATTGGATGGAATAAAACAGGCGCAAGGCGAAATAAAACAATACGGCATTCATATCGAGCACTTCTTTTTTGATCAGAACGATCAAAAATCATTTGCCATCCAGGCAAAGAATCTTATTAAGTATAAAGCAGATGGTATCCTTTTTACACCGACGTTCCCTGAAGAATCCACACAACTGATTGAGACAATTGAAAAGACAGGAACGCCTTATGTGCTGATCAACTCTGATATTCCTGAGAGAGAAACGCTTTGCTACATCGGTGCAGAAATATTCAGCAGCGGCTACATCGCGGCGCAATTGGTTCATTACTGTATTGAAGAAGGCCGAAAAGTGCTTGTTGCAAATATTGCTGCGGAGATAGATAACAACTATGCAATTCTTAGAAAAGAAGAAGGCTTCATGAGTTATTTTAAAAATAATAATCTCTCCAACGAAGTGCTGTCTTTTAATACAACCCAAACAAGTTATTCATCTGTTTCAAAAAAACTAAGCGGGCTGATGAAAAAGCAAAATAATATCGGGGCAATTTTAGTTACGAACTCACGGGTATCCGTAGTCGCAAAGTATTTGGAGAGTGCAGGCTTGAAGGATGTTATTTTATTAGGCTATGATTTTATAAATGAAAATGTGAATTACCTGAAAAATGGCTTTATAGATTTTCTTATTTGCGAAAAGCCGCAGGAGCAAGGCTATCGTGGTATTATGGCGCTTTTTCAACATCTCGTCTTTTCCAAACCAATGGAAAAAAGATATTTTATGCCGATTGATATTATCACGAAAGAGAATTACCAGTTTTACCGCAACTGACTCTTATACTTTTTATAAAATTGATTTTGCATATTTTAATGTGCAAAGTTTTTTTGATTTTTTAACTCCATTATAAAACTACAATCACGATTTGAAAATTTATAAAACCACCCTCTTCTTTATTTTTTTTCTATTGCTGAATAATATTAGTTGGGCACAAAATATTTATCCTAAAAAAGAATATGCTAGTACACTTCAGAAATTAGCGGATGCATTATTGAAAAGGCAAATGACGAATAATACTAATCCAAATTTTGGTGGTATCTGGTGTGAGCATTGCCACGTATGGCACACACGTGCCGCAGAAGCTGTTTTTCCTTTTACCGTGATGTACTTAATTACAAAGGATAAAAAATATTTTGCCGCTGCAAAAAATGATGTAGCCTGGCTAACAAAACAACAACAACCTAATGGTAGCTGGAAAGAAACCCCGGAAGAATGGACAGGCACTACCACAGACCAGTTGCTGATGTTACTGCTTTCTTATGAAAGGATTTCTGATGAGCTTACTAGTGAGGAAAAAAAGAACTGGACTGCTGCTATGAAAAGAGCTGCAAATTATCTTGATTCCGTTATGCGGCCTGAATTTGCAAGTATTAATTATGTCGCTACAACCACTGCAACGCTTGCCAAAGCAGGCACAATTTTTCACAATGAATCGTATTTGCAAAAGGCAAAACAATTGGCACACAGAACAATTTCCAAAATGGATGATGATGGATTTTTAAATGGAGAAGGGGGAAAAAGCCATGGCAATAAAATGGGTGTTGACTTGGGTTATGATATGGAAATGTCTCTGTGGGGACTTGGCTTGTATGCAAAAATTACCAGTGATACGCTTGTAAATAATGCCGTAAAAAAAGCGCTGAAAAATCATTTGTATTTTATTTATCCTGATGGATCAATGGATGGATCGTGGGGCATACGTTCGAATAAATGGACAGGCTATGGAAGCGCTACTTCCGATGGATGCCAGGCTTTGTTCAGCTTGTATGCTGATGAAGATCCACGTTATGTAACTGCCGCAATCCGCAACCTGCATTTCTTAAGAAAAAATAAACAAGGCGATTTGATTGGATATGGATTGCAGCATGGCGAATTATTTAATACGCCTCCATGCATTTATCCAACTTTTGCCAAAGCAAAAAGTATTGCGCTGGCTTATGAATTGGAAAATAAAGAAGTTCGCTCTACAGCACCGCTGCCATCAGATAAAACAGGGTGGATTAAATTGTTTCCTACCTTGGATGTAATTGAAGTGCGCACGAAAAATTTTATGGCTACGATTACGGGTTACCGTTATAAAGATTATGCAGCAGGCTCAAATGGAAAATATATGTACCGGCCCACAGGTGGCGCTGCAAGCCATGTATGGCTGAAAGGCCAGGGATTTTTGCAGGCATCCAGCCCAACCGTTTATACACGGCCAGAACCGATGAGCTTTCCCGAAGCGCCGGGAGTGGTGCCATTAACGCCTCGTATTGAATACACCGATTCGGTTGGATATTTTACCAATCTGTATGAATACGACAGCCATTTGATGATTGAAAAAAGTGAAGGTGATCAATTTTTAATTTCCGCAACCGGTGAGTTGAAAGATAAAAACTGGCTGACCGGTGGAGTTGGGTATAAAATAAATTATTTATTCGCTGATAGTTTTTTCCAAAAAACAATTCGCATTACTTATCACGATGCATGGCCTGTTGTAAAAATCGTTGAACCTTTTATCAATTTTAAAGAAATGAAGTTTGAAAAAAAGGATGATAAAAATTTTATAATAGAAAATGGAAAAACAAAACTTTTATTCAGTGTCATATCAGGGGATGCTAATTTAATTGCCGGAAGGAATGAAGATAAATTCTGGGCTCCCTATCCCGCACTGAAAGCCTATCCACTTGAATTGGAGATGCATCCGAAGGCTAACAACTTTACCAATTCAGTTACTTACAGATTAACGATTTTAAAATAGCTGGAGAATAAAATTCCCACCAAAAAGATTTTTATCTATATTTTCGTGTACGTAAACGGAAATTGTAACTTTCTTTCGATTTGCTGAAAATTTTGATATGAATACACAACAATATTCAGATAAAATAACCTGCGCCTATTTATATCCTATCACCAAATATGGTTATCCGCCTGATATAAAAAACACTGTTGGATATATTGATGAAATGAAAAGCATGGGCTTTACTTCTATAGAGCTTGAGGCGATTGGGGAAGCAAATGTTGACTATATGTTTGAGCATTATCAATTAATAGCAGATAAGCTTGAATCGGCTAATTGTTCGATTCCTGTTTTTTGCATAGTGCTTCCGCAGTTGGGCTCTATTGATGTTTCCCAACAAACAAAAAGCCTTGAACTCTTTGAAAAAGGATGTATAATCGCAAAAGGACTTGGCGCAAAAGCTGTGTTGGATAACGGCCCTTTGCTTCCTATGGAATATCCTGAAGATGCTCCCATACAAAGACACTATTCCAAAGAAACGCTTTCACGAATTGGCTTGCCCGAAAGCTTTGACTGGAACAGGTACTGGCAAGAGCTTACTGGCACATTTCAAAAAGCTTGTGCCATCGCTGCGAATTATAATTTACTGTATCATCTTCATCCGTGCGAAGGAAGCCTTATTACAGGAACGGAATCATTTTTAAATTTTTCATCATCTGTAAAAAGCGATAATCTTTTATTCAATCTTGATACCGCCAACCAATTTTATTATAAGGATAATTTGTCGCTAAGCGTTTTACGTCTTGCAAAAAAAATAAACTACATACATATTTCAGATAACAATAGTAATCGAGTAGAGCATCTTGTTCCAGGTGATGGGAAGATTGATTGGGATAGTTTTTTTGCCACGCTTCGGGATATAGATTTTAAAGGAAATTTTGCGATAGATGTTGGTGGTGCTGAAACAAACATTGCTGACATACGGGAAGCCTATATCCGCTCTGCTAACTGGCTTAATGAGAAATTGGTAACCTATTCATTAAACTAAATGAAATGAAGCAAAGTTATTTTTTGAGAAGGCCTTTGCAACTTGCCTGTTGTTTACTAATAATAACTTTTTCATCAACAAATGCGCAGGTATATGATGTTACCCGTTTTGGTGCAATAGGCGACAGCATTACAGATAATACCATTTTTATACAAAACGCTATTGATAGTTGTACTAAAACCGGCGGTAAAGTTTATTTCCCTAGAGGCACTTTTTTAACTGCTACATTAGTTTTAAAAAGTCATGTCACGCTTGATATTTCCGGCGGTGCAATTATTCTTGGCATAGCTGATTTTAGAAAATATCCCTATCAAAATGCAGGCATTCATTTTTATGGAGAAGACTGGGCGAAGCAAAGCCTTATTTTTTGCAAAGAGCAGGAAGATGTGGCAATTGAAGGAAGCGGAACCATTGATGGGCAAGGCGCAAAATTTATTGTAACAACTATAAAAAAACCAGATCGTTATGAAAACCGTCCCTATCTCTTGTGGTTTGTTCGTTGCAAAAATGTTTCTGTAAAAGGAGTACAATTAAGAAATTCTGCTTTTTGGATGCAGCATTATCTTGGTTGTGAATATGTAAATATTGATGGCATTAAAATATGGAATCATTCCAATAAAAATAATGACATGTTGGATATAGATGGCTGCAGATATGTTACGATATCCAATGTGATTGGCGATTCTGATGATGATGGCATTACCATAAAAAGCACATCGCCTTTGCTTTCTGAAAATATTACGATTACGAATTGTGTGTTGAGCAGCCATTGCAATGCTTTAAAATTTGGAACAGAATCCACAGGTGGTTTCAGAAATGTTGCCGTGTCTAATTGTGTAATAAAACCTTCTGCACAGCTCACTACAATTTATGGCAAACCTGCCGGTAATAGTGGTATTTCATTAGAGTTGGTTGATGGTGGCATCATGGAAAATGTTACCATAGATAACATTGTAATTGAAGGCCCGCAGGTCCCGTTATTTCTACGTTTGGGCAATAGAGCAAGAAAATATATGAATGAAGCGGCAACACCTTTGCCCGGCAAAATAAAGAACATCGACATCTCCAACATTGTTGCAACAGGCGCTGATGAAACGGGTTGTTCGTTTACAGGAATTGAGAAAGCGCCGATTGAAAATATTTCATTGAGTAATATTAGCATTGAAACAGTTGGCAGTGATGCGCCGGTTGATTTATCAAAACCTGTTGAAGAAAAAGAGAATGAATATCCCGAGGCCACGATGTTTGGCAAGCTTCCTTCTTATGGATTTTTTATTCGCTACGCAAAAGATATAAAGTTATCTAACATCACTATCCGTTCAAAAAATAAAGAAGTAAGGCCGGGAATTATGGTAGATAAAACTAATCATTTTTCGTTAACAGGCCTGGATATTCAATCTGCTAACGAAACAAAAGCTGCGGTGTATATCAGCAGGAGCAGTGATGGTGTCATAAACAACAGGCTACGGTATTATCCTGTGCAGCAATTTTTGCTGAAAGATAAATTTTCGGAAAAGACTATAACAGTTAAGTAAATAAATTTTATCGGTATGAAAAAAATAGCTGTTACATTTTTCCTTCATGGATGTTTGATGCTATTTGTTTCTACAACATACTGCCAAAATAAATCGCCTTTGCAGGTGGTTGAAAAAGTTGCTGATAAAATAATTGCTGATACACGTTTTGAATTTAAATTAGTTCCGCAAACAGAACAGTTGAGTGTTCAGATAATAGACTTCAGGTTTATGAAGTTGAATGAAGGCCAAACAGTTTATGCGACCCGTTCTGCTATAGTAAAAACGGATACAACCGTTTTTTTTGGTATAACCTCACCTGGAAGAATACAAATTTGGCTGAATAAAAAATTAATCTTTCAGCAGGAAGCGCAACAGGCTAAAAATCCAAAAGAAATATCCTATGACAGGTTTCATTTCAATAAAAATTTTTCTGCAAAAATTAAGAAAGGCGAGAATGATTTTTTAATTAAATATGAAGCAAATCAATCTTCACCTGTTGTCTTTTTTCGGCCTGTAACCGGCACTGGTGATTTAGATCACTCCATTCAGTTTGAAAAAAGTAATCAAAATTCAGCATGGTTATATGCCGGACCGTTTTTAAATGCAGGGGATTTAATATCTCCCAGAGATGATTTGCAAACTTATTACGAAGAGGGAAACAAAAAATTTATTAACTGGCAATCTGCTCCACAAATTTTTTTACCTGAACTCTTAATAGACAGGAATGCTGCTTACCAAAGAGATCCTTATACAGACTGGCAATATTCGCATGGTGCCATGGTCTGGAGCATTATGAATTTGGGTGATGCGGCCAACATGGCTCAATATAATTTGTTTGGAAAAAAATACACTGATTTTATACTTCAACATCTCGAATACTTTCGCTGGCAATATGATTCGTTGTTTGCCTTTCGCGGAAGTTATCACCGCATTTTTCGCTTAACCATGCTGGACGATGCAGGGGCGCCTGCGTTACCATTCACTGCTTTATTTATAAAACAACATGACAACCTTCTTAAAAAAATTATTGATCCCGTAATCGATTATGTTTCAAATAGGCAGGTACGCTTGCCCGATAGTACCTTCTGTCGCCCCGAGCCTGTTGAATATACCGTGTGGGCAGATGATCTTTTTATGAGCGTACCATTGTTATTACAGGCTGCAGAAATTACAGGCGGTAAAAAATATTATGATGATGCGGCAAAGCAGGCAATCAATTTTCAGAAATATTTATTTGATAAAAAAGCAGGATTGTACAGGCACGGCTGGTTTAGTAAAACTGGTAAGCAATCTCCTGTTTGTTGGGGAAGGGCCAATGGCTGGATCGCATGGGCCACAGCAGAATTATTGAGTGCATTGCCAAAGCAACATCCTTTATATAAAAAAATAGAAAACAATTTCCGGCAACACATGGAAAATCTTCTTCGATACCAGGCAGCTGATGGAATGTGGCACCAGGTTTTGGACAACACAGAATCTTACGAAGAAACATCCTGTACGGCTATGTTTACACTGGCAATCGCAAGAGGAGTAAGAAATGGATGGCTGAGTAAAAAATATAAAGAGTATGCATTGAAAGGATGGAATGCTGTTGCTGATCATATAACAGCAGATGGAATTGTACATGGCATTTGCAGGGGCACAGAGATTGGTGCGGATGATCAATTTTATATGAACAGGAAAACAATTGATAATGATCCGCGTGGATTGGGTGCTGTTATAACTGCGGGTGTCGAAATTTCAAAACTTAAATAATTAAATAATGCAGGAGCTTTTAATTCAACAATTTTGAAAACAAGATTATTAAGTTATATAATAATTGCATGTTGCTTAACCGCCTGCGGCAGTAAGCAGGCTTCCCGTAATTTCTTCTTTGATATGGGAAGTGATACAGCATTAGTAGAAAAGCCCTTTACAAGAGTATCCTTAAAAAATAATTACACAACAGAAAAAGGATTCGGCTGGATTCATCCTCCATCAAAATATTTTGATTCGATAAATATAAAACTACCGCAAACTTTTTTGCATGAAGGAGTATTTTCAAATGACACCATAGTATTTCGTGCCGATGTACCTGACGGAGATTATTTTGCGTCCATTACTTTGGGCACATCCGGAAGTGACTCGGCAAAAATGATTGTTACCATCAATGGGGAAGCAATACCGGATACAATCTTCACACCGTGGTACAGGCTTTCTTATAAAACACTTTGTAAAAAAATTCATGTAAATGAAAAGAGGGTAGACATAAAGATCACGGCTTTAACGTCCGCCGGTGCAGGATTATACAGCATAGCACTTAGACCGGTTACTGATACGAAAGAAATAAAATTTACAACTTCACTTGAAGAGGATACTGCTTCTATCAGCCAATTTGCTTTTTCATTACAACAACAACTTGCAAAAGATACTGGCAACATTGAAATCGCAAACCAACTGTCAAACACGAATAAATATTTGCTTGCCTGTAATTATTATGATGGCGGAGGCTGGTCGTGGGCAGTAAAGAAAACAGGCATGAGCTTGATCTATAGAATGTATGCTGCTGCTGATCTTTTGGAACAAATTATTCCTGATACTAATGACCCATTGTATGATAAATCATTGTACCTGTTGGCGAAAGTTTATTACTGGTTGAATGAAGAAGATGAATTGCTTTATCACAGTGATATTTACAAAAAATATTTTTCATCGCTGAAAAATAAATATCCCGGTGATTCATTATTAAAAATGTACACCGGTGAAAAGCTGTTTGATCAGCCCGGTTTTGATACTGCTTCTTCAGATGCACCTCGGTGGGCTCTTTATGAAAGAGAAGCCATGCAACGCATGCTTAAAGTGATTGACTGGTGGGTAAATAAAAAACAAATTGCCAATGGAGAAATGGGTGGGAAGTATGGTGATGATGTGGAATTATTAAGGCCATGGCTGGCTGCTATTCTTGGCGCTGACGACAGTACTGCGAAGGCCGGATATAAAAAACTGGCAGACGGAATCTGGAACAGCGATGCGTTGCAAAGAGGTTTTGCAAAGCGCATAGACGATGTGGAGCATTCGGCGGAACTCTTCCGCGATACGCATCCTGCATTGTTCCTGATGGACTATGGTGATCCCGAATATGTAGAGAGATGTTTGATCAGTATGCAAAACTTCCGGGATGTGTGGACGGGTGTTACATCACTCGGGCATCTTCATTTTAAATCTTATTATCTCTCCGCCACGGAAGCTTTGACAGACTCTGCACATGGAATAGATGTGGCATTGAATGCAAGAGCCATCCTTCCCGGTTTATGGGCAGCGTGGTATGATAAAAATCCTACTATCATAAAATTATTTTCTGCTTACAGTAACGCATGGGTAGCTGATGCACAAAGACAAGGGAATGGCAAACCCGCGGGCCTTATTCCATCTGCAGTTGCGTTTAATGGTGACCGCATCGGTGGTAATTCCAATGAATGGTGGGATGCGCATCTTAGCTACGATTATTATCTGTGGGATCACATTGGGCATGTGTGTGAATTGCAATATCATTTATTGGGCATGTATGACATCACTAAAAACAATAATTTTTTGAAGACGATAAATACTTATGCGGCCTTAATGACTGAAGCTGAAAAAGAAAAAGATCAGATTAAAAATGCAAAACCGGGTTCATTAGATTGGGCGAAATATTTACTGATTGGAGGCGGCATTGATCATGAAGTAAATGATAACCCGATGGGTAAAGCATTTTCAATGGTGGCAAAAATTACCGGCAGCAATAAGTATGACCAATTAATAGCAAAATATGCAGAGCCTTACAATGAATATTTAATAACACATGATCGTAAGAAAATTGAAAATGGCTTTGAAGAAATATTGAGCAGTCTTCGCTATAATTTTCCGATGCTTACAAGCGAAGTAAAATTCACTGACAGGGTTTACATGCCTGGAAGCAATTTACTAACTGACATGTACACGGGCCATTTTGGTGCCGGTTACGAATATCCCTCATTGGTAGCAACATGGAAAAACACCGGCCCGGATGTTTCTGTTTTTGTACATAGCGGCGATAAAAAATCTGCAGGTATTTCTTTGTATAATTTCGGAAAAGAAAAGACGGTGCAAATGTTGACCTGGCGATTAGAGCCGGGCCTTTATTCAGTAGCAGAAGGCGTTGATACCAATGATGACGGCATTATTGATGAACTTCTTTCAGATAAAAAAGTTGAATTGCATGAAAGGGTAAATACAATTGATCTCAACATTAATTCAAAAAAAATTATAGTTGTATCCATCAGGCAAATAAAAGCCTTTGGTCAATTACCTATGAATATGCCTGATGTTGCTATTGCAACAAATGATATTTCTTTATCTGAAACAAAGCCTGCACATGGGGATTCATTGAAGGTGAATTGCACCATTCACAATATTGGTAATACGACAGCAAAAAATATATTAGTTGAATTTTTTGTTGATGATAAAAAAATAGGCGAAGCTCATATTCGGGAACTCGATGCTCCAAATGATTTAGTTCCTGAACCGAAAAAGGTCAGTTTTCGCTGGATGGCTCACCCAGGTAAACACAGGCTTGAAATAAAACTTGCCATTGATCAAAAAGAAATAACTACCTGGAATAATGAGGCTGTTTATGACTATAATTCAAAAGGAAAAATTTTAAATAAATAAAAATATATGATAACAGTAAATCCGTCGCAGCTTTTTTTCTTCGAAGAAAAAGGTTACCTGGTTATAGACAATATTTTGACTCAAGACGAAATAGAATATTATAGGAATATTTATGAAAAATTTCTTACAAATGAAATTGATTCAACAAAGTATCGTTCTGACTTAGGTGGCCATGTAGAAGATGAAATAAAAACAGGTAAGGAACGCATTACGCAAATAATGCTGGTAAGCAGGTTGCTCCCGGAAATTCTTGAGCGGCCTTTACATAAAAAGGCATCATCTATAGCAAAACAATTGCTTGGCGATGATATGGCTTTGGACTTTGATATGCTTATCAGCAAAGCGCCAAAATCTGCAACAGCTACGCCATGGCACCAGGACAGGGCCTACTGGATCACGATGCCTGACACAAGAAGTGCGAGCTGCTGGGTGGCATTGGATGATGCAACAAAAGATAATGGCTGCATGTGGTATGTGGAAGGTTCTCATAAATTACCGGTGCGAAAACACAGGCCTGCAGGCAAGGGTGGTGGCGCTCTCGAATGTGATGCTTCTGAGGAAGAAGGCACCGCTATTGAAATTAAAGCAGGATCATGCATCTGGCATCACGGCGGAACATTGCATTACAGCCGTGGCAATATTACAGAAGGAGGAAGGCGTGCATTCATCACTAATTACCGGCCTGCAGCGATGATAGCTTACGAGCGTGAGCAAGGCTTTGATCATTCAGGGGAGCGGGATGTAAGAGATTTGAAAGCGAAAAATAATTGAGTTTTTTTGACCGTTAAAAAGTTTTCTGCTAAATTGTGTGTACGTACACGGAAAATAAATTATTTTCACACCTGGAAAATTTAAACTGGTTATTGTCTGGCAAGAAAAAATTTTTTTATTCATGTTTGGGGTACGTACCCGATCATTTTAAAAAATTAGATTGCTAACGAAATTACACTAAGGCTTACGATAAATGAATTTTGCAACACACATATCATATTGCAGTAAAAGCTTCTTCATGTTGCTTGTATGTTTGTGTATAGTAATGGTATCATCAGCAGAAAAAAATAATACAAGTTATGGGGACAAAGGCTGGATAAGCAAGGCTGTAAATACTGATGCGACAATTCCTGTACTGCCTTTGCCACAATATTTTCACGAAGAGAGAGAGCAATTATCCTTTTCAATACAGCAAATGCCGGAATGGAAAGGATTGCAAACTGACGCTAAAGCGAGGTTATTATTTCATTGGAAAAAAGTAGCAGAAATCAATTTCAATACTTTAAAAAATGCTAACAAAGTCACGAGCAGTTTCCAGGTTGGTATATTGGGAAAAGATAAAGAGTTTGATAAACTCGTTGCTGAAAAAGCATCTCAATGGATCAATAAAATTAGTGACCAGGGATATATTTTATTGCTGAATGGCCAGCAAAAAATTATTGCTGCGACAACAGAGATTGGCCTCTTCTATGGTATTCAAACATTAAAGCAATTAGTGCATGCCGGTTGGAACAAAGCAATTACAATCGCCGATTGGCCTGCATTTGAACATCGGCAAATTTATGATGATATAAGCCGCGGCCCTATCTCCACGGTTGATTATATAAAAAAGCAAATCGAGAGAATGGCAGAGATTAAAATCAATTTTCTCTCTTTTTATATCGAGCATGTTATTCAGCCACTTTCGCATCCTGACTTTGCGCCTGCAAATGGAAAACTAACTATCCCAGAGGTAAAAGAACTCTCTGCGTATGCCGCTAAATTTTATATGCAGTTGGTTGGAAGCTTCCAGTCTTTTGGCCATTTTGCGAATATATTATCTGTTCCTCAATATGCTTCTTTGGGTGCCACTTCAACGCTGATTTCGCCAACCAATCCCAAAGCAAACAAATTTCTTGAAGATGTAATTGGTGAAATGTGCGATGCTTTTAATGCTCCGTATTTTAATGTTGATTGTGATGAAACTTTTGATCTTGGACAGGGTACTACAAAAGCTTTGGTTGATAGCCTCGGTGTTGCGACAGTCTATGCTAATCACCTGAAATTTTTGCATGATGTAATAAAACATCATGGAAAAACAATGATGATGACCGGCGACTTTCCAATAGATCATGAAGAGGTGTTGGATATGCTGCCAAAAGATATTATTTATCTCACGTGGGAATATGGCGATCAGTCTTCTTATGAGAAATGGATGCAACCGTTTGCCAGTCGCCATCTTCATTATATGGTTTGTCCCGGTATTCTAAATACATATAGAATGTTTCCGGACATGGTGATGGCGAAGAATAATATCAGGGGATTTACACAAGCCGGCGCAAAAGAAAATGCAGAAGGCGTTATCACGATGATATGGGATGATGGCGGCGCCTATCTTTTTTCCGGCGATTGGTATGGCGTATATGTTACCGCAGAAAGTAGTTGGAATACCGATTCAACTGCGCATGCTTCTTTCGATAAACGTTATGAAGTAAATTCTTATGGCACACATAACGGTAACTACGTAAACGCACTTTTTGCGCTAATGAAATTGAGAGATGTCCCTATCACCTACGATCTCAATTTCAGGCTTTGGCAACAAAAACTGCTGCCTGCTAAAGGAAAAGAATTAATTATAAATAATGTATCCGCAAATGATGCTTTAAAGATCATTGCTGAAGCGGAAAAATATATTGCTGCTGCAAAACCGTCAATGAATGCTTCGGACATTCACACGCTCTCCTTTGCTATTAAGCAATATCGCATAATGATTGAATCGAGATTGAAGATTGTTGCGATTGCTGATGATTATAAAAAAATTTATTCATCAAATCGTTCGTCTTCCGAATCAATCACTCTTCTTAAAAATGATGAAAAAATAATTGCTGATTTGACAAAAAGATACGAATCATTAAGGGCAGAATTTAAACAAGCATGGCTCAATGAAAACCAACAATACTGGCTGGATGTAGTGCTCGAACCCTTTGATAAAAAAATATCAGGTCTAAACGAACTTCAAAAAAATCTTAAAGAAGCGGAGGATAATTTGCATGATAAAAAATCCATTACCACTGCTTCTTCTATAGGATTAGGGATTCGGGAAAGCTCGGGTTTTTATTTTCAAAACTGGATGCTGACTGGCCCTTTCCCGGTTAGCGATAAAAAAACCTTTCCTTCTTTTTTATATTCAGATACTAAAGAATATAATAAGCCTCCATCTCCCGGCGACTTTACAAAGTATGATGGAAAATTATATCGCTGGAGAAAATTTGCCTCGGAAGATGGAGGTATAATTGATCTGCATGAATATTATCCTGAGCCTTCTCCAGCATTTGTATATGCCTATTGTTATATTAAATCTGATACAACGCTTACTGCAAAAGCTTTTGCAAGTAGCAACGAAACAATGGAAATATTTTGCAACGGTGAAAAAGTATCTGGCAATACAAAAACCGCCGATGCAAATACTACTATTGAAGTAAATCTTTCTTTTAAAAAAGGAATAAATAATATTCTTTTAAAAATAAAAAAGGACAAGGCTGATGACTGCACGTTTACTTTTCATCTACAGGATGATTTGCAGATCACTAACCATAAACATAAGTACCAACTAAACCCGAAAACTAAATCGTATGATGCTGAATAAAAGATGGACGTATTATATAATGGCGTTACTTTTTGTATTTCATTCATTGGCGGGATATAGCCAGGTGAAAAAAGAAGATGTTGAAAAAGCCATCAATGAAACGGCTCACTATATAGCTGATGTAATATTGGATAAGGATGGAAAATCGAGATGTGATTATAATGTAATGGAAGGTAAATGGTATCCTTATGAAGTACCGTGGCATACAGGTCAGGCCATTAATGCATTGCTCGCCGCTTATAAAGAAACCGGTAATGACGCTTACCTGGATGCAGCAAAAAGGGGAGGAGACTGGTGGATCAGCCTTGAGTTTAAAGACAGTGGCCCGCCTGCACTTAAAGGAATGTTGGATGCAATTCATGGCGATGTATTGGGCGATGATTTTCTTGTTTTCGCTACGGTATCAGATGGCACGCCCGGTATTTATGAATTGTCAAGAGTAACCAAAGATCCCAAATATGCGGAAGTAGCTACATCTGCGGCTTCCTGGATGTTGAAGAATATGTATTACCCGGAGAAGGGTGTTTGCTATGATAATATTGATGCCAAAACCGGTGAAGTATTAAAGGAATATAGTCCATTCTGGAAGGGTAAAAAAAATCAAAAATTATTTGATGTATCGAGGCCCAATACAGAAGGGTATCTTTTTAAAGATGCGTATGAATTTTCGCACGAAGAAAAATTTAAAAAAGCATTCATAAACTTATGTAACAGTTTAATTGAAAAACAAGGGCCGGAGGGTGTCTGGATGGAATTTATGCCAAATTTTGCGGCAGTTCATTCCTTTCACCCCCGGTTTTCTTTGTGGTATGCTGAGTCATTAATTGAAGCATTTAAACTTACAGGTGAAAAAAAATATTTGGAGAGTGCAGCTAAAACTGCCCGGGCTTTTAAGAAAGCGCAATTTGATAACGGAACTATTTTTTATGATAACTACACTAATGGCCGTGCTCCTGACCGCGGCTCGTCAACCGGCTCTGCGGTTGCGTTTGCGGGAATTGTGTGGATAGAGCTTTCAAAAGAAGGCTATCACGAATTTGATTCTTCCATTGAAAAATCAGCAAAGTGGATCATCCGAAACCGCTATGCTTTTGATCATCCCGACCCCAATCTTCGCGGTGCTGTGTTGGAAACAAGGACCCGGTTTAAAAAAGATAAAGTGTGGCTGACCAACCGCGATATCGGCACTTCTTTCGGTCTCAGGTTTTTAGTTGACTACGCTAATTATAAATACAAATAACTTTTAAATGACAACCATTACACAACGATTTGCAAACACGTTACATTATTTTTTTACGAAAAAAAACTGCAATATGAAACAATCCGCTAAACGACTGGTGATGACAATTATGTCTTTCTCAGCATTGATCTTATTTTCCTCCGGCGCCTTTGCGCAGGGAAGTGGTAATATAAAAGGCCAAATTACCGGCGTAGAAGGAAGTGCACTTCCGGGTGCATCCGTAACAATCAAAGGAACAACCCGTGGAGCCTCCACCAACTTGTCTGGAATTTTTGAATTGCTTGATGTGAAAGATGGTAACTATACTTTACAGGTAAATTACATGGGCTATAAATCTGCCGAAGCAGAAATACAGGTAAGCGCCGGAAAGACAACCGTAAAAGATTTTTCTCTTACCAGCTCCGATGTCACTTTAAAGAATGTGACCATATCTGCGGTTGTGGAAGGCCAGCAAAAAGCCCTGAACCAGCAACGTAATTCTGACAACATAAAGCAGGTAGTATCTGCTGATCTTATCGGCCGCTATCCTGATCTTAACGTTGCGGAATCTATGCAAAGATTGCCTGGTGTAACCATTGGGCGTAACAGCAGTGGAGAAGGTGCTACTATTCAACTGAGAGGAACGCCTGCTAATTTTACCAACATAAATATAAACGGAGAACAAATACTGAGCACACAGGAAAACGGGCAAAGAAGTGTTAGCCTTGATGGAATTCCTGTTGGATTGCTTTCATCTTTGGAAGTATCAAAAACACTTACTCCTGACCAGGATGGTGATGCAATAGCCGGTGCGATTAATTTAAAATCACCTACCGCTACTTCTACGAAAGTGAAGCTGAGCGCTGATTTGGGCGCAGGTTATAACGATCTTAGAAAAAGCCTTAATGGAATCGGGAACTTTACCATAGGAAAACGTTTCCTTGCTGATGATAATAATCCTAATGGCAAGCTCGGCGTGTTGGTAAACGGAAGTTATTATCGCACAAAAAATGGGTATGATGAATTAAACGCACAGGTATGGCAGAAAAACGATTTTGCTGATGGAAAGGGCGAAATTTATTTTCCGACAGATATGCGCTATCTGTTTGTTGAAAACGAACGTACCCGTAAAGGAGGTTCAGCAACGATAGATTACAGCTTTAACTCCACATCAAGTATTACGGCAAATGTAATTTACAGCGATTACTACACTGACCTTATACGCTATCGCAAGCGCACAAGAATGCAGACAAAAAATACTAAGGTGGATGCAAATGGTAATTATGTTACCACTAAGGGAAGATCGTATAACGAAGTAAAATCGGCAAATAATGATAGCAAAAATCTTAACCTTAGCCTTGAAGGTGAAACTACTATTGGTAAAGTAAAATTTGATGCAGGTTTATTTGCCACCGATGCTAAGTACAAAGAGAATACCGGTACATATAACTTTATTACAGGCAATATTCCACTTATGATAAGTGATATTACCGGTGATGATCTTATGACGACTGGCACTGATTGGAGAAACGATGCTTCGCTTTTTACATATAATACTATAGAGCGTGAGCATTACAAAAACGACGCGAAAAATTTTGTTGCCAGGTTAAATATGAGTGTGCCTTATAAGATAGGCAAGAACTCTGCAACATTTAAGGCAGGTTTCAAAATCAAAGACACACACAGTAAAAGATTTTATCCGAATGATGTGGTAATAAGCACTTACGCAGGAGATCCTGTCGCAGGTAATCTGAATAACTTTAAGGGAAAGCAGGAAGTGTCATCCGATCTTCTTGATGATAATTTTGATTTTGGCTTAGGAGTTGATAAAGACAAGACCATTAATTTTTTTAATAATAACCAGGGAGCTAATTTTCCTTATGACAACTCAAGCATACAGGGTACTATTGATACCTATTTTTATGATGCTATTGAAAATATAACAGCCGGATACCTGATGAATCGTATTCAATTCAACAAATTTCTTTTGTTGGCTGGCCTTCGTGTTGAAGCAACCAATGTTGATTACAAGGGTAACATAGTTGACCAGGATGTTGATGGCTTATATGTTTCCACCACACCAAATCGCAAAAAAACAAACTACACAAAATTCCTTCCCAACATACAGGGCAAATTTGATCTTTCTAAAAGTGTAGTAATGCGTGGTGGCTTAACTTTTGGATATTCACGTCCGGACTTTGTTGACCTGGTGCCTAACCGCCTTACGAGCCGGCTGGCTGAAACTATTGTTGATGGTAATCCTAATTTAAAGCCGGCATTCGCAACCAATTATGATTTTGCCATAGAAAAATATTTGTCAAACCTTGGTATTCTTTCTTTCAATGCTTTTTATAAAAAGATTGATGATTTCCAGTACAGCAGTGTAACCGTATTAACTGGGAATGAATTTGAAAATGCAAATTTATATACGGGCTATCAATGGTTCCGCACACTCAACGGAAACACCGCCAATGTATATGGTATTGAATTAAATGCTCAAACCAATCTTACGTTTCTTCCGGGTTTTTTGAAAGGGTTCTCAATACTTGCCAACTATACCTATTCACATTCTGATGCAGATGCGCAATTCAGAAAAGGAATTCGTTTACCCGGACAGGCAACAAATACAGCCAATGGTTCTCTTGCATATTCAATCAAAGGTTTAACCCTACAGGGAAATCTTAACTACAACGGATCTTATACAGTAAGTCTTGGTGCAGATGATGCTACCGATGTAATCCGTGATTCAAGAGTGCAAATTGATGCCAATGCTTCATACCGCATCAATAAAAGATTTACCATTTATGCTGAAGCAGTAAATCTTACCAATGCACCACAGGTAAGTTATTTTGGAGAAAGAGAAAGGATTTATGAAAAGCAATATTATTCTTTTTATGGACGTGCAGGATTAAAGTTCAGGCTATAAAAAAGCCTGGTCAATTTCCCTATGCCTTAGGCTACCATTTTTTTTAGTTAGTGTAAGCATAGGCGTTAGATCCACCTGTTTAAAAATAAATTTTGATTTTTTTAATTAAACCCCAGGGCACTCAAAACTAATACTATGATAGATTTTGAAGCAGGAAAGCTAAAAGTTAAGATATATGAGAACCGAAAAGAAATGGGCGTTGAAGCCGCAAAGATGGCTGCCGAAAGAATTAATGATCTTCTGCAGGAAAAGGAAGTAGTCAATATAGTTTTTGCGGCGGCAGCTTCGCAAAATGAATTCCTAAAATCATTAATAAGCGAAGATGTTGATTGGAGCCGTGTGAACGCTTTTCACATGGATGAATACATCGGGTTAGAAAAAAATGCACCACAACATTTTAGTTTTTGGTTAAAAGAAAAAATTTTTGCTAAACTTCCTTTTAAAGAATTATTTCTTTTGAATGGTAATGCGGAAAATATTCAGGAAGAATGTATGCGCTATACAAAGTTGCTGAAAGAACATCCTTTGGATATTAATTTTATGGGCATTGGAGAAAATGCACATCTTGCATTTAATGATCCGCATGTGGCAGATTTTACCGATCCGTATTTTGTAAAAGTGGTGGACCTTGATACAGCGTGCAAGCAACAACAGGTAAATGAAGGTTGCTTTGGAGATATTAGCGAGGTGCCCTCTTATGCGCTTACATTAACGATACCTGCCCTGCTACAGGCAAAATATGTATTTTGCATGGTACCGGGGAATTTAAAAGCGCTGGCAGTTTATCATACCATCATCTCTGATATTTCTTCCGAGTATCCGTCAACTGTTTTAAGAGACCATGACAATGCATATTTATTTCTGGAAAAGCAGAGTGCAGAAATGTTGTTAGCCGAAGATGACATTCAAAATTTAGTAATAACCAAACATATTTAGTTATGGAAACCGATATCATTAAAGACTTATCAAAGTCGCATCATATTATTTCCGGCATGTTTCACTGGCCGTCTTCTGCACAGGAATGGCAGCAGTATAAGCTGTCGAAAGAGCAGGTTGATTTTTTCAATGAATATGGTTATGTAAGCGGCATCAAACTGCTCGACGAATGGCAGGTGGATAAACTAAATGAAGAGCTGTCACAAATTTCTGATCCGGCGCATCCCGGTAATCCATTGTTTTACCAGTTTGCCTCTAACGAATCAACTGATATTAATTCGGTACTTTTTCATTCATTGGGTGAATGGCGCATCACAGAAGGATTTCATGATGTGTTATGGAACCCTGCTTTTGTAATGGCTGCAAGCCAGTTGCTTGGCGATCGTGCAGTTCGCTTTTGGCACGATCAGTTGTTTTGCAAACCTGCATTTCATGGTGGCGTTGTAGCATGGCACCAGGATTATTCTTACTGGACACGTACCACTCCGCTACAACATCTTACCTGCTGGGTTGGCCTTGATGATGCAACCACAGAGAATGGTTGTTTGTACTATGTGCCGCACAGCCAGCACTGGGGCTTGCTTGATAAGCCGGAGCTTGCAGGAGATATGGAGGGTGTAATGGACTATCTTACTAAAGAACAAAAGGAAGAATTTAAACCAGTGCCGATAGAATTAAAAAAAGGGTATGGCAGCTTCCATCATCCGCTAATGGTGCATGGTTCTTATGCCAATAAATCTTCGCAGGCAAGGAGAGCATTTGTAATAAATGCATTTGCAGATGGCACTCTATCAAATTCTGATGATGAATTATTAGCGAATACTCCGCGTATAAAGAAGGGTGAGAAAATGGAAGGACAATTTTATCCTCTTTTGTTTGATCCCGCTGTTGAAAAAACAGCAACTTAAAGAACAGGGTTATGCAAATTCTTTTTTTCTGTCCACGCTGGGGCCAAGCAAATCTTTCATGGGATGAATTTGCAGCTAAAGTAAAAGATGCCGGGTATGATGGAGTTGAAACTGACATACCGGAATCTGAACCAGAAAAAGAAAAATTACTTCAAGCTCTTGCCAAAAATAATTTACTGTTAATAGCACAGCATTGGGAAACGGTTGATGCTGATTTTGATATACACAAAAGCGTTTATGCTCAAAGGTTAGAAAAGCTTATTTCTGTAAAACCTTTATTCATTAACTCACAAACTGGTAAAGATTTTTTTTCAGCGAGGCAAAATGATGAGCTGATTTTACTTACAGAGGATATTTCTAATTCAACTGGCGTGCCTATATTTCATGAAACACATCGCGGTAAATTTAGTTTTGCGGTGCACATTACAAAAGATTTTTTGCAGCGCTTACCTGGCCTTCAGTTAACACTCGATATTTCTCACTGGATTAATGTTGCCGAAACATTTTTAGAAAATCAGGAGGAAGCTGTTGATCTTGCTTTATCAAGAACGAGGCACATTCATGCAAGAGTGGGCTATATAGAAGGGCCGCAGGTGCCTGACCCAAGAATTCCTTACTGGCAGGATGCATTGCAGCAGCATCTTAATTTTTGGGACAAAGCAGTTGACATGAACCG
>JBDTSD010000051.1:0-26026 GCA_039931355.1 Ginsengibacter sp.
TTCCCGTTTTTATATTATTTAATTGCATAGAAATTATCTTGCCGGTTACAGGGTTTGGGTAAACCAAAATTGACGGGGAGCCTTTAATCGTTTCAATTAGCACTTTTACAACTTTGCTGTATGCTGTTTTTCCATTTATATCTATGCTTTTTATGCGGTAATAATTATAGCCCGGCATTGCATTTTCATCAAGCAAGCTGTAGGTTGAGGAAGACGCATTCTTTGCAGTAGTGGTATTTATTTTTGTATATGCGGCTGCGTCTGCTGATCTTTCTACTTCGTATTGCTTTATTCCATTTTCATTTTCTGTTGTCCACTCAATATTTATGGCTGTATTTTGCCGGTATGCTTTTACGCTAATATATGTGAGTGGCAACACCTTTGCCTGGCTGAATACAATGCGGAAACGATTGCTGGCATAGGAACCGGGAATATTTACGATGCTAAAGTCCACCTGCGTATTTCCATCAAGGTTTAGTGGTGTTTTTGTTCCTGTATAGGTATCTTCCACGAAAGCGGTCATCCCAGTATCATTCAATTTATTGGCAATAATTTCGTAACGGTATGCCTGTACTCTTACTCCGCTAAGATTTAAGAATATAGTATCTGACTCGGTTATGGTGTGTTTTCTTTCTATTACCAGTAAACTGCCTCCTGTCTTAATGGAGAGGTTTTCACTACCGTTCAATGATTTCAGTGCATCCATATCATCAATGTTATTGCTGTAATTATCCTCGTAATTTATAAATACGCCATCAGCCAAATAGGTACTTCCATCTGTATTTATTCCATATAAATTGGCACGCAATTGTTGATCGGGCGCATGTGCCGGCCTCGATGCGAGTATACTGCCACCGGTTTTAGCTCCTTCATTGAATGTGACACTGCCTCCTGCACCTGTAGCTTGCACAAAAAATGCCTGGCCACTCCGTATATAATTACTTATACTGCCACTTGCGCCATAACTGCCGCCACCGGGCGTAATTAAATAATCACTTCCGGTTAATGAAAATGTCTGGTAAGCCCCTAGTCCATAGATACCGCCGAGGTACGGATCCCATACATAAAAAAAATCTTTTATTCCTATTCTTGATATGTTGCGCATATCCAATGATGATGCATATGGATTTCCAATGCTGGCGAACTGCGAGGCATTTACGGGTATCGGGGTTAAATTTCCTATGTACAAATCACCTTTTGTACGCAGAACAGTTTGTGTAGCAGTTGAATTGAAACTGGTAGCCGTCCTGTCTCCTCTTACCATCACCATATAGCCATCTGTTGATTTAATTGTTGCCGATGTATTTGGAACTCCTGTCCAGGTATTGGTTACAGAATTGTATGTCTTCATAGAAGGCGTGGCCGTATACATATCAAAACCGACAACCGTGCCGCCAGCGCCTGTAATTTGTGTGCCAAAGCCCGGTATGGAGTCAGTATTAATCCTGCTGTTTTCCTGCCAGGTTTGTTTTATGGTTTGTGATGTATTGGTTGGTATTGATAAAAACCTCCATGCTTTATGGGCAGAAATATACCGCTCTACAGTTACCTTACCGGAAACCGAAGCGCCTCCGGTAATTTCAGCCACGCTTGCAGTACCTGATATATCACTTTTGAATGTAAGGCTATCACCGGTAATTAAGGTACCTCCACTTAATGTTACTATGCCAGGAATGCTTCCTGCGGTAATAGATAAAGCCCTGAGCAGTGTTATAGTTCCACCATTAACATTGAATTTTTTAAGCAAATTATTCCCCGCCTGGAAATAAAGATTTGAAGTACCATTAACAGTAAGATTAGCTGTAGCTGAACCAGCTACAGCACCGCTTCCCGATCTTATAATATTACCTGCCTCAAGTGTAGTATTCGGGCTGATAGTGGTAACAGCATTGGCTACATCTAATATCCCTGCAATAGTTAAGTCGCCGCCGGTTACTGCATTGTTCTTTACAATAAAAGTATGTTCGGCCCTTGTAAAATCAACAGGAGAACTACCGCTGCCATCAGTAGAAACAACGCCCCATGTTGCGGGCAGGTTTAAATTACCCGTTAATTTCGAATAGAGAGTTGTTTTGCCGGTTACAGTTACCGTTGAGCTCAAAAGGTTTACACAACCCGCAGCTCCTGCAGAATTAATTATTTGTACATCGTAGTTTATTGCACTGGTTGATGTAACAGGATTGATAACTAAACTTGCTGAAGTGGCTCCGGAAATATTAACACCTGCTTGTCTCCATTGATAAGATGTCGCATTGTTAGCACTTACGGAAATTGTTGCGCTTGCGCCAGTTGCAATATTTTGTGAAGAGGGTGAAGGTTGAACGGCTATGGAAATATTAAGATAAGCCAGGTCGCTTGAAATTGATCCTGCTGTGTTACTTACTATAACGGTATAAGTGCCAGCACTGGCAGTTATAACATTAGATATGGTATAAGTTGAACTTGTAGCCCCGGAAATATCCACTCCATTCTTACGCCATTGATAAGTAAGACTGGCGCCGGTTGCGGTAACGCTTAAGCTTACACTGTTTGACATATTAGGGCAAATAATTTGTGATACGGGCTGTACAGTAATAACAGGTGCGGGAATGGTAAATGCTCCGGCATTATAGGCAAAAAAAGCCGGATCGCTGTTACCACACGCTTTTAAAATAAAGTTTGTAATACCGGAAGCATTGCCTGCTGTAATCCCAAAATCTGAAAGTTTATATGCAACCAGGCGTATTTCCCTTGTCGTATTAGCAGAAAATGTACCATTGATTGTGGCCAGATCGCACAAAGTACCCCCAGGTAGTGTATAAAGATCCAGGTAAAAAGTATCTAATGGAGAATAAGAAGTCCAACGCACACCAATCTTATTGCCTACAACTACACCGGTACTATTTACAAAATATAATGAATCTGCAAAAGTGGGATCTGGTTGGGCTATTTGCGATACAAGAATGTCGGGTTCTGCATCTGAAATGGCCGCACTACTTACACCACTTACAGGAAAATTTATCAACGCAGAGGCTGGAACATTTGTTACGCCTGTGCCAAGGTCAAGTCCATGTATACCATCAATCAAAACATCCCGAATTTTTAATGACGGTAAAGGGCTGGTGCTGAAGCCATTGGGAATTCCATCATAATTACTGGCTAATGCAATGTATGTACTGCTTGCTACAGTGCCTCCGACGCTTGCCACCGGAAATGCCCGGAAATTAGCAGCAGTATAGGTAACACTGTTAGTTGTCAATTTAGCATCATTTACCCCGGTTGAGTAAATAACACTATTGTATTTAAATGAAAGAACATTATGGCTTGCATTAGGATAGGTTGGATTTTTCACTGTTGTTGTAGTTTTCCAAAATCCTCCAAAGTCTGTAATAACTTCCGTTACCTGTTGAGCATTTGCTGATTGCAAAATTGAAAAAACTACAATCAGTATTAAAATATTCTTGTGAACTTGAAACGATATCGCTTTTTCACCATTTGATAAAAATTTCGAAATATTAGCAGGTAAATTTTTAAGTCTCATAGATAAGGATATAACGGATAAAATATGTTAAATCATATAACTATCTATAAACTTTTATATTGCCAGTTTTATTTACTTGGCTAAAAAACTACAAGGCTTTGCCTGCTTAAGAGGCAACGATGTTGCGCAGAATTACTCAACTCGATGAGGCAAATTGTCAAGGCCGGAAATTCAGATATGTACCAGGAGGTGAACCCGTTGTTACAAAACTCGAACTTTTTATTGGAAGATTTAAAGCTTTTATATGATTTGTTAGTGTCGACTTGATAGGCAATTAAGAGCCACAAAATTGAAAAACCATATCGTCGATACATTCAAGCCGACTCAGAACATAAGGCACAGGAGAATAAAAAATTATGGGAAGGCAAACCAGGATTTACGGAATTTTGTCATGGGATGATTTTTATTATTGCATTTCTTTCGATGTATTACTTTTTTCAGACACTTGAGCGTATCTGCTACCACGAAACTATTTTTTTAGGGCATCTTTTATTCACTTTTAAAGGCTTGTTCATTAAGGATATAAAACGTTTCCATTGTATATCAATTTTTCGTTCTACAGTTGACGAACGTTAGATGCGCTACACTACAAATTAAAGGATTCACTGAAGCCTTATAAATAATATATTCACACCACTCATGTAGGCTATTGAGACATTTATTATAGGTATGCCCTGACCTTATTTTGGCAGCTTTCCTTTAGCTTGCCTGCATATTAAATTTGGATTTTTACCGCCATTAATGTTTCATTGCTGCAACAAAGCCATGGACAAACTAATATGTGTTTAACCATTTTTTAATCGTCTTCAAGGGCTTTATAAAATTCTGTCAAAGGCGCAAACATTTCCATATAGCTTTATTTATTTTCGGTTTTGTTTTTAGGCATTTGCTCCCACTGCTGCAAAATTATTCTCTGCAAAAAGTTAAGTAGCAAAATATATTTCGTTTTACTAATTTGCCATATGAAAAAACTCTTCCTCTTCGTATTATTTTCAATTGCTTCAGGTGTTATAAATGCACAACGAATTCAAACGCTTTTCGATGCTGACTGGAAATTCTTCAAAGGCGATGTAACTGACGGAGACAAAGAAAATATTAATGACAATGATTGGCGTATAGTAGAGCTTCCGCACGACTGGAGCATTGAAGATCTTCCCGGTCAATCAGATTCTGTTATCGGCCCATTCACTGCAAAAAGCGTTGGTACCACCGCAACAGCTTATACTGTTGGAGGCACTGCATGGTATCGAAAGCATTTTACGTTGAACAATATTACCGGCAAAAAAGTTTCTGTTTATTTCGATGGCGTTTACATGAACAGCGATGTCTGGATTAATGAACATCATCTCGGCAACTATCCATACGGTTACACTGCATTTTATTATGACCTCACTCCTTATCTAAAACAAAATGGTGAAAATATTCTTGCAGTCCGTGTTCGCAATGAAGGCAAAAATTCCCGATGGTATAGCGGCTCAGGCATCTATAGGCATGTATGGTTAACGATAACTAATCCTGTTCATGTTGAACAATGGGGTGTATATATCACTACGCCAAAAGTATCCGAAAGTGCTGCGACAGTCAATATAAAAACAACACTGATTCATGATGAACAGAATGCTCAGCCACTTAAACTCCGCACCCGCATTTTAGATGCAAATAATAAAGTTGTTGCTGCCTTAGAAACATCAGTTAATAAATCAACCAGTCAACTTAACAAAGATACAATCGCTCAAACCCTCCAGGTCGCTACACCTCATCGCTGGTCACCGGATCATCCCTATCTCTACCATGCAGTAACAGAGGTTATCCGGGGAGCACGAGTCATAGATCATGTTGTTACAAACTTTGGTGTTCGTTCAATTGAAATCACTGCAGAAAAAGGTTTTCTTCTAAACGGCAAGTCGATTAAACTTCGTGGCGGATGCGTGCATCATGACAATGGGCCGCTCGGTTCTGCAACAATTGACCGTGCAGAAGAACGAAGAGTTGAGCTACTGAAACAATTTGGTTACAATGCCGTGCGCACAAGCCACAACCCTCCTTCTCAACAGTTCCTTGATGCATGTGATCGTGTAGGCGTCATCGTTATTGATGAGGCATTCGATCAGTGGGAACGTGAAAAAAACCCGGAAGATTATCATCTGTATTTCGATACTTCATGGCAACGTGATATTGATGCAATGGTATTACGCGACCGCAATCATCCCTCTGTTATTTTCTGGAGCATTGGTAATGAAATAAATGAAAGAGCAGATGCACCAGGCCTTGCCATTGCAAAAAAATTACGTGATGAAGTAAAACTCTTAGACAGCACACGTCCTGTAACAGAAGCCATTTGCCACTTCTGGGATCATCCCGGTTACACCTGGGACACAACTGCCGCTGCCTTTGCTTTGCTCGATGTGGGTAGTTATAATTATCAATGGAAACAATATGAAAGCGATCATAAAAAATATCCGGAAAGAATCATGATGGGCACAGAGAGTGTTGCAAAGGAAGCTTTCGAGAACTGGCAACAGGTAGAACAACATCCCTACGTGATCGGTGATTTTGTGTGGACAGCCATGGATTATCTTGGCGAAACAGGTATTGGCCATACAGGGCTTGACAGCACTCCGGGTTTTCAATTGCAAACATTTCCGTGGTTCAATGCATGGTGCGGCGATATTGATCTTATTGGTGGCAAAAAACCCCAATCATATTATCGTGATGTAGTATGGAATCGCAGCAAACTGGAAATGCTGGTACATACACCCATTCCCGAAGGCCATACAGAAGCGGTGAGCTTTTGGGGCTGGGCAAGTGAATTGCCTTCTTATACTTTTCCCGGCACTGAGGGCAAGCCTTTACAGGTGCATGTATATACCAGGTATAGTGCTGTGCGTCTTGTGCTCAATGGCAAAACTATTGCAGAGCAAAATGTTTCCCCGCAGGCACAACTTACCGCAACGTTTCATATAAATTATGAACCCGGTGTATTAAAAGCTATCGGTTTGCAAGGCGGCAAAGCCGTTGATTCCGTTGTGTTACAAACAGCAGGTAAGCCCGCAAGTGTGCGCCTCACTGCAGACCATGCACACATACATGCAAGCCGCAATGATCTTGCTTATGTTACTGCTGAAGTAATTGATGCAAAAGGGCAGCTTGTTCCCGACGCCTTACTGCCGCTGCATTTCAGCATTAGTGGCAATGGTGAGATCATTGCAACAGCCAACGCCAATCCTTCAGGTATGGAAAGCTTTCAACAACCCCGGCACAAAACTTTCCAGGGAAAATGTTTGATCATTGTGCGCCCGAAAGGCAAGGCAGGAAAAATAAAATTGAAAGCTGAAGGCGAAGGCTTAACGGCTGGGGAAGTGGCGATTGATACTGAGTAGTAATTTGACATACACTACTGTATCAATTATTGTCAATGCCGGAAAAAGCCTTTTAGTATTAGGTTCTCTTACGGTATTATAAAAGATTGACTAAAAAAATATTTCCATCACTCCATTTGCGATTTGTCGCATAACCTTGTGTGTTAGCCATGCTTGTATTGAAGCCGGATGCTTATGTTACCCCACACTGTTCAGGAGAGTTGAAAGAAATAGATAAACTAGATGATAGTCCCGACTTTTTTATTTGTTCATTTCGAAAAGTTGAGAAGTAGAGTAGTTGAATCTTTGCGAGATGACGAGCGATCATTTGATTGCAAGGAGATTACAAATCAGCACTTTTTCCTTCAAAATCTTGATGACATTCACAACAACCCATGCAGTGGTATATGGAATTTAGCAGGCAGTTCTGCGGAGACACGGCAGGGGAAGGAATGTCTACTGATCTCAGCGGGACCTCGCGCATTAAGCATTGCAGTATATATCAACCGTTTTGATCTTATTTCTTCAACATTTTTTATCTTCAATAAATGAAAACCCAATCATGCTCTTTGTTTATTTCTGATGCTGTTGGATCAGTTTCGGGTGAATATATTATTCCTCAAAAAAGTATTTGCATCATCACGATCGCACATGGCGCCGGTGCAGGTATGAATCATCCTTTCATGACAGCATTGGCTAATTCTCTCGCAGAAAAGAATATAGTGACACTGCGTTTCAATTTTCCATTTATGGAAAACAAAAAAGGAAGGCCCGATGTTCCGGTTGTTGCTCACAAAACAATTGAAGCAGCCATCGCACATGCTCATAAAAAGTTTCCCTCTCTTCCTCTTTTTATATCAGGGAAATCTTTCGGTGGCAGAATGAGTTCGCAATATTTGGCAATTCATGCGGATTCTGTTGTGAAAGGAATAATTTTTTATGGATTTCCGCTACACCCACCCGGCAAGCCATCAGCAGAACGAGCGGAACATTTAAAAGATGTAAAGCAACCAATGCTTTTTCTCTCGGGCACACGAGATGAATTTGCAACCCTGGGCCTGTTAGAAAATGTTTGCTCATCACTAAAGGATGCTACGCTTATAAAAATAGAAGGCGCTAATCATGGATTTAAAGCAGGCAAACAAAATACTATGGAAATGCTGGTAAATTTTACAAACGACTGGATCGGGAAACTTATCAAAAATTGAATTTTGGGATTCATTACGATGGAATAGGACTCATACTAATTTCGATGATAAATAATTATCCCGGTGGAATTATCTGATACTTTTCTTAATAGAAGGATTTCAAATTTGCGATTTGCCCATGAATAACTTTCAATAGCCACGCTCACGCTCGATTCAAGCTTATACTGGATATTATTATTACTACTGCATAAATGTGAAACCAGATAATCGTCTATGGAATTATCGCAAATTTTGAACAAGTTTCTTTTAAGTAAAGCCTTCACTTGAAGAACAGATGCGCATAAAACTTTAGTAAATTTTTCTTTTCATTGCAAACAAAAACTCTTGAATTTAATTACGATTTTGCCAAAGGATTTTCATTGTCCATAGCAACTTTTAACTGCCTAAAAAAGGAATAACTATCGGTGGAATTAGCACCGGGAAAGTCAAACCAATTACTTTCTTTTGTCTTGTATAATTTAAAAACTTCTTCGTTGTTATTTGTAATAATATTCATTGAGAACTGCTATAACAACTCCTAAAGGATTTTTGATTTCGAATGGTTTCACTATGTAAAAAAACTCATTTTTATCTTCAAGATTGATACGGAAATTTTTGATGCGGGCGACTTCAGTTTTATTTCACAATAATAGAAATTCTAAGGAAATTTTACAATAGACTTCCCTGTCTAAAATGCAGTCATGTTGACACGGGCAGTTTTACTATTTTACAGTTCTTAAACAAATTCAGTTACAACAAGCCTGTAAGTAGAGTTAAATATGCGCTGGCTAATTAACTCCGCCAACAGGTTATATAAAAAAATAGGATACCTTTTTTTTCATGGAATCATTTTTTTCGTGTTAGTATTTTCTCAATAAAAAGCATTCTATATGGTCACGCTTTTACATAACTAAAAACTCATCTTTTCTGATTAAGTACCGCTAATAAAAACATATAATTATCAACTAAAAATCCCTCGTAGCCCCAGCATTCGCCGGTCCATGTTTTCCAGTCCTTCGTTCTCCCATTGGCGCATCTTCCCTGGAAATTTCCTTCTGACATACTTTTAAGTAATGGCAATAAAATTGCATCTGCATCTTTATATCTTCCCAATTTTTGCAAGGCATTTATAGTAAAATAAACGAAGCACGACGTCGCCCCGCCATTTTCGTAGATCTGAAACCCGTCTAAATTATCTTCACGCTTACCGCCGCCAACTTCCAGTAAAAGATCGGTATAGTCAGCACGAACGACAGGAATAAGATTGCCGGGCAAGCCCAATTCAAAATTTGTAAAACCCACTTCCTTCATCTTTTGCAAAAGTGTATCCATGATCTTGTTTGCCAATGCAGGCTCAATCAAATCATAACTAATAGCTACACCGCTTACAAAAGTAAAATAGTAATCATGCAATTTGCCATCGGCACTCTTCCATCCTGCGAGTACGCTTGTTGCAGGATTGTAGAATGTGGATGTATATATCGCTTTTAACTTGCCTGCTTTTTCTTTAAAAAATATTGCTTCATTTTTATCTCCATATTTATTGCTCACTTCTTCTAATAATTTCAATGCATGGTATGCCAAAGCATTTGAGTAAGCATCCTTATGCCCGAAACCAATAGTATCCCACCAATTGGCAGGTCGCTGTGTTTTATCTCCTTTCCAACTGCCACTGTTTCCTGATAAACAAAACTCCAACAGGCCATCATTGTCTTCATCTGTTGCAAGCATTTTATCAGCCCACACTTTTATTCCGGTGTAATTTTCATTGAACCATTTTTTATCATTGTTGGCCATTGCATACGTACATGCAGCAATCAGTAATGACGGGTAGGAGTCCAATGAATTACAGGTGGTTGGTGATTCTTTAATGTCCCATGTTTTATCATAATCATAACCCAGCATCCCGTATCCCTTTTGCCCGGCCAAATACCTGTCAAGCGTCATTCGGATCAAATCCAGTGCGGATAAGCCTTTGATTAAAGGCGGTGTAAACGCCGCAACTTCTGCATATTTAAATAACGTGAACGCACATGCATCACTTGAAGAATTATTTGACAGTATTTTAAGCAATGGATTTAGCTGGAAAATGCTGATAAAGTTTTTACGGAAACAATCATAGCGCTCGTCATTTTTAATGCCTTTTATTTCAGGATGAATTGCTACGACTTCGAAATAGTATTCGATCTTTTTTGAAATTTTATCCGCCGAAGGAAATTTGATTTTTACAAAAGGATGTTCAATAAATCTTTGTGAACTATATGGCACAGTTATACCGGGGACACTGCATGAAATACGAAGGGTCCCCATATCGGGAAAATGTAAAACCGCAGGCAACGCAACTTGATGTTCATCATTAATAATTCCTAATAGCGTCGCATGATTGGCATGTTGTTCAACATTAAATACAAAAGACTGGTCATGGTTTTCGTGATAATTTGTTGTTAGCGTGAAAGATTTGTTTTTCACATCCATTTCCCAAACCGGCAATTCGTTTACCGGCTGTGACGTAAGGCGATAGCTGGTTCTATTATTATTGACTGAAGTTGTGTATGATTCTTTTACATCATCAGGCCAAATAATATTGTTGGTCAAATTCTTTTTTCCTAAAGAATCAATTGAAAAAAAAGTGAACTCCGGAGATTGCGTATCGGGAATGATTTTCAAAAAAGAAGATTCACTTTTATCAACAGGCATAGAATTAATTAAACGGGGAGTGGCTAAAGCCAACCCGGTGAAAACAGAATTTCTAACAAAGGTTCTTCTTTGCATTTGATGCTACATTATTTTGATTTCAATTTTTTAATGTATAGAAACGGTTTCAATTTAATTTTAAATGTTTTGTATTGATGAGGCTTAAACCTTAGTATAAAAACAGCGAATAAATAATTCAACCTTATTACTTTATTGAATTGCAAATGTTTTAAATAAGGTAATAAGGTTGAAAAATCTAAGTAAATAATTTCTACGAAGGTCAATACAAAACCAAAAAATAATTTTTAAACAGGTTCTTAATCATTTCAATCTTGCTATATATTTATTGATAGCCCTGAACCATCTTTCCGCCATATCTTTTTCGCCAATATCATTCGGATGAATATCGTCATACATCTCTGTTGCCGGATGTACTGCGGTATATAAATCCACCATCACAACATTCGAAGCATTTGTATTTTTTTCAGCGGCCATCTTTATAACTTGACTATTAAAAATTTCTATTGATTTGCTGTAAGACGTATCTGTTCCGCATAATTTTTTATCAGCCCATTGAGTGCCTAATGGTGGTATTTGTGAAAGGAAAATTTTTACATGGGAGTTTTTATTTCTTAAGATATCAATGATTTGAGAAATATTTTTCATTGCATCCTTAACAGGCACACATTGAAATACATCGTTTGTACCGAGTTCTATCAAAACGATATCAGGTGTATAAATCTTAAGCCAGTCATTAATATTTCCTCTTTGCTTATCCCAATCCGGCGGGCTCAATATGTCATGCGTTGTCCACCCGGAATGCCCGTCGTGATCCATATCAAAATCAGGATTGGGAACATCGCCACCCATGTGATGTTTGTTCCATGAACCAATGAAATCGAAATTATAATTACCCTTATGAAGCAATTGCCATAGATCACGGCGGTAACTGTTGAACTTATTGGTACCGTTGGTTATTGAATTCCCTAAAGCAAGAATATTTTTTGTTTTACTATCGTAAACAGTCAGCATGAATCGCTGATGAATTGTTGTATCATCGGTGGATGCAACAATGTGTATCATATACTGTCCGGGCTTTGCAGGCTTACCCGAAATCGAATGATTTTCTTTATTAAATTTTAACCACCATGGTAATTCTTCAACCGAGTAAGAAATTGAATTACCGGATGAATCGGCCGCACTAATTTGATACTTATATAATGAATCAATCGAAACACGATCGTTTTCTTTTGTAGTAAAATGCAATGTTGAATGGACAGCGATCTGCGAAAAAATGCACGGAAGAGCGGTAACAAAAAATAATATAATTAGTAATATCTTTTTCATACTTACGGGATACCAGTTAGTTATTCCAACCATTTTATTACCGGCTTATTATTTTCCATTTTGAAAGGAAGCCATATATATCTTGAATCTTCGAGGTTGAGTTTATTCCACCTGTCGGCCATAAAAATAAAATTACCTGGCTGGCCGGGCATTGGCAAAACATAAGTACTTTGGGATTGAAAAGTATTTTCTGATCCCTTGCCTACGCAAGGATTACCCATCTGTTTCCAATTGCCAAGAAGGCTGTCTGCAACTGCATAAGTAGCGGGGTTAGGTGACCAACCGGTACAATCAGATGTAATTAAATAATACCTTTTATTGTATTTGAAAACAGCCGGAGCCTCCCTGTCACTTGCTGAAGTTATTCTTGTATATGTAGTAGTTGGGGAAAGGTAATCATCCCTCAAAAGACAAACATGCATAGTTTTATTGCTTTCCGAAGCGTAAATAAGATAAGCCTTGTCGTCATCATCTTTATACAAAGTCATGTCGCGTGACATTTGCCCATTCGGTTTGAAACTTCTTAAATATTTATAAGGCCCGGCGGGATTATCACTAACGGCAACGCCTGTCTGCGAATAGCTGTAGTCATTTGCATCTACATGCATCCACATCACAAACTTTTTGCTGCTGTTATTATAGATCACCTTTGGCCTTTCAATAACTTTGCTAGTATCAAGATCATTTGATGGATCGCCTGTAACCGCTGCCAGCGCAACACCTTCATATTTCCAGTTGTTTAAACCTTTTGATGAATAACAGGATACGCCTCCGGCAGGCACACGATAGTCTTCCCAGCTCTGATCCGCCACCAGCCATGTTTTTCCTTTCTTAATTTCTCCAAACATGTAATACATACCATCGTGATAAAGTATGCCTGCGCCATGAGCGTTAATGGCATTGCCGTCAGCATCTTTCCATACTTCCCCCAATATAACGGGCTGCTTTTCAATATGTTTTTGCTGGCACATAGCTAAATTAACAAGCATTAAAAAAGTAAAACAAGAGCGGGCAAATATCACCGGGTATTGCAATTCTTTATTTTTAAATTTCTGTTGGCGAAACATAATAAACTATTATTTTAAGTCACAAACAATTTTATATTCCGGAATAAAAATGATTTTCTCTAAAGCCGCTTTGCCGATAGTATCTTTTGCAGGAGGTATGTCAAACAAAATTTTATCCTCTGTTGTTAGTGGAAAAATCTCCAGCTTTAACTGTTGTGCTGAAAATCTTTTTAACCCAATATCCCACGAAACATTACTATTAAAATTATCATCAACCAATTGAAATTGCTTACGCAACTGTGCATAATTTCCCGCGTAGTTGATGGATAGATATACATCATTAAGCCCCTTTAAATAATCTTCAGGCACGTTAATCTTCCATTCAGATGTTAAAGCTATTTGCTTATAAAATGCAGGTGCAGCGGCTATTTCAGGCGGTTCAAATTTCATTTTATATTCTGATAAATCAGAAGGAAAAGTATATTCTTCACCTGTAAGCCATGACGAATCAGATGAAAATTCTACTTCATTTTCATTAAAGTAATCCACGACAACTCTTGCAGCAAAAGCCTTGTCTCCTGTTTTAAAAGGAAAATCAAGCAGTAGTTTATTGCTGCCTTTTTTTAGAAAACCTGTAAGGTCTATTGTATTTAATTTATTAGAATCAATAGATTGATTTTCCAACCAAATATCATTTATTCGTAACCGGCAAAAGCTTTCGGGGCCAATTAAAATCTTTGATGATTTTATCTTAGAAGGATTATCGAGACTGAACTCTTTTAAAAATAATTTATGATATAATAAATTATAGGGGTTAACCTCTTTTACAGAAGTCTTTAGCCATTGTGCATTATTGAGAGATGATAATTGGTGATAATTAAATTCCGGTGATTCTTTTTTTATGCTGTACGTGTATGTAGAAAATTGGCCGGATGCTAATTTATTTTTAAAATATTTATTTGTTGTAAGTGATGTATTACCTGTTCCTAAAATACTGAATTGCATATCATGATCATATCCATAACAATTCAATTCATCATCGTTCACATAAAGATTATTCGGTGAAATAAAAAATTGCTTTCCTTCTTTTGTGTTGAAGATCCATGCCTGCTTACTTTGTTCTTTTGAAAGAATGAAAAGCTTTTGCTGTTTACCGCTCTTTGTAAGAATAGAAATCACACAATCCAGTCCGGGCTTGAGTTCACTGACGAGGAACTGATTATTTTTCTTTTGAATTTTCCCATTGTATGATTCTATCTTTTCAATATTATTTGCATCAAAACAACATTCAGGCGATTGATTCAATGCATCAAAAAGTATCCATGTTGAGTCATTTGCTTTACAAAGAGGCTGAGCGGTAGCATACTTTAAGTTTATCCCGTTCATATCAAAATTTATTGGAAAAATAAAAATGCTGCTGTCAGCAATGTTTATCGGCTGTGAAGGAAACACAATCGTTTCATCTTTTAGTTTGATACTGAACGTAACACCTTTTCTCCCAGGTGTTACGTTATTTCTGCAATAATTTATTCCAAATAAAAAAGCATGATTATCTTTTGCTCTCAGGGCATATTGCAGTTCATTATTTTTCGGAGCAAGAACAGGCTCCATTGGCGCCAGTTCTTTTCCAAATTCATTCAAAAAATAATTTAGCTTTTTTACCTCATAATAGGAAGGCGCTAATTCCCCTGATTCTTTTATTGCTGCCTGGAAATCATAAGACATAATGGGTGTTTGTGTCCAATTTCCTGCTTCATCTTTTTCTTCATTGAGCGTAGTTAATCTCCCCTGCGGATTAGTACCTCCTGAAAAAATATAATATCCCATTAAATTACTTCCAGCGCCGGTTTTTGCACACGCCATTGCAAGACCGTCAATTGGGCTTATCACCAATCTTCTGTGGTAAGTGTTTTGCACGCCAACCCCCATCTCGCAGGTAAAATATGGATACATAGAATAATCCATGTACTTATTTTTTTTCTGTGCAAGATTGTTCCCAATCTTATCATCATCACGAAAAGCATTGAATTGAAAATTGCCGCAATCTGTAATTTTTTCAATATTAAAATCCCACGGTTCATCAGGATAGCCACCCCACATCGGTATCACTTCATTTGGTGGAACAGAGCCATCACCCCAACCGGTAACGGAATACATTGGTACATCCATTCCATATTTTATGGCTGTATTTTTTAACCAAATAATATGGCTCTCACCTTCTTTACCATGCGTGTATTCGTTCTCCAACTGAACGCCCATAACAGGGCCGCCATCTTTATACATTAATCCTTTTACCTGCAAACCAATTTGCGCAAAATATTTTTCTACATACTGCGTGTAAGCAGGGTCGTTAGAGCGCCTTTTCATATTTTCCTTTTTTACGAGCCAGTCAGGAAAACCGCCATTGCGTACTTCACCATGCGCATAAGGGCCAATGCGCAGGTAAACGAATATGTGATGTTTTGCGCAGAGTTCTACAAAGCTGCGCAGGTCCCTATCAACGCTCCAGTCAAATTGCCCTTCAATCTCTTCTTGATGAATCCAGATAAGATAAGTACAAATAATATTAATACCGCAGGCCTTCATTTTTAAAATCCTGTCTTCCCACTCACTGCGTGGCGTACGCGAAAACTGAAGTTCACCCATTACAGGAATTACAGGGTCTCCGCCAATTGTCATATAACGGCTGTTGAGTAATATTTGCTTTCCTCCCGGGCCTGCATTGCCCATTTTAAAATAACCGGATTGTATTTTAGTCGAAACATTTGAAGCATCAATGGAATAAATAGTTTGTGCATTAATGCTGTCACAGTGAGAAAAAATTAAAAAAAAGAAAAAGAAATATTTATTATTCATCAATGATTCTTTGTAAGAAAACTTATAACCCATTCAGTAAAACCCGCTGTATTATTAATGGCTGCATGCCCCTATATATTTCTTATCCGGCGGCAACCCGTTAAAATCTTTTTCGCCTGTCTGTATTTTAAATAAACTATCGAGATCAATACCTGCAATCATTATGAGTGACGGTCTAATTATTTTATAGTTATCGAAATTATTAAGCTGATCAGCATCGGTCAAGTTTGCATTGCCGGCATTTTTAAAAGCCGGGTCAATGTTCAGTCCAATAAGCTTTCCATCTAATTGTTCTTTATTATTTTTTAATGCCCAATTATGAAAATCCTGCTCACCTTTTATATTAAAACCAACCTTTAAACTCCACCAATCATTCGCAAGAAATACGTCATCCCCGGTGCCGGACATAAGGTTGTTTGCTGCGACAAAAATGTTGTTATAAAAATTAAAATTGGAATGATCGCTCTCAATGGAATAACTAATGGCTGCACCTTTATTATTATAAATAGTATTGTTATAAAAGAAGAGGTTTTTAAATTGTGTGGAATCATGTGAACTGTTCCAAACGTATATGTTGGCATGGGCTGCTGATACATTCCCGTCATTCTCGCTGATGCAATAACGTATCGTGTTATCATGCCAGTCAGAAGCCCCCGCATATTGAAAAATACCAAAGCCGCTTCCCTGGTTTTCATAAGACAAACAGTACTGTATTATAGAATTGGTTACGCCTCCATCAAGGTCGTAGCCGCCGCCATCTTCACCACCTTTCGATGTTTTATTTTTATACGAAATACAATGTTGAATAACTACGCTGTCAGATTCATAACACCAAATGCCAACAGGCCCATTTCCTATACGCGGCATATCCCACCCATTGTTGGTTGCCACGCAATATTCTATTGTTACGTTCTTAGAGGAGCCTATGATAATGCCATTGCCACTGTGATTAGTTAGATTGGAGGGATCCCCGGGATTATTCTCTGCAAGACAATTTTTTATTAAAATTTGCTCCGAATTTCTTTTATCATAATCACCATCAACTGCAATACCAGCGAAGCCATTTTCATAAGCATGAATACTGGATATTAAAATTTCGAATGATGAATAAACAAGCAAGCCGGCTTTTTGAAAGCCGGATATTGCAATATTCTCCAATGTTATATACCCGCAATTACTAATTGCAACACCATTTTTTGTATTCCCATTTTTCCTGCCGGAGCCTTCACAAATAAGATTACAGACATTGGCATACGACGAATTATAAATTGCAATTGCGGATTCGTTTCCACCATTAATGATTGCGTTGCCATTGCCATAAGACGTGATAACAATGGGCTTATTTTTAATGCCGGATTTAGTTGAATCAAGAATTAAACTGCCACTGAAAGATTCATTCGCTTTTAAAAATATGGTATCCCCTGCCTTTAGCTTTATTGTATTCAAGTAAGCTATTGATTTAAACGGATTATTAATGGAACCATCATTTTTATTATTGCCCGAGGTACTTAAATAATATGACCTGCCTGGGCAATCATTAACATATATCAGCAGTATTACGCAAGCCAATACGGTTAGCATCGTTTTTATTTGCACTAACATACTTTTATTACTTCCATGTTTAATAAGGCTCCTAACTTTTTAATCTTGTCAGCGATATGCCCCACGCCCACTGCCCAATGATGTGCAGGAGCATGAGCATTCCATGCATTTACAAAATTCCGGGCACCAATTGAAAATTTGTAACGGCTGTTGGTGTTTCCAATTTCCAGGACTGGGCCTGGAACTGTTTCGCCTTCGGCACACAATAACATCAGATTGTTACTCTTGCCTGATACTACTGACAGCAAAGTCACAGGCCCGATTTGCACCCTCATCTCTACAGATAATCCCTTGCCAACTTTACCATGATATACCTGCAATGGCCGCACTTTTATTTTACCTTCTGCTATACCAAGATGCCCGGGGCCATCGTGCCCCATTAAAATTATATCATCAACATAATCCATTGCATAGTATTCCGTAAAGGAACCACCCGCATCAAAGGAATCCATTATTTTCATAGCCTGCACGTTCTTTATTTCGTATTCACCGGCAACAGGAATTTTGTTTGCGGTAAGCGAGGAAGCTCCTAAGATAATTGAGCTCATGGTATCTTCATTCTCTTTAATGCCTGTGCCTTTATAATAATATGCTAAAGAGCCCAACTGGTATTTATCCACGAGCTTATCCAAAGCCACGGCAGTTTTTGCAGCCTGCGATATGTCTTCGGCCGGGCAACCTGCCTCAATATCGAACACATTATAAAACTCACTTACTTTTTCTTTTGTTTGTGCCTGGGTAACATTTTTCTTTAGTGCAGACAATTCATCAACTTCAATAATTTCTATGTGCCCTCCAAAGACAATGCACTGTTGGGTGAGATCAGAATAAATATCCAGCATGCCGCCATAATAATGCCCCATTGCCCCGAGGGTGTTATGAAACATGGCATGGCAAACCCTGGCAGCCTCAACCCATTCCTTTATTTCTTTCCAACATACCTCATCATTATGCAGCATGCCTGTTACCTGGTGAAATGAAATTCCCGCCCTGTTAAATACATTCGCAATTTCGGGTACGGCACAGCCTGAGCAATATGCCAGCCATTCTCCTGTCATTTTTGTACGGTCTGCTATTTTATTAAAAGCAGCATAGTCAATGGCTGGTTCAGCAGATAAATTGAGAACGATAATGGGGAGTTTAGTAAGCTGTGCTATGGGCAATATTGTTGAGGAAAGTGCATAAGTAGTTGTGTATAAAAAAATGATTTCTGCATCTTCCTGCCTCAACCTGTGGCCAGCCAATAAAGCCTTTTCATTTGTATCAACCAGCCCTATGTTTATAACTTCAGTTTTGAAATTCAAAAGCTTTTGTTCCACAATTTTTATATAACCCTCTAGTCTTTCTTTCAGTCCTTCGAATTGCTCCCAATAAGCAGGAAGGCCAATACCCAATAATCCAACTTTTAAGGGATAGGATGTTTTTGTCATCTTTTAAGCAATTCATTTCTAAAATAATACTAACCTCTATAATTCCGATGGCGAAAAGCAGTAACAGTTTCTTACACTTATTCTTCTGCCATTTCTCCTTATCTTAAAAAATTAATACCCAGGATTCTGTTTCATATTTGAATTCAAATCAATTTCAACTTGTGGTATGGGGAAGTATTCATTCTTATTAGGTGTAAAGCTTACGTCGGTAAGATCCGCAGGGAGCCTGCCTTTCTCTGTTTGCAAATAAGTGTTGATGTAATCTCCTGCAATACCCCAGCGTACCAAATCAAAAAACCTTTGCCCTTCCAATGCGAGTTCTAATCTTCTTTCAAAGCGTACTGCTTTGCGGGCTTCAGGTTGCCCGGCAAATGGTGCATTGTATAAATCAACATAATAATTAGCAGAGGCGACATAGCCGCCAATATCATCATAAACAACTTCCACATAGCGGCCATCTCTTGCACGTTGGCGCACATAATTTATTAAAGTACGTGCCTTGTCTAAACTTCCCACTTCTACTTCACATTCCGCAGCCCAAAGCAACACATCTGCAAAACGTATGATACTAACATTTACCCCACTGGTAAGTAAATAATATTGAGCATAGTTATCGCTGTATTTTGCAAAATCGCCACCCGCATACCTGAAGTTATTTTTTATAGGAATGTACGGGCCACCAAATGTCCGGTCATTTACCCAACCGTAATCCGGATCGCTGCCCGGGTTGCTTCCATAGCCGCTGTAATAAGAGGGTGTCGTCCAATCTAAATAAGGGACTGCCCTTCTGCCAACAGTCCAATCAAGCCGTGGATCTACTGTTCCCTGGTAAGTATTGTAATAATCATAGCCTTTGTAATCCTGGTCATTGGTCATATTCACATCATTAAAATTATCCAGCATGGGCAAACCATTTGCATCAGTTTTAAATGCATTTACAAGATTGAACGATGGTTGTTTCCACGTTACGTAGTAACTGCTTAACGGATAAAAAGCAGGCGTATTAGCCACTTCTCCTATATTAGCATTTCCGCCGTTAGACCCGTCATTTGCAGAAAATTCTATTTGAAAAACATGCTCCGGGCTGTTCTCTAATTCAGGATTAAAATTATCATCGAAGTTTGCCATCAACGCATACGGCTGGCCTTGTGCGTTTACGCCTGTACCGTTACCTCCATAAGCCGATGGGATAATAGTATTTAATAAAGCTTTTGCTTCGGTAAATTTCTTTTCAAACATATAGGCTTTGGCAAGATAGCAGGCAGCAGCCCATTTATTTGCCTGGCCTTTATTTTTTTGTATGGCAGGCATATTAGCAAAAGCAAACTGAAAGTCTGCTTCTATATTTGGCCAGATATCAACTTCATTTGATACTTTAAAATCAGTAACAGTTTCATCTATATATGGAACGTTATTCCACATTTTTTTTGCTTCAAAATGAAAGTGCCCTCTTAGAAATCTTGCCTCGGCAATTGCTGCAGTTTTTTCCGCCTCCGTCATATCTGTCGCTGCGTTGGCCGCTAAGATCGTTTTGTTACAACGGGCAACTCCATCATAAACTGTGCGCCACTTATCACCAAGATATCCTGTGGAAGACTGGGCAAGAAAATGCTCTATAGTAACGCCATCAGCGCCATCGTTTGTGCCACCCCGAAAGGCATCGCCGGAAGTAATATCTCCATATACCCAATTAGTCCCGGTTGTGCTCCACCAACTTGATTTCACGGTAAGGCCCGTCACATCATGATAAGCGCCTATTAGTAATTGCTGTACGCCGTTTTTATTGGAAAGCTCTTCCAAAGAGATTCCTGTGGTGGAAGCAACATCGAGATAACTTTTTTTACATCCCGCTCCTGTTATAAGAAATAGAACGGCAACGGTTAATATTTTTTTCATGTTAATGATTTTAATTTTTTATAATCCTACATTAAGGCCAATAAGAAATTTTCTTGAAATAGGATAATTACCGCCAAAGTCAACCCCGATATTCGTAGCACTGCCTGTACTTATTTCCGGGTCTATGCCTGAATAGCTGGTAAAAGTTGCCAGGTTATATCCTTGTACATACAACCTTATTTTGCTGAAAGCTTTTGATGCAGGAAATGTATAACCTATTTGCAGGCTCTTTAATCTTAAGTATGAACCGTCTTCTATAAAAAAACTGGATGGCTTTATATCATCTGAAGTGGTATTATTCCATATAGGTAATTTAGCATTCGTGTTTGTAGGGCTCCATGTATCATCGGCTCCTTTGCCCTGGGCGCCGGGAAAAACCGTATAAGCACGCCAGTAATTAAATATTTTATTGCCTGAAACACCCTGGAAAAATATACCCAGGTCGAAATTTTTATAGTTTAAATTCAGGTTATAACCATAACTGAATTTGGGATGAGGGCTGCCAATATAAGTGCGGTCATCATCATTTATTTTACCATCATTATTTATATCCTTAAACTTGAAATGGCCAGGAGCAGTGGCAGCCGTGAGGCCGTTATGAGTAACTCCATATTTTGTATATTCTTCTGCAGACTGAAATATGCCTTCTTCTACATAACCAAAAAAACTTGATAGCGGCTGGCCCTCTTTGCTGCGTGTAAGCGAAAAATGTGTAGGCGAATAAGAATTACCATCAATAAAAGACGTGCTGTCCCGCAGTATATGATCTACATTATTACGGTACGTGGCAATATTAAAATTCATATCATAAGAAAGCTCTCCGATTTTATTATTATAGCCTAATTCTAATTCAACACCCTTGTTGGAAAATTGCATAATATTTTCAAACGGCGCTAAGGCATCACCCCTTAAACCTGTTACGGGTGGTACTGCCAGCAGGTCTTTTGTTTTTCTATCGAACCAACTAAAAGCAACAGTAAAACGGTTATCAAACAAAGTAGCATCGAAACCTAAATTGACAGTTTGATTGGTTTCCCAATGAATATAAGGGTTGCCTAACTGGTACAAGCCTGCACCCGTGAAAGCAGAATTATTTGTGCCGTTTATGTCGTAACTATAGAAATTAAAATAAAAAGGGTCGCCACTTGTTCTATAGGTGTCCTTAAATAAATCGGGTGGAATTGCATTGTTACCATTTTCTCCATAAGCGCCGCGCAATTTAAAATCAGTAACCCAGCTTACATTTTGCATAAATTTTTCTTTTGATACCCTCCATCCTGCGCTATAAGAATAAAAATTACCATAACGGCTTAAGGGCCCAAACCTTGAGGAGCCGTCTCTTCTTGCCACAAAGCTTAAAAGATATTTATCGGCAAGAGCATAATTTATATTACCAAATACTGATGTGCTTGTTTCCTCACCGCTGCCACCACCAACCGTATTGTATGGGCCTCCATTAGGATTGGGAACACCATTACTTAAATTCAAATAACCGGAAGTTGTATAAGGCAGGTTGGGTGTAGTGCCGCTATTATATCTTGAAAGATTTTTATCAGATTCATAAGCTATAAAAGCATTTATCTTATGAAGAGAACCTAAGCGCAAATCATACGAAAGTTTATTCGTCCATCTTAAATCGCTGCTATATCCACCACCCTCGGTAAATTGATTGTATGTCGCAGAAAAAACATTTTGTGGAAATGTATCTATAAAATACCGGAAGCTATATGGATAAAACTGTGCTCCAACGCGGCTTTCAAGAATCAATCCTTTTATTGGCTCTACATCAATAAAAGCAGAACCGATCATGCCTGCATTGTAGCCGCTGCTATTTTTACGGCCATTTGTTTGGCCAAGCACAGGATTGTTTCCGCCGGCATGTAACGCCCTGGTATCCGTAATATTTTTAGGCCCTGAATAATTTCCCGCAATATCATATATAGGTATAAGAGGACTTCGCTGGTAAAGATCAGCCAATGTACCCTGGGGATTGTGGTTATCTGTACCTGCACCTTGTGTATAAGCAAACTCTACATTTTCGCCTATTTTCAGCCATCGTACCGGCCTGAATTCTGTATTAACTCTTAGCGAATACCGGTTGAAATATGTAGCTAACAAAGTGCCTTTATTATTTAAATAACCAAATCCCAGTGAGTAATTACTTTTATCAGTAGCGCCACTTAAACTTAGCTGGTGGCTGTTTGTGAAGCTTTGTCCTAATACTGACCGGAACCAATCTGTTCCGGATTTATTTGTTTTAAGAATTCTATAATTTAATAGATTATATAAGGCAGGATTGGCTTCCGGGCTTCCCTCTGCGGCTATTATTTGTGGCGGAGTTGCTTTTTCTATAATATAATCCGGCAATACAGGCGTTGGCCCACTTCCATAGAATTGATCCGTCAATGGTAAATTAGAATTCTTTAAATAGTTCCAATAAGCATTTGCATATTGTTGCGGGCTTAAACTGCCCGGGTATGTTGTAGGTGATTCCCACGATCCATAGGTTGAATATTCTAATTTAGGAGCTGCACCACGTTTACCCGTTTTTGTAGTGATAACAATAACGCCGTTACCGCCTTGCGCTCCATACAATGCAGTATTTGATGGATCTTTCAATACCGTGATAGTTTCAATATCATTCGGGTTTATCAAATTGCTGCCTCCCCTCATTTGCACTCCATCAATTACATAAAGCACATCATTATTTCCATTACTTCCGAAACCACGGATACGAACCACGGACACATTTCCCGGGCCGCCCTGTGCATCAACGCTTACTCCCGCTACGCGGCCCTGCAATACTGAACCCACATCTGTTACGGGAGTCTTAGAAATAACATCCGCGGAAACAGTAGATACGGCGCCGGTTACATCCTTTTTTGATTGTTTCGAATAACCGGTAACTATCACTTCATTCAGGCTGTTTTCAACAATTGAAAGCACAACCGAAACTGATTGATTAGCCGTTACACTTATTTCCTGCGGCTTGAAACCCGTATAACTTATTACAAGCACTGCTGCTGCTGAAGAACCGATGTCCAATTTGAATTTCCCGGCATTGTCCGTAGTAGTTACAAGAACCTTGTTTGATTTAACTGTCACTGTTGCCCCGGCAAGAGGCGTTCCATTGTTATCGGTTACTATACCCGTTACAATACTTGCATTTAGTAACAATGTATTTGTTTGGAAATCCCCGTTATTTGTAGCAGAAGCGCTATCAGTAGTTGCCTTCGTATTGTTGGTAGCAGGAAATAATAAAACCTGGCCATCCACCAGTTTATAATCAATAGCTAAAGGCCTTATGACTTCATTAAAAAAAACTTCAAGCGTTTTGTCTTCTATAGAAAAGGAAATTTTCCTGTATGCCTCGATGGTATTTGGACTGTAAATAAATTTTATACCAGTTTGATCCTGCACTTTAGACAGCACTTTTTTTATCTGCATATTTTCCGCAGACAAAGAAATTTTTTTGTCCAGAATTCCTTGTCCTGATGCTTCCTTTGCATACAGGGAGCAAGTGAAAATAAAGGCAAGTGTTAATTGTACGATGGTTATTTTCATTACTGGCAATATTGCAGCAACGAGTTGCTTTTTTTTCATATTTTTAAAAGGTTTTGTTCGTGTAGTAAAATGATTCGGACAAAATTGTACCTGTATAAGGTTCATATTTAAAGCTGGCAATGCTCTACGTTGCCGGCTTTTTTTTCACCATGTTTTCATATTTTTTTTGGCTAATGCATACAGAAGTTTTGGTTATGAATGTTGTTCTTTATTATTTACATCCGGCTCCTTTAATCAAAATTTTGGTTTCTTTTATTTCGTAAGAAGCCTGTATTGCCTGGCAAATAAAATTTAGCCTTGTATAAAGATCCTGTGTGCTTACATCGCCGGTAAACAGGCAATTGTATATATTTTCATTTTCTACCACTATATCAATTCCATACACTTTTTCAAAAGATTCAAGTACTTTTTTTATTGGCGTTTCTTCAAATACAAAAGTTTCAACCTTTATTATTTTCTGTGCGGAATCTCCTGCTACAGGTAAAGGATCGTCAACCAATGAAGGAACAAATAACCGGGCTTGCCCGTCATACACTACTTTTTGATTAGGCAAAAGAATTACGCCTCCATTTTTTTTTGTGCTATCACTTTTTTCCGTAGAATTAAATTCATACACTTCTACCCTACCAGTTCTTACCGAAACTTCCACGCGATTATTCGCCAGGTTTGTCTTTACGGTAAAACTTGTTCCTAATACTCTTGTTACAACATTTTTATTATATACAAAAAAAGGACGGGCCGCATTCTTACTTACTTCAAAAAAAGCTTCGCCTTCAAGAAAGATTTCCCGCTTATCTGGAAGAAAATGTTCAGGATAATGAACAACAGAACCGGGTTGCATTGTAATAAAAGTTCCGTCTTCCATTTTTATTTTTAAAGGCTGAAGTGAGGTATTTATCTTCTCCTTCATGTTTTTTGCAAAAGCCAAGACGGTAAAAGCATCTTTTTTTTCAGAATGGAAAAGAAAAAATGCGGAAAAAATAACGGCTATTATAACAGCTGCTGCCGCTGCCCAATAAAAAGGTTTGACCTTTGGCCGCCTCGCTATTAATAAGGAGTTTTGTTTTTCAGAAGAAAGAATTTTACGCAGAATCTCAGCGGACCTTTGAGGAAAAAGTTCGGCGCCTTCTATATCTTTATTCCTGGTATTTTTCTCAATATGTTGCAATAGCAAATCGTCATAAATACCGGAGGTTATACAATCAAATAATTCGCCGTATTCTTTTGTTGGCAAAATACCCAAAGTATATTTGTCAAGAAGCAATTTAAATTTTTCGCTGCTGATCATTTGTAGTATTTGTTGACCGCCGTCTTTAGGAGCGCAAGTCAATCGTTACTGTAAAGACAACCGGGCAAGTACAACGGAGTACATCGCCGTAAAAAAATTTTAATAATTTTTTGCTGAAAGAATAATAAGAAGGATAAACAGTTCACTATTCTGTTGGAAAAATAAACGGACGGATGCCAACGCCCTCGCCATGTGAGTTTTTACCGTAAGCGGCGATATTGATAGATGCTCACTGATAGCCTCGTAAGAAAGGCTTTCTTCCTTTGCAAGTTTATA
>JBDTSD010000052.1:0-25885 GCA_039931355.1 Ginsengibacter sp.
GCTTCTGGGATGAAGAATGAGGGCTTGTCAATGGACAATGGACAATGGACAATGGTCAATGGTAAATGGTCAATGGTCAATGGTAAATGGTCAATGGTCAATGGTCAATGGTCAATCGTCAATGGTTGGCGGTTGGTAAGTTCGCAATTTTTCTGACTCAACTTAATAACTAATCAACCAATTAACTAATCAACAAAATTTCATTAACATAAATGTCATTGAAAAATTCTTTAAAGGGTACCGGGGTTGCTTTAGTAACTCCTTTCAAAAAAAACTTTGAGGTAGATTATGATAGCCTGGAAAAAGTTATTGAGAATGCAATAAGCAACGGTGTAAATTACCTGGTGACGTTAGGATCCACGGGAGAAGCCGCTACATTAGAGCAGCAGGAAAAAATTGACGTTATTAATTTCACTTTTGATAAAGTGCAAAGCCGCGTACCAATAGTCGTGGGCATCGGAGGTAACTATACTGACGAAATATTGCAAAGCCTGAAAACGCTTCCCCTTGAAAATGCAGTGGCTGTTCTAACTTCAAGCCCACACTATAACCGTCCCTCGCAGGAAGGAATATTTCAGCATTATAAAAAAATATCCGAGGCTTCTCCAAAGCCGGTCATCATTTACAATGTGCCGTCAAGAACAGGAAGCAACGTTACCGCCGCTACAACTTTGAGGCTTGCAAATGAATGTAAAAATATTGGCGGTATAAAAGAAGCAAGTGGCAACATGTTGCAGTGCATGTACATTTTACGAGCGAGGCCGGAAAACTTCCTGGTGGTAAGTGGTGACGATCAGCTCACTCTCCCTCTTATTGCATGTGGTATGGACGGGGTAATTAGTGTAGCGGCTAATTATTGTCCGAAAGATTTTTCTGCAATGGTTGACTTTGCCTTAGCAGGAGATTTTAAAAGGGCAAGAGAACTTCATTATAAATTATTAGATGCGAATGATCTTTTATCCGTAGAAAATAATCCGGCAGGCGTGAAAGCATTCCTGGCTGAGATGGGCTTAATAGAAAATAATTTGCGTCTGCCGCTCGTGCCGCTAAGCGACGCCATCTACCAGAAGGTAAAAGAAGCCGCTTCAAATAGCATTAAGGATTAGGCCCATGCTCAATCAAAAAATTATTTTATTTTTTCTCTGCAACTTGATCATAAACATTACTTACTCGCAATTCAAAGTCACATTTGTAGTAAAACAATTTTCCATAAAACATACTGGTGATACGTTGTTCGTTGCAGGAAATTTTAATGATTGGGATCCGGATAATAAAGAATATGCACTTGCAGCAGATAAAGATGGAATTGCTTCCATTACTTTGTCATTATCTCCGGGAAATTATGAGTATAAGTTTACACGTGGAGATTGGGCAAAAGCTGAAGCAGGCGCCGCGGGCAATGGGGCTTCCAACAGAAAGCTTCATGTACCAGGTGATACAATAATTCATGTGGAAATTCCTGCATGGGCTGATGAGTTTTCGCGAAATAATGTACTTCCCAGGCACACATTATCTGAAAATGTGAAAATAATTGATACAGCCTTTTACATGCCTCAGCTTGATAGAAGCCGGAGAGTTTGGCTATATCTGCCAACCGGATATTTTACTTCAGAAAAAAAATATCCTGTACTTTATATGCATGATGGCCAAAACCTTTTTGACGAGGCAACTTCTTATGCCGGCGAATGGGGAGTCGATGAATTTCTTGATTCCATTTTTTCTTCAGGCAAAAAAGAAGTTATAGTGGTGGGTATTGATAATGGTTTACAAAAAAGAATGACTGAATACAATCCATACAGTTACCAGAAATTTGGCAAAGGCGAAGGCGACGAATATGTTGACTTTTTGGTAAAGGATTTAAAGCCATACATTGATAAGCATTATCACACTTTGCCTGATAAAAAGAATACATATATCGCCGGAAGTTCAATGGGAGGTCTTATTTCTTTGTATGCAGTTTTGAAGTATCCGGATAAGTTCGGTGGTGCAGGAATATTTTCTCCGGCCTTTTGGACGGCATCCGGCATAGACGGTATGGTGCTGTCATACGCAAAGAGTGTGAATAGCCGGCTGTTCTTTTATGCCGGTGCTAAAGAGGGGAAAAGTATGCTACCGGATATGCATCGCATTGCCAAAGAAATAAGAAAACATTCTCCCTCACCTTTAAAAGAAGTTGTTGACCCACAGGCAATGCATAATGAAGCTGCGTGGAGGAAATATTTTCCGCAATTTTATGAGTGGGTATTATTAGAAAAATGAATGAGTAATAACACACATTATATAAGCTCCAAACAGGTATTTATGCTATATAACAAGTGCCTTCTAATGCACATTCAGTATTTTCAAAAACTTCACACGCCTCACATTCAAATAAACTCAGGTCCTCGTATTTAGAAGAAAAATGACCGAGTAATAATTTTTTTGCACCGGCCATTTTAGCGATCAAAGCCGCCTGCTTTGTGGTAGAATGAAATCTGTCCATAGCTTTTTCCTCAAAATCATGCAGGTAAGTAGCTTCATGATATAACAAATCCACCCCCTGTATCTTTTCAACTATTGGCTCAAAATAGCCGGTATCTGCAGAAAAGGCATAAGATTTGGCTTCCGGTCCCGGAGAGGTGAGCAGTGCGTTCTTTATTACTTCATTTGATGATGAAATGTAATCGTAGCCTTCATGTAAGCGCTCATAAAATGAAGAAGGAATATTATATTTTGATACTTTCTGCGGATCAATTCTACGCAGGTTCTTTTTCTCTGAAAATAAAAACCCCCAGCACTCAATCCTGTGTTTTACTTTAAAACATTCAACAGTAATTTTTTTGTCCTCAAAAATAACCCGTTCGCTTTCTAATATATTAAAATGCAAATTATAGGGAAGATTGACGCCAGCGAACTTAAATTGCAATTCAATTATTTCTTCCAAATTCCTGGGTGAGTGAATCGTAAGATCATTTTTACGATTATTAAGTCCCATTGTAGTGAGAAGGCCAATCAGGCCAAAATAGTGATCACCATGCAAATGAGAAATAAAAATGTGGTTGATTTTGGCATGCTTGATTTTGTATTTAGCCATTTGCATTTGTGTCCCTTCACCACAATCAACTAAAAATTTGTGATCCCAGGTTTGCACCACTTGTGCTGTCGGATGCCTGCCATGAGCGGGGACAGCAGAATTATTTCCAAGTATTGTTACAGCAAGCACAAGGTTAAATTAAAAATTAAGAATTAGGAAAAACCCTGATCAACGAATCAAAATAGCTCCCTTTCAATCTCTTCCATCTGTACGATATCCCACGCCTCACTCTCAGTTGGCGTAATATTCATTATCTCTAACAATTCTTTGTCATCTAAAAACGTTTCAACTTCAGAACGTAAATTGCAGAAGACCATAGAACAATTTGAATCGTAGAATGTTTGTTGTATAGTGGCCATAGCGTCGGCAACATTACTATCAAGTTGTTGCACATTTGCAAAATTGACAATGAGGTTGCGGGGGCTTTTATCCAGGTAAGAAAGAAACAATGTTCTTAAGTCTTCTGTCATATTAGCAGATAAAAAATCGTCTTCAATGGTAATGACATGGAATTTTTCTTTGGTATCAATTTTGACTTTCATCTGGGTATTAGTTTTTAAAAAACCGCTTTCCTTCAAAGTTATAAAAAAAAGAACAGGGTTAGTCTCAAAGTAAGAAGACCTGATTAGTCTGAAGTAAGAATAGGCAACTTGCTTCTTTGAATTAAATATTAATCGGGCTTTCCATAATTTATTTAACCTTTTTTTCGTGGTTTTCAACAGGATGTGCATTTGTTTTAGCAACTAATAGTAGAATTTATTCGTTATTATTGTGTAGTACTTAAATTGAATTATATGGACAACAATTTTTCAGCGCAGGTTAAAGAAATTATCTCCTATAGCAGGGAGGAAGCTTTGCGTTTGGGCAATGATTTTATAGGTACAGAGCACCTTGTGCTCGGTCTTATAAGAGATGGTGAGAACACTGCTATAAAAATATTGAAGGCTTTTAATGTGGACTTGTACGAGCTGAGGAAAGAAATAGAATTAGCTGTAAAAGATAAAACAGGAAAAAATATTGCAAATATTAATTCTTTACCCCTAACCAAGCAAGCCGAAAAAGTAATTAGAATTACCGTTTTGGAAGCAAAGGCTAACAAAAGTCCTTTAGTAGAAAGCGAACACCTGATGCTTTCTATATTAAAAAATAAAGAGAACATTGCTACTCAAATTCTTAACCAGTTTGATGTAGACTATGATATGTTCAAGAATGAACTGGGCTATGTAAAAACGGATCCAAAAGCCGAGTTCCAGGATGATGAAGGTGATGAATTTGATGAGGAAAGAAAATCATATTCACAGCAACGCTCCGCTAAAGGATCTACTGCACAGGCAAAATCTAAAACGCCCGTGCTTGATAATTTTGGAAGAGACATTACGCGTCTTGCGGAATTAGGAACACTGGATCCTATTGTGGGTCGTGAGGTTGAAATAGAAAGAGTTTCACAAATATTAAGCCGTCGTAAAAAGAATAATCCCATTCTGATTGGTGAGCCAGGTGTTGGTAAGACCGCTATTGTAGAAGGGCTCGCACTTCGTATTATCCAGAGAAAGGTAAGCAGAGTTTTATTTGATAAAAGAGTAGTGTCTCTTGATCTTGCTGCTCTTGTAGCCGGCACAAAATACCGTGGGCAGTTTGAGGAAAGAATGAAAGCCATCATGAATGAGCTCGAAAAAAACCGCGACGTTATTTTGTTTATAGATGAAATACATACCATTGTTGGCGCAGGCGGTGCAAGTGGTTCTCTTGATGCATCCAATATCTTTAAACCAGCGTTAGCTCGTGGCGAGCTGCAATGCATTGGTGCCAGTACGCTTGATGAATACAGGATGTATATAGAAAAAGATGGTGCGCTTGATCGCCGTTTTCAAAAAGTAATGGTGGAGCAGCCAAGCGTGGAAGAAACCATAGAAATTCTCACTAATATAAAAAGCAAGTATGAGGATTTTCACAACGTTACTTATAACGAAGAAGCGATTGATGCCTGTGTAAAATTGAGTGATCGTTATATGACAGACAGGCTCCTTCCAGATAAAGCAATTGATGTGCTGGATGAAGTGGGCGCAAGAGTACATCTTAAAAATATAAATGTACCGAAAGAAGTAGTGGAGCTTGAAAAAAAGATAGATGATATAAAGCACGAAAAGAATAAGGTAGTAAAAAGCCAGCGTTTTGAAGAAGCTGCTTCCTTGCGTGATACTGAAAAAAGATTGCAGGAAGATTTAGAAAAAGCTAAAGCCGATTGGGAAGAAGAGAGCAAAAACAGGCGTTTCCCGATTGATGAAGAAGCGATAGCTGAAGTGGTAAGTATGATGACCGGTATACCTGTAAAAAGAATGGTGCAGGCAGAGACTGAAAAACTTCGCCGCATGGCAGAAGATCTTGCAGGTGCTGTAGTTGGCCAGGAGGAAGGCATTCAAAAAGTAGTAAAAGCTATCCAGAGAAACAGGGTAGGGTTGAAAGATCCGAAAAAGCCAATAGGCACATTTATTTTTCTTGGCCCCACAGGAGTAGGTAAAACTGAATTAGCAAGAGCGTTGGCCCGTTATATGTTTGACAGTGATGACGCTTTGATAAGAATTGATATGAGTGAATACATGGAAAAATTCACTGTATCAAGGTTGATTGGCGCACCTCCGGGATATGTAGGATACGAAGAAGGCGGACAACTAACGGAAAAGGTTAGGCGTAAACCTTATTCAGTAATTCTTTTAGATGAAATAGAAAAAGCTCACCCTGATATTTACAACATTCTTTTACAAGTGTTGGATGACGGACAGCTTACTGATGGCCTTGGAAGGAAGATAGATTTCAAGAATACGATGATCATTATGACTTCTAATATTGGAGCAAGGCAGTTGAAGGACTTTGGAGATGGCGTTGGTTTCAGCACTGCATCACGCGTTCAAAATGCTGAAGAGAATACAAAAGCCGTAATAGAAAAAGCTTTGAAGCGTACTTTCAGCCCTGAATTTTTAAACAGGATTGATGATGTAGTAATCTTCAATAATCTTACACAGGAAAATATCTTTTCAATTATTGATATACTGATGAAGGGTGTTACCAGGAGACTTCACAACCTGGGATTAACTTTAGAACTTACACCGGAAGCAAAAACATTTATTTCAGAAAAAGGCTTCGATGCTCAATTCGGTGCAAGGCCATTACACCGGGCAATTCAAAAGTATCTTGAAGATCCTTTAGCAGAGGAAATACTAAATCTTAATATTAAAAACGGAGATGTATTAATCGCTGATCTGGATAAAGAAACCGCTAAAATAATTTTCGAAGTAAAGGGTGGAGTAAAGAAAGAAGAAACGTCTGAAGCGTAGATGAAGTTGAAAATTTAATAAAAGAGTGCCATCGTTTTTGATGGCATTTTTTTTATATTTTGCTTAATCTAAGTATAACACACCAACATTCGGCGAATGAAAAGACAGGAAATTTTATTTTTAATCCCTTTCGCAATTATTGCCGGGTTATTAATTTTTGGCTTGTCAATAATTTTATTCACAGACGTAACTGCGACCTGGCAATATTATTTGGCGCTCGTACTTTTTATAGTAATCATTGTTATATATTTTAAAAGTTTCAAAAAGGTAGTTATTGCGATGGGAATTTATCTTTTACTGGCAACGTTTAACGCCCTTTCATTAACGCCATTCATTTATACATATTGGTTTAGAATTGGTCCTATTGAAACTCCGCAGTTTTCCCTTTTGGCATTGGTGCTACTTGTAATATTTCTTGTTTTGAATTCTGATATATTAATAGACATGTATCTTGATCGCAAGGAGAAGAAGACTCAACGTAAATGATAAAAAATATTTGCATTTACATAAATTCGCATACTTCACTTCTTTCAATATCCCGCCACCGCATCATCCCCTCTTTTATCACCAACTGCCCTTATAGATTTATCCGGCATTCTCATGATTACTTCAGTTCTTCCAATGGCATCTCTTACGGTTACTTTGTAACCTATTTGCTCCAATTGACTTATTAAAGTTTTATCAAAATCTTTTTCAACAAATAATTCATCAGGCAGCCATTGATGATGAAACTTAGGTTTGTTCACTGCTTCAAGCGGCGAAAGTTTAAAATCAATAATATCAATAAGCGTTTGGTAAACACTTGTGGGAATAGTAGTACCACCAGGCGTACCAACAACAATCCATGGCTTGTTATTTTTTAAAACAATAGTTGGTGTCATACTGCTGAGCATTCGCTTTCCGGGAGAAATTGCATTAGCTTCTCCTCCAACGGCCCCATACATATTTGGTACGCCGGGCTTTACACTGAAATCATCCATTTCATTATTTAATAAAAATCCTGCGCCTGCTACCACGACCCTGCTGCCATAGCCGCCATTTAAAGTGGTGGTAACAGACACTGCATTGCCTTCGCTATCCAGCACATCAAAATGGGTAGTCTCTTCGCTTTCAATTATTCCTTCTTTAATATCCTTACTATTACCTGCTTTGCCAGGCGTGTAATCTGCCATTCTTTCTTTCAGATATTGATCGCTTACCAATGTCTTTACAGGAACTTTTACAAAATCGGGATCTCCTAAAAACTTTGCACGGTCGGCATAAGCCCGGCGTTCTACTTCTGTCATCAATTGTACCGATGCCAGCGTCTCAAACTTCATATCGCGTAAATTTTTATAGCTTCCCATCTTCATCATTTGCTCAAGAATAATTCCGCCGCTGCTTGGTAATGGCATTGTGACAATCGTATTTCCTTTATAATTGAAAACCATTGGTTCACGCATTTTTGCTTTATAATTTTTAAGGTCATCAGCAGTAATAATTCCGTTGCCATCTTTCATCTCCTGTACGATGAGCCTTGCAGTTTCGCCTTCATAAAAACCTTTTGCTCCATTGTCTCTTATCCTCCTTAATGTATTTGCCAAATCTTTCTGAATAAGAATGTCACCGGCTTTCCAATCTTCTTTTTTCTCAAAAACAATTGGCGTGTTATTTAATTCTTCAAACTCTTTTTTATAATAATTAAAACTGCCTGCCTGTGACGCAGAAATTGAAAAGCCCTTTTCGGCTAAAACAATAGCAGGTTGTATTAATGTTTTGAAAGGTAGCTTTGCATATTTCATATAAGCAAATAAACCTGCAACCGTGCCCGGTACGCCTACAGCCAGATGCCCGTCCTGTGATAACTGCATTTGTGCGTTACCGTTATCATCAAGGTACATATCCCTGGTGCACGCAGCGGGCGCAGTTTCACGATAATCAATGGTAATGTTTTGTCCGTTTTTTAAGTGAGCAACCATAAATCCACCACCACCAATATTACCTGCGCCGGGGTATACAACTGCCAACGCAAGCTGCGTGGCAACGGCGGCATCAACAGCATTGCCTCCTTGTTTTAAAATATTTACGCCCACCTGGCTTGCAAGTGCGTGAGCAGAAACAACCGCACCATTCCTGCACGTTATGCTTTTTTGTGTTTTATAATTAAATGCATTTATCCTGGTCTGTTGGGCAAATAAGAAAGACGGCGAACAAAAAAATAGCAGAAAAAAATATGCTTTTCGCTTTTGAATCATAGCTGTTTTGTTTATGCAAACTTAAGTTATGTAACAAGACTTTTGTAACTTCAATACAATCACCAAAACGAAAACATTATGCTTACAAAATTTACACACCTCTACAAAACATTTTTTTCCATTTTAATTTTAACAGCTTCTGCCGGTATGGTTCATGCACAAAAAGGAACGATAAAAGGCGTTGTAAAAAATGATACGGGGCCGCTTGTTAATGCCTCCGTTATACTCGAAGGAAAAAATAATGGAACCACTACCGATGAAAGTGGCCAGTACACATTGAAAGTTGATCCAGGTACTTATACAGTAGTTATAAGCTATGTCGGCAGCCAGTTGTACCAAAAAAAGATAAATGTAAAAGCCAATGAAAGTGTTACCGCCGATGCAACATTAATATCCGCAGTTACAGATGAAGAAATTGTTTTGGTCGGCAGCCGCTCTGCCGGCAGAAGTAATTTGGCCACGCCTGTTCCCGTGGATGTTATTCCTGTTTCCCAGGTTATCAATGACATCGGGCAAGTTGATCTTAACCAGATCTTAAATTTTATTGCCCCATCTTTTCAATCTTCCCGGCAAACAGTAGCGGATGGCACAGATCACCTTGATCCTGCCCAGTTACGGGGCTTAGGCACAGACCAGGTGCTGGTGCTTATCAATGGGAAGCGCCGGCATCAATCTGCATTGGTAAATGTAAATGGTACTATCAACCGCGGGCAGGTAAGTACTGACCTTAGCACTATTCCTGCAACGGCCATTGAAAGAATCGAGATACTTAGAGACGGAGCTGCAGCGCAGTATGGCTCTGATGCTATTGCCGGTGTAATAAATATTGTATTAAAAAAGAAGACGGGCATCCTGGAAGCGAGTGCCAGCTATGGCGAGTATATTACAAAGTATCCTAAAAATTATGCGCTATTTAAAATTCTCGGGAAGACGGATGATCCTGATGTAAGTGTGACTGATGGAAAAACTTTCCAGGGTGCACTTGGTTATGGGTTCAATATTGGCAAAGGGTATCTTAGCTTGAATGGCGAATATATAAGTCGCGGCGGAACAAACAGAACCGGCACTTATACAGGCAGCGTTTACCCTAATGTAAACGGCGTAAATAAAGACGATTCAATATTATCGGCAAGGGGCTTAACAAGAAATAATTTTGATTTGCGTGCAGGTAATTCGCAAATGAAAAGCGGCCTTATATTTTACAATTTCGGAATACCAGTTGGTGCAAATGGCGAGTTCTACGCTTTTGGCGGATACAGCAAGAAGAGAGGTAACGCTACCGGATTCTATCGTTACCCTTCGGGCATTCCGGGTAATGCCACCATATACCAAAGCAATGTATTTGCAATTTACCCTGATGGATTTCTGCCAGAGATACATACAGATATCATGGACTTTTCTACGGCAGTGGGCTATCGCACAAAATTCAATGATTGGAATTTTGAGCTTAGCAATACTTATGGTATTAATAAATTTGATTTTGATATACAAAACTCTCTTAACTATACGCAGTTTGCTGATAACACAAATCCGCAAACATCCTTTGATGCGGGCGGATTAAAGTTTTATCAAAACACAGTTAACGCAGATTTTTCAAGAAAGATACCGGTATTAGATGGATTAAATTTTGCAACTGGCCTGGAATATCGGATTGATGGCTTTGGCATAAGAAGCGGCGAAGAAGCATCTTATAAAAATTATGACGTAAGTTCTAATGCTGCCTCCGGGGCGCAGGTTTTTCCTGGCTTTGTTAACACTATTGGAGATGATAAAACAAGAAATGTTGAAGCCATCTATGTGGATGTGGAACAGGATTTTTCCAAAAAGTTTTTGTTAACCGGTGCGGGCCGTTACGAACACTACAGCGATTTTGGCGGCACGTTTAATTATAAATTCAGTACACGCTATAGTTTCAGCGACCAGTTTAGTTTACGTGCATCTATTAGCTCCGGCTTCCGTGCTCCGTCTATGCAACAACGTTACTATGAAAAAACAAACACCTTGTTTATTTCCCAGGGCGGTTCTTTGGTTCCTGTACAGGCAGGCACATTCACTAACGATAGTAAGCTTGCTGGTTTGTTGGGTATTCCAAAGCTTAAGCAGGAAACAAGTAACAGCTATTCAGTAGGCCTGACGGCTAAGCCATTCACAGGTTTTGAAGTAACGGTAGATGCTTACCAGATAGATATTAAAAACAGGATTATTTATACGAATAATTTTAACGGCAACACCAGTGCGCAGATAAAATCTATATTAGATGCAGCAGGCGCACAAACAGCAGCTTTTTTTACCAATGCCATTGATACAAGAGCCCGTGGGCTGGAGGCGGTGTTGTCTTATTCAAAAAAGTTTGTAAAAAAACAATCGTTGCGCTCTACGCTTGCCATGACTTTTATAAAAAATGAAGTGAAGAAAGATGCTAATGGAAATCCTATTATTCATGCCTCAGATGTTTTATTAAATGGGGGACAAATAGGCAACTACTTTAACCGCGAAGATCAAAGCAGGGTGGAAGTTGCCAACCCGCAAAATAAGATTAGCCTCACCTTCAATTATAAGTGTAATAAGTTCGGCGTTATGCTTCGCTTTGTACGGTTTGGCGAGGTAAAATATCTTGACCCGAGCATCAATCCTGACAGTACACAGAAGTTTCCGGTAAATGCATTTACGGGAAATAAAGAAACGCTGGATCAAACTTTTCCTGCTAAAACAGTTACTGATCTGTCATTATCATATGATATAACGGAAAGTGTGAGCGCAACTATTGGAGCAAACAATCTATTTAATGTTTATCCCGAGATTCAAACCCATAGCGGCAACCAGAGCCTGGGCCGATTTATATACAGCCGCAGGGTTGCGCAGATGGGTTTTAACGGAGCATATTATTTTGCACGCCTAAAACTTACTTTGAATACAAAAAAATAGAATTGATAAAAGCTTATTTTAAAAGCCGGTTAGTTAAAACTTTCCGGCTTTTTATGTGAATGGGACAAGTTCGAAAATACATTCCCTTATTTTCGTAGAATAATTTTTTGAAATATGCGAAAGTTTTTTTTATTAATCCTGTTATCATTTACACTGCTTTACTCTGAGGCGCAATCGCCGCCGGAAACATATACTTCTTCTCAAATTTATCAGCAAATAAAAAAACTTGATGTATTAGGTTCTGTGTTGTATGTAGGCGCACATCCTGATGATGAGAACAATGCACTGCTTCCATTTTTTGCAAAAGAAAAATTATACCGTACTGCTTACTTAAGCCTTACAAGAGGAGATGGTGGCCAAAATTTAATCGGTGACGAACAAGGCATAGAACTCGGCCTGATAAGGACACAGGAGTTGCTTGCTGCAAGGCGTGTGGATGGAGCTGAGCAATATTTTACGAGAGCTTATGAGTTTGGTTTTAGCAAAAGCTGGAATGAATCTTTACGCGTTTGGGACAAAGAAAAAATATTAAGCGATATTGTTTGGGTGATAAGAAAATACCAGCCCGATGTAATTATTAAACGGTTCCCACCCGATTCAAGGGCTGGCCATGGGCACCATGCGGCTTCGGCAATTTTAGCTGATGAAGCTTTCACAGCCGCTGCTGATCCCACAAAATTTCCTGAGCAATTTAAGTATGGTGTACAACCGTGGCAGGCAAAACGGATTTTATGGAACACGTATAATTTTGGAGGCAGTAATACAACTGCGCCAGACCAATTGAAAATTGACATTGGCGGTTACAATTCCTTAATAGGAAAAAGTTATGGAGAGTTAGGCGGCGAGGCAAGGACAATGCATAAGAGCCAGGGCGAAGGCCGTCCGCAAAGAAGAGGAGAGTCTTATGAATACTTTAAATTAACCGCAGGTGAGCCAATGCAGGGCGGCCTAATGGATGGCATTGTTACCGATTGGAAAAGAATAAACGGTGGTGATGCGATTCAAGACATGATTAATTCTATTCTTAATAATTATAAGCTTGATCAGCCGGAGTTATCAGTGCCTTCGTTAGTAAAGCTTTATCATTCTATAAAGGCTTTGCCGGAAGGCAACTGGCGGAATAAAAAATTAGATGAAATACGTGACATCATTGTAGCATGCAGCGCATTATTTATAGATGCTACTTCTTCACAAGCGCAGGTGGTGCAGGGCGACACATTAAGAATAAATTTTGTTTTAAATAAAAGAGAAAATGTAACTGCTGCTTTAAAAAATATCACGATAGGAAATTTTGATTCGGCCTTTTCACTTTCATTACAAACAAATGAAAATGTAGCTATCAATAGAGACCTACCTGTGCCGGATAATAAGCAGATATCCCAGCCGTATTGGCTTCGCAAACCATTGCTGGGTGGCACTTTTGACGTAGATGATCAGCGAATGATCGGCAAGGCAGAGAATGATCCGCCTTTTGAAGCCAGCTTTTTATTAAATATTGAAGGTGAAGATATCGTAATAAAAAGGGAGGTAAAATACCGTGTTATAGACCCGGTGAAAGGAGATACTTATGAACCCATACCTGTATTGCCCAGGATCGAATTAAACTACGGTAAAGACAATTATATTTCAATAAATGATAAACCAGTAACACCAGGCGTTCATATAAAATCTAACGGTGAAAGTCTCCCTATAGATTATACGCTTGCTCAAAAGTACTCCCCCGATTGGCAGAACGAACAGAAAATGATTCACACGGTTTCTATGCCAACGACGGAGAAAACTGTCAGCACAACTTTTACCCCGCTTTCGAATAAAGAGAATACCACGGAAGAAATTTTTGCCTCCCTGAAGAGTGGCAACGAAGTATATGACAGCTATACGAAAACAATTGCATACGACCATATTCCAACTATAACTTACTTCCCAAAAGCAAAAGCAAACCTCGTAAAGCTCGACATAAAAATTGTTGGTAAAAAGATCGGGTACATTATTGGTGCCGGAGATAAAGTGCCGCAAACGCTGGAACAAATGGGCTACGAGGTAAAGACTTTAAACGAGGCCGATCTTACAGAAGAAAATTTAAAACAATACGATGCGATCATTACCGGTATCCGTGCTTATAATATCTACGAATACCTTACCAGCAGGAACAATGCATTGGTGAAATATGTGGAAGATGGAGGAAACCTTATTGTGCAATACATGAAGAGCAACCAGGTAGGCCAGCAAAAAATAAAAGCCGGGCCGTATCCGTTTTCTGTAAGTTCCGGCTCAAGGGTTACCGAAGAAAATGCAGAAGTAACATTTTTATTGCCGCAGAGTGTTGCCTTAAATTATCCCAATAAAATAACACAAAAAGATTTTGAAGGCTGGATACAGGAGCGCAGCACATACCAGGCTACACAGTTAGATTCGCATTTTGAAACGCCGTTAGGGATGCACGATACTGGCGAGGAGCAAAGTAATGGAAGCCTTGCTATAGCCAGATATGGCAAGGGAAATTTCGTGTATGCGAGCCTGGTATTCTTTCGCGAATTGCCTGCGGGTGTGCCCGGCGCTTATCGCCTAATGGCTAATTTAATTGCATTGCCAAAAAATAAATAGAAAGCAGATTTTCGGTAAAAAATAAAATTTATGCTTGCTGGAAATCTTGTTTCGCAACAGTAAAATATTCTTCCATTAAAAAGAATAGCTTGAGTGAAAAGTAACATTATGCAAAATGAAAAAACATATTGGAACAGGTGGTACCTGCTGGTGTTTATTTTTCTAATCATCCAGGTGGTGTTCTATTATTTTATTACGCAGTATTTTAATTAAACCGGTTTACATGGTTGATCCAAACTTAACTTCCCACTTAAATTTTCGCGGAAGCCTCCAAATATGAGTACACCAGATTGGATAGTGCTTATAGCAACGCTTAGCTGTATTATTATTTACGGCGTTTACAAAAGCAGGGCAACAAAAAATCTTGACGGATATTTTTTGAGCAACAGGGATATGCCGTGGTACCTCGTACTGTTAAGTATTATGGGCACACAGGCAAGCGCTATCACTTTTCTTAGTGCGCCCGGCCAGGCTTATACAGATGGAATGCGGTTCGTTCAATATTACTTCGGTCTTCCTTTGGCAATGATTGTTTTATGTGTGGTGTTTGTCCCGGTCTTTAATAGGCTCAAAGTATATACTGCTTATGAATTTTTGGAGAATCGTTTTGATCTTAAAACAAGAACACTTACTTCGTTCCTCTTCCAGGTATCACGCGGCTTATCTACTGGAATAAGCATTTATGCGCCGTCATTAATATTAAGTTCCCTATTGGGCTGGAACATTTATTACACTAATCTCATCATGGGTGGCATGTTGATTATTTATACCGTAAGCGGTGGCGCAAGGGCGGTAGCGCATACGCAAAAATTACAACTGATAATTGTAGTTATCGGCATGTGTATAGCTGGCTATGTGGTGGTACATTTAATGCCCGAAAATGTTGGCTTTCTTGATGCGCTGCAAATAGGAGGAAATAGTGGTAAGATGAACGTAATAACATCCGGCAGGACTGCAGATGGTTTTGACTGGAAAGATAAATACAATATATGGAGTGGTGTTATCGGCGGATTTTTTCTTGCGCTTTCTTACTTTGGTACAGATCAGAGCCAGGTTGGCCGTTATCTAACGGCGCAGGACAATCGCCAAAGCAAAATCGGGCTGCTTATAAACGGTCTCGTGAAAGTACCTATGCAGTTTTTGATTCTTATGCTTGGCGTGTTGGTATTTTCTTTTTACCAGTTTCACAAAGCCCCCATCTACTTTAATGAAACACAAGTAACCCGGGCAAAAGAAACTCCTTTCAGAGATTCTTTATTGGTTTTGGAAGCGAATTACGCATCCATAAAAGCCAATGATGCTGTACAAAAAAATAGTATTAATAAAAAATACAAAGCGGTACTCTCAGAGGCATTGCCCGGCGAGGACATCAATGACACTAATTATATTTTTTTACGTTTTGTAATAGACTACCTGCCCACAGGACTCATCGGTTTATTGATCGCCATCATTTTCCTGGCGGCATGGGGAAGCATCGCCGCGGCCTTAAATGCTTTAGCGTCCTGCACGGTGGTAGATATACATAAGAAGTTTTTCCGTGAAGACCTCACACAAAAAATGGATTATCGTATTTCAAAGTTGTACACTTTTGCATGGGGCATTTTTTGTATTGCTGTCGCAGAGTTTGCGAGCAATCTTGGTAATAGTCTTATTGAAACGGTCAATATTTTAGGGTCATTATTTTATGGCGTGATCCTCGGTATTTTTTTAGTTGCTTTTTGGTTTAAGAGTATAAAAGCCAATGCCATGTTTTACGCCTCCATCGTGGCAGAAGTTTTTGTGATAGCCATTTATAAAGCAGACATTATTTCTTTTCTGTGGCTGAATGTAATTGGCGCAGTACTGGTGATTCTACTTGGATATCTGTTGCAGGTTTTTATTAAGACAGATCACGATAACTCCAGGAAAATGAAAGTTGAAGATTAGATTGCCACTTTTCTCTTTTTAAAATTTCCAATAAAATTATCGCAAAAAAAAACCTGCAACTTAATGCAGGAGTTTTATGGAATTAATTTAATTCCGGAGGTTAGTGGTTTAAGAGGATCGTTGGATGAAGCTCTTTCAGGAGCCGGCTTTCATGGGATAATTAGTTATTTATGCTTTTTGAAATTTAAAATAATAGAAGTTGACTGACATCGGATTTTGGTGTTTTCTTTGGATAAGAATTTGGTTGTTTTCAATGGATTTGGATTCGGTGATTAATGTTGGTGAACATCAATCAACTTCTGTAACAAAAATATATAACATTATCTCCCATGCAATCGCAATATTGCTGAATTATTAGCCTAAAGGAATTACTGTCAAAGTAGTATTAATACGATTTTTCAGACAGTAATATTATCATAAGATCATTCCATAATAAAAAGCCGATTGCATTTTATGTTTTTTGAATGCAACCATTTATTCATTATGAAGTATCATTGCTTAAGTTGTTATTAATAGGCGCCGAACCTTAATCATTCTGAAAATGAAATCTTTTATCCGTATCGCTATTGTTGCCGGAGTATTTGTTTTACAAAGCTGCAGTACATCCCGATTAAACAAATCAACACATAAAGGTTATTCCGCCCCTGCAGTGGCGACTCCAATTCCTAACCGAACGTCTGATGCAAGTAAGGCTATTCCTGCAAGAACAATCAACACAAAAAATACCAACCCCAATGCGGTTGTTGGATTTGCAGAAACACTTATCGGCACAAAATATAAATATGGATCGGCAGTAAAGGAGAATGGTTTTGATTGCTCAGGATTTATCACGTACGTTTTTAGCCACTACAATATTTCTGTGCCGAGAGTTTCAAAAGATTTTACCAATGCGGGCACAGCTGTGCCAATAGAAAGAAGTAAAAAAGGCGATTTGATTTTATTTACAGGAACAGATACCACGGGATGGGTAGTAGGCCACATGGGAATTGTAACCCAAAATGACAATGGCAAAATAAAATTTATTCATTCGTCATCCGGTAAATCCATTGGTGTAATAATATCTGACTTGAGTAAATATTACGCCACAAGATTTGTAAAAGTAATAAGAGTGTTTAACGAATAGTAAGTGGTAAGTAGCAGGTTGCAAGCGCCGAAAAGTTCAATGCAATGAAAACATTTTTTCTTCTCTCAGAAAGCAAATGTCAATTGTTGTGAGGGGCTATGCAACGGTTTTATAACTTTTTGCTGCAATGGAATGTGCGTATGCGTAATATGGTAAACCGGCGTTTCTACATCCCTCGAAGCAACGACCATTTCAACGCCATTTGCATGTGTCCTGAACATTTCAACTACAAGCTTAGGACAATTATTATTTTTAGAAAGATGTGACAGAAAAAGATGCGTCATGTGGTCGGCTCTGTGCTGCAGGAATATTTCAAGCGCTTGTTTATTTGATAAATGGCCCATGCCGCCACTAATTCTTTTCTTTAAAAACCATGGATAATTTCCCTGCTGTAGCATTGCATCATCATAATTAGCTTCCAGGAAAGCTGCATGGCATTGCGCGAAATAAGCGACTAAATTTTTACAAGGTGTACCAATATCCGTGAACACACCCACTTTTACATCATTGCACGAAATCACAAAACTGTATGGGTCGCATGCATCATGCATTTTGGGAAGCGGAGTTATATAAAGATTTCCGATCGTTATTTGTTCGTGAGCTTTAAAAGTGTTTATCAGGCTTTGCTCAAAATTAATACCGCAATGCTGAAGGGTTGAAGAAGTCACGTAAACGGGTAAACGATATTTTTTACAAAGAACCGCTACTCCTTTTATGTGGTCTGAATGCTCGTGTGAAATAAAAACTGCTTTCACATTTTGAATAAATAATCCCAAACGCTTCAATCTCTTTTCTATTTCGGTGCAGGTGATGCCCGCGTCTATAAGAATAGCTTCTTTCGTATTTCCTGCGTAGTAGCAGTTACCATTGCTACCGGAGTTTAGTGATGTTATGAATAACGACATGCTTGGCAAAGAAAGAGAATTTTAATTTTATTTAAGGGAATTTTTGTAGCAATTGTAAACGATGTAAGCAATGTTGACCGCTTTGCTAATTCGTCTTAAAATAAAACCCACATTAGCGTACATCAATGGGGAATAACTATATTTTTGTTATAAATATTTACTAAAACAATTGTAACAAATGAAAAGGTATAAAAATCATTTACTTATCGTCCTCATTTTAGCAAGCGGTTCAATATTTTCACCACAAAATTTAACGGCGCAGGAGAAAGTATCGGTTGATAACGGATACTATATCACCTATCCTGACAGGCTAACGTTGCGGTTGTTTCTTTCACAGAAATATGCACCGTTTACTATTTCCGCTGATGATAATGACAAAGACTTAAATTATAAAACGACATCCAAGCTTACGCTGGGTGCAGGATTTACATATAAAGCCCTCACTTTGAATTTATCATACGGCTTTAAATTTTTAAATCCCGAAAAAGGCCGTGGCAAAACAAAAGGATTAGATTTCCAGTTTCATCTTTATCCTAAAAAGTGGTCAGTTGACTTTTTGGGGACTTTTAAAAAGGGGTATTACTTGGATCCCAAAGATAATAACGGCCTCAGCCTGGCTAATTATTATCAACGGCCCGATTTTAAAAGAAACATAGTTGGCATTTCGGTATTTCGCGTTCCAAACTCCGGCAGGTTTTCGTACCGTGCCGCATTAAATCAGAACGATTGGCAAACTAAATCTGCGGGCTCTGTTCTTTATGGGGGCGAAGCTTATTTTGGTGCAATTAAAGGGGATAGCGCTCTTGTTCCCTCCCAGGTAAATAGCAATTTTAAGCAGGCCGGTATTGACAGGATTAGTTTTCTAAGCATCGGCCCTGGTATAGGCTACGCTTACACGTTAGTAATAGCTAAAAACTTTTTTATAACAGGCTCCGCTATCGGAAGTATCGACATTAACTTTTCAAGCGAAGAAAAGGGAAGCGCGAAAATGAAGGCAACAAGCATAATACCGGGCGGAATTTATAAAGGCGCTGTTGGCTACAATAGCAGCACGTGGAGCGTAAGTGCTACCCTTGCCGGTAATGCATTATATGTAGGAAGTGAGTCCTCAGCAAAGGAATATTTTATACCAACCGGCAATCTTCGTTTTACAGTAGCGAAAAAATTAGGGTTGAAAAAACATTCATGAAAAAAACTTCTCTTCTTAAAAATAATTTGCCTTCGGGCCATCTCTTTCGATCCTTGTAAAATGATGTTAGTCAGGATTTTTTTGACCTGCTTATTTATTTTTGGCCTAAAAAAACACGATGCTTGTAAAAACATTTCAACCAAAAAAAGTCTGCTCTTTATTTTTCTTATTGCTGTGCAATCTTTTCTTCATCACAACAGATGCACAAAATTTTCTGAAAGCTCACGGGCAAAGAATTGTAAATGCAAAAGGGGAAAATATTCTTTTAAGAGGAGAGGGGTTGGGCGGATGGATGTTGCAGGAAGGATATATGCTGGGAGTGTATAAAGGCTCACAACAGCATAATATAAGGGCAAGAATAGAAGATATCATTGGTCAGCAAAAGACGGCTGATTTTTACAATGCATGGTTGCATAATTTCATTCAAAAAGCTGACATAGATTCTATGAAAGCCTGGGGCTTTAACTCTCTAAGGCTCCCAATGCATTACAATCTTTTCACATTGCCGATAGAATTGGAGCCGGTCGCTGGTCAAAATACATGGCTTGATAAAGGCTTCCAAATGACGGACAGTTTGTTAGCCTGGTGCAAAGCGGATGATATATACCTCGTATTGGATTTGCACGCTGCTCCTGGTGGACAGGGGAATGATTTGAACATTTCCGATCGCGATGCCAGTAAGCCTTCACTCTGGGAAAGCGAAGCTAACCGGCAAAAAACAATCGCGCTTTGGAAAAAATTAGCGGAGCGCTATAAAGATGAAGAAATGGTTGGCGGTTATGATATTTTAAATGAGCCTAATTGGGGTTTTACAGATCTTGCAAATGACAAAAACGGGCTTTCCGAAAAAATAAATGCGCCGCTGAAAAAACTAATGCAAGACATCACTGCAGCTATTCGTGAAGTTGATAAAAATCATATTATCATTATTGAAGGAAACGGTTGGGGAAATAATTATAATGGCATCTTGCCAGCGTGGGATAACAACATGGTATTGAGTTTTCATAAATATTGGAACTACAACAGGCAGCAGGATATTCAAAAAATACTAGATACACGCAATACTTATAACGTCCCGGTTTGGCTGGGTGAAACGGGCGAAAATTCTAACGTTTGGTTTGCGAATGTTGTACGCTTGCTGGAGAAAAACAATATCGGTTGGGCTATGTGGCCAATGAAGAAAATGGGTGCTAACAATCCATTAGAAATAAAGTCCAATCCCAAATACGAGGAGTTAAAAAAATACCTGAACGGAAATGGAAACAAGCCAGCAGAGAGTGATGTTTATACCGGTTTACTTACACTGGCTGCGGATGCAAAACTGGAGAATAATATTTTCCATAAAGATGTAATTGATGCATTATTCCGTCAGCCCTTTTCAGATGCAGCATTGCCGTTTCACGCAAACATTTTAGAAGATAGTTTATCAATTGTAGCAACCGATTATGATCTTGGTAGAAATGGTGTTGCCTATTACGATATGGATACGGCCAACTACCGTACGTCTGGCGTGAACAGCGCCGGCAATCGTGGAAGAGTTTACCGGAATGATGGTGTGGATATTTATGAAGATTCCGTAACAAACGATATTTACTATGTCGGTGATATTGAAGATGGAGAGTGGCTGCAATATAATATCACTGCGAAGCAACAGGGAACATATAAAATACAGCTTACTGTGGCATCTGTAAATAGACTTGCAAAAATTGAACTTGCGATAAATGATAAATCTTTCGCTAAGGAAATAGAGATACCAGCAGGAAACAACTCTGGAACACTTCAGAAATTAGCGGTCAATAATGTTCTATTCCAAAAAGGAAAAAATGTAATCCGTATCAAATTTATACAAGGTGGCATTAGTTTTTATTCTGTCAATATTTCCCGTTAGGCAACACTTGCCAGAGCAGTAAGAAAGCAGATTTTAAAGGAAGTACACTCAAACAAGATTTATTCAGAAGTTGAAAAATTATTTTTCCTGTAAAGCTTCGCAAATTTCCTGTTCTTACGGGCGCTGATGTTTGAGGTAATACCGCTGAAAATAATTTTATTCATGTAATTAAAAAATGAATAATCTTTTTGACGTTCAAAATATATGCGGCCTGTACCGGATGTGTTTTTATTTTTTAAAAAGAAAAAGTTTACAAGATCGCTCTCTGCTCTTTTTATAAAACTGGCCTTCTCAGTACCGCCATTCTTTAGCAACTGAATACGCAGGTTATGATAATAGAATTTCATATCACCATGTGCAATATTTTCGTTTCCAACCGCATTCATTTCGAATTTATCAATATCACCCAATACAAATTTTACATTTGAAAGTGGCGCTAGTAAAGGATTTAAAATAGCAAGGCCCGTTGGTTGTATCGCCAGTTTTATGAGAAAGCCATATAACGGATCTGAATAAGATTCCCGGATTTTTATATCAAAAGAAGCTTTGTCAAGTAAGCTGCCTGCAAGAGATACTGATAAAGAATCTGCCGGCTGAAAATGGGTATTCTCGACTTTTAAAATATTTCCATTCAAATGTGAAAGCCTCAGATTGCCTTCCTGTCTTGACTTTGCAGTCTTTTCCGTATAACTAACTTCCCCTTCATGTACAGCCAAATTGTCAATTGAAAGGGGCATATCAATGTCTTTGATCTGTTCAGTAAATAATTTCTTCCGGCCAAATTGAAAGGGTGGAAGTTTATCTCTATACACATTTATAGAAGGATGGTTCAAATCTGCCTTTTGAATGTGGAGATGGTTTTCATTAAAAGCTTTATCGAGGTTAATGCCACTGAAGACTAAATTGCCAATTGTAAAGTCGATATAATCCATTTGATAGGGACTCGAACGTATTGCAGAATCACGGGACAGTAAAGGGCTATAGCTGATAGAATCAACTGTCAATTTTTGGGCCTCTCCTTTATATTTAATATTACCGGTTTGCCACAAACAATTCTTCGTTTCATAACTTGCTGAAGACGTACTAATCCATGCGCTGGGGTTTGCATTTATTAACTTTCTAATGTTACCTATCGAAGAGGCAGAAAGCCCGATACCGGCGACTGAAATATCTTTTAATAAAAGCTTGTTATCTTTTATATTGAAGGAAAAACCATTGGAATTTTTCAAGCTTAAACTATTTACCATCATGCTCCATTCAGCGCCGTTGCCGTTTAATGGAACATTTATTTTTCCGAGACTTGCATCTATTTCTTTATCAATTGATATAGGATTTTTCGCATCGGTAATTTGGATTTTTTTAGTTTTAATTTTTAAAGAAGCCATTTTAATTTCTCCAGGAAATATTTCAATATCATCGGCTTTTATCTCACTTCCTTTTGAATATGGCATCATGAATTTTTTGGGTGCCATATCCTTTTGCATGTCTATATTAATAACAGGTTCATGCATAGCAAGATGATCAATTTTAACCGTCGGTGGGGTAGTGGGTGCATGATCTGGTGGGGGAATGTTTATCTTTTTATAATCAATAACAGGCAAGTTCAGCGATATATTTTTAAAATGAAAATTGTTGGTAAAAAAAGAATTAATATCTCCTGCCAATTGCAGGGATGGTGTGTTCATTACTAACGTTCCCGCATAGCCGTTATTTTCAAAATGCATTGTAGAGAAGTCCTGCCTTTCATCTCCCAAAATAAAACCATCAGCATTCATGCGGATGGATGAATTCAAAAAATTTAAGCTCCTTCCCTTTAGATTCAGTCCTTTTACAATAATCGGACTGGTGCCGCTTTTCAGAAGCGATGAAACTTCAACATTATCAATAAATGCATCACCTTCAATATTGCCATTAAGAAATTTGAATTGCGTTTGCCTGGCAGATATATTTTTTATAACAACTGAAGTTGATTTCGCTTTTCCTTTACCATGTGGTATGGAGTTTATTAAAATATTTCCCTGCTCCCATCTCAGCCCGTCTATTACGATATTCTTTCTGTTTTCAGGGAAGATATTTTTTATATAAATACCCCTGATAGCTGCTTTAATTCCACCGTTTGCATTATCAACAAAAAGTTCATTGGCATGAATCTCGTCGTTTTCATCGAAGGTTACATTTCGCAACTGAGCAACAATACCCCCGATTTTTAAATACCCGTTTTTGAAAAACAGGGACTGAATATCGTCTTTGTTTACATGCTTATAATCAGTCAGATTATCACCTAAAAGATTAAGATTAAACCCCAGTAACCGCAATGAATTATCGGTGTTCCAATCAATATTAATTTCTCCATCCACGATCTTAAGCAAAGCTATTTCCATAAAATCATCGAAGGTGTGGCGGGGATTAAAAAAGGTTGATTTTACCGGTTTACTAACCTGCGCAACCTTTGTATAATCTATAACAGGCTTGTATAATAGGGCTTCCCTTGCTTTTAAATTTTGATTAAAAATTAACTCAGGCCAATCTACACCAAGCAGCTCAAAATACGGAATGAAGTAGTTCCGGGAACTTCTTATTTTGTTGATACCAGAGGCAGTATGAACTGAAAAATTATTCAGGGACAGCTTACTATTTGCAAAGCGAACGCTATCAAAAGAATATAAGCAACTGCTGTCTGCGTTGTAAAGTTTGTAACCTTTAATAAGCATGTCAAAGCTGGTTATCGAAACGGGGCTTGCAGAATCAGAATTAATACGAAGGTTGTGAATCTGAAAACTAACTTTCCCGGAATGAATATTTGACTCTGCCTTTTTTCCCTTAATATTTAAATGGATATCCCCGTCCATTATTCCTACAAAACCGAGATCCAGGTTGCCTGCAAATTCGCTGATTATTTTTTCCGGGTCGGGAATATTTTTTATTGCACCGCTTGTGTCTGGCAGTGGAGAAGTAAGATTGATATAGGTAGCAGGGGCTTCACAGTAAACTGAATCAGCTTTTATGATATTGCTCCGGTATAATGCATCAAAATCAACTCCTATTAATGCCAGTCTTTTAAAAGCAATAGAATAACGGTTGCGTGATATTTCGCCCGGTAAAGCGACTATAGAACAGCTATCGAGAATTATGTTTTTTCCATGCGTTATCACAAGTTTTTTAAAAGATAATTTATGAATTCCGTCCGTGAATGTAATATCCTGGTTAGACGAATTGAATAGAATGTCATTTTCATCTAAATATTTTCCTGTTGAGCTTTTGTGCTTGTTAAGTTTTTTAAGGGTAAAATAAATGTTTGAAAAGACAAGCCTTTTATTGCCAGCGCTGTTATTATTATTAAGGATGACAGTTGCATTGATTAGTGAAATGGAATGTGTATTTAGTGCCCTAATCGCGTCATCAACCGAATGATATAGTTTACCCAATTCCATTCCCAGGGAGAGATCATTTTTCGACGCAGTGATGCTATCTTTTTCACTTTTAAAAACTTCAATTACCGGATCGTATAATTTAAGTTTCCTTACTTCCAGGGAGTTTTTAAAAAATGCCTGGAATAGCGAGTTAGTTGTAAGCGATATTTTCTGAAAGCCAACCCGGTAGGTAATCTCAGACTGATCTTTATTGGTGCTTGAAATTTTCGCCTTATGAATTTTTACTTCATTTGAAAAAAAATTGAATGTGACATTTGAAACTTCTAATTTTAATTTTCCTCCCGATTTCTCGCTAACCAAATCTATCAATAGCCTGTTGGAATTATGTATGAACCAAACATACAACCCGATAAATGCGAGTAAAAAAATACCAACAATAATCAAAGACATTTTCAAATATTTCCTTTGCAAAGATCTTTGAGTTCCTGTTTTCATAAAAGAGAAATTGGTAATCACAAAACTTCAACGCTTAAAAAAAATTATAGTTTGATATTATCCTGAAACTTTTTGGCGTCTTTTTGGAATACAAACAGTAAACTTAGTTTACATAAACCCTAAAACCAATTGGCAGGAAAATAAATTAATGACTTTTTAATTTTTTTAACCAATTGATAATTATTATTACTTCCATACAATCTTAGCACCCTGGTATATTGCTACTTGTACCTAAACACCTTGCAGAAGCATAATCCTGATCATCGTTTTGGAGCGTAAAGTTTATGCTGTTATTTTTAGGATAAAATGTTCTTTCTTTAATTAAAATATTAAAAAATGACACAAGAAATTTGCAATCACATACAGGAAATAAAAGATCTAAAACTTGCGAAAGAATATGTGTGTGAAGAGTGCATTAAAATTAACAGTGACTGGGTACATCTGCGCACTTGTCAAACATGCGGTGCGACTTTATGTTGCGATGAGTCTCCAAATAAACATATGACAGCGCACTATCATAAAACCAGCCACCCGGTTGTAATATCAGCGGAACCCGGCGAAAGATGGATGTGGTGTTATAAGGACGAATTGTTTGTGGAATATTGAAGTGGCCTGAAGATTTGTTTATTTCCATCAGTTAATTGGCACTAAAAGATTGAAAGCTATTCACTTCGAAAAGCTTAAAAAAATACTTTTAAAAACGCTTTCAAACGTGCGACTATCGAAAGAAATAGCATGTAACTTGATGTTTGATAATTGCTGCATATTATTACTGAGATAGAACAAGAAACAAATGGTAGCAAACTGACACCTGCTACTA
>JBDTSD010000053.1:0-25546 GCA_039931355.1 Ginsengibacter sp.
TTTGTATTTTAATAAATTAAATGTTTAAAGAGCTATATTATTTAATTTTGTACGTTATAAAGATTTGTAGATGCAACTAAACTCAGTAGATAAGGTAGAAAGTATTTCGCCTGAAGATTTTAAAAATAATTATTACCTGCCTAAAAGGCCCCTCGTAATTACCGGCCTTGCAAAGCCGTGGCCTGCCTATGAAAAGTGGACATGGGAGTACTTTAAAAAAATTGTCGGAGATAAGAAAGTCGGATTATATAATAATGTAAAAAGTGATGCCTACACGCCGATAAATACTGCTGATGACTATAAAACATTTGGAGAATATATCGACATGATACAGAGCGGTCCGGCGGCATGGCGCATATTTTTATTCAATATTTTTTCCCACGCCCCACAGTTGGTAAAAGATTTTACATGGCCGGAAGAATTGATGACGGGATTTGTAAAAAAATATCCAATGCTTTTTACAGGCGGAGAAACTTCAATAACCCACATGCACTTTGATATTGATCTTTCACATATTCTTCATACGCAATTTGCTGGAAAGAAACGCGTGTTATTATTTCGCCATGAAGAGCAGCATAAACTATACAGGAAGCCTTTTGAAGTGCTGAGCCTTGCAGATTTTTCTAATTACTACCAGGGCTCAGGCAGGCCTGACTATGACAAATTTCCGGCCTTAAAATATGCCACAGGTTACGAGCTCATAATGGAACATGGAGATACGTTGTTCATGCCGGCTGGCTATTGGCACCACATGGAATACCTTGAAAGCGGATTTGCTATGAGCCTGCGTGCTTTGCAAAATTCTATCTCAGGAAAGGCAAGAGGCGCCTGGAATTTATTTGGTATGAGAAGCATTGACACCATTATGAAAAAAACTAATCCGAAGTGGTGGTATAATTATAAAATCAGGAAAGTTGATAAGTTTGCGAATAATGAAATAAGAAAATATTATTAATAAAACTGGTTAAAATTCTTTTAATACAAAAATTCGTATTACTTTAGCAGCCCATTCTATATATTCCTTTTCCTATATTTTAAGACCGTACACAACCCAATAGCTTTAGCCAAAGTTTTCAAAAACTATAATAAATAATTAATATCCTCCTCGAACGTATTTAAGGAAACTAAACGTTTTTCTTGTGGTTTCAGAGGTAAGCAAGGCCGGTGATTTTTATCACTGGCCGTTTTTATTTTATGATTTTCAGGAAAACGATTGGCAGGTAGAAAGAAATATCAGACCTATTCAAAGGCGTGGTTCATAAATTTTACAAGGGGCATCAAAGCCTTAAAGGCTTTTGACACCTCTGCGGCAAGTGAAGGAAGGATAAGAAGTGAATCCTCAATATCTTTTGTAGCTACAAAGCTTTTTAATTTTAAAAATTCTACCGCAGCATTATCTTTCTCATAACCCTTCGGAGCATTTACAAGCATGTCATTTTTATTCATCTCCAGGCCACCATACTGCTTAGTAAATGATGAGCTGTTAAGAATCTTCATAAACTCGGGGTAACAATAATCAATTTCCTGTCTTAATTTTTTTAATTCTGACGCTGCAGGCATCCATAAGCCGCCCCCTGCAAAACTTTTCCCACCTGGTTCCAGGTGAAAGTAATATCCTGCATATATTGATTTCTTTCCTCCTTTATTAAAAGAAGCGCCCATATTGGTTTTATAAGGGGTCTTATCTTTGGAAAATCTTATATCCCTGTTTATACGGAAAGTACAGTTTTTAACTTCGAGGAGCTTAATATCCTCATCAAATGAAGACAGGCGATTAATAATATCTTTCACAAAATTCTCAAAATCAGTTTTAGCGGAAAGATATTTTTCCCTGTTTTTATCAAACCAGGGTTTGTTATTATTCTTTTTAAGATTGCTTAAAAAAGAAAGAGAGGACGATTGGAGCATTCAGTTATATTATAGAAACCGGGTTGATTTTTTTGAATGTTTTACTTAGAAACATTAGCCCAATTTTCACCGCTTTTTATCCGGTAAATTGTCATTTCACTTACACTGTATTTTTCAGCTATTTGCTTGAAAGTAAGTTTGCGGCGTGGGCTTTCCATGAGCGTTTTTATAGCTTTTACCTGCCTGGCATCAAGCTTTAATCCTTTGGTTCTTGAATTTTGAACTTTTTTATATGCGATTTTATCCGGGCTTTTTTGCTGATGAGTGCTTACTTCTTTTTGGGTAGACCATTTCAGATTTTTGACATGGTTATCTGTTTTATCGTGATTGAGGTGAATCACAAATTTTTCTTTAGGTGAATTTTTCTTGCCGAAAAGCCTTGCAACCTCGCGATGAAAATATATGGTACCGTTAGTGTCATTTATATGCAGGTTCAACGTCCTGTACCCTGAAGTAAGGGAACCATCTAATAACTTGCCATCTGCAGTTACATCATCATAATAACTGGCCATGCGGCCGTGCGATGAAACAGCATATTTTTTTCTCAATTGTTTCCAGCCTTTGAACTGGAGTTGCTTCCAGATTTCGCCATTATTTTTTTTGATCATAATTGAGGGTTTAAAATAAAGTTACAAAACTAACTTTGTATCATATTTAAAAAATCCTGCTCGTTTATTATTTTGATTGATTTTATTTTCTTAGCCTTTTCGAGTTTGCTTCCGGCAGATTCTCCCGCTACTAAATAATTAAGATTACTGCTGACAGACGACAAAAGTTTTCCGCCATTGTCTTCCGCAAGTTTTTCCGCATCATTTCTTTTGAGCGTTGGCATTGTACCGGTAAATAAAAATGTTTGCCCGCTTAAGGCTCCATTAATTTCCTGCTTTTTATTTCCTCTTACATTTATTCCTTTCGCGGCAAGATCTTTAAGCATGGCGACATTATCTTCATTCTGAAAAAAATCATAGATGCTTTCACTTACTTTATCACCTATATCTTTTAACTGGCGCAGGTCATCAACAGAAAATTTTGTAAGCTCAAAAATATCTTCAACAGTTTTGCCTAAAATCTTTGCGGTGGTTTCTCCCACGTACCTTATTCCAAGTCCAAATATAAGCCTGTTAAGGGTTTGCTGCTTCGAACTTTCAATGGCTGTTTGCAGGTTGTCTATAGATTTTTGACCAAAACCTTCCAGCTTTTTTATTTCATCAAAGTCAATAGTGTAAATGCCGGGGATATTTTTAAGTAAGCCAAGGCTGTAAAATTTTCTCACGTTGGCTTCGCCAAAACTTTTTATATCCATTGCATCTTTGCTTACGAAATGGATAATGCGTTCAACTACCTGTGCTTCGCAATTAATATTTACACATCTCCAGATTGCTTCACCTTCCGGCTTTATCAACGGATCGTTGCAGACAGGGCAATGGTCAGGAAATTTGATTTTATTTTCGTTTCCTGTTCGCAGGTCGGTAAGTGGTTTTACAATATAAGGTATTACATCACCGGCCCTTTCAACTATAACTGTATCGCCTATACGCAAATCTTTTTCTTCAATTATATCTGCATTGAAAAGAGAGACTGAGGTAACAGTTACACCGCCGATATGTACAGGGTCAATTTTAGCCACGGGTGTTACCGAGCCTGTGCGCCCCACCTGGAACTCAACTTTTAATAGTTGTGAAGTTGCCTGCCGGGCTTTAAATTTATAGGCAATGGCCCAGCGCGGATGATGAGTTGTGCTTCCGGTTTGCTGTTGCAATTCTACATTGTTCACTTTTATTACCATGCCGTCAATCTCGTAAGGAAGATCGTCTCTTTTGTTCTCAAAGTCGTTGCAGAACTTGATAATTTTTTCTATAGAACTGAATACTTTTTTTTCATGCACGGGTGTTTTAAAACCAAGGTTTGACAATAGCTCAAGTGTGCCAGCGTGCGTATTTAATAAAGCATGATTCTTTGATCCCTTTTTATTGATATCTATAAAACTTACATGATATAATATGGCCTCGAGTTTTCTTTTCCTTACCGCGGCAGGATCTTTCATCCGCAAGGAACCGGCAGCCGCATTCCGCGGATTGGCAAGAGGGGCGATTCCGTCTTCGGCAAGTGATTCATTGTATTTACGAAAGTTATTTTTTGTCATTAACACCTCGCCGCGTATTTCTATTTTATCAATTCCGTACTCAGAGAACTTTGCTGACAAAGGTATGGAGCCTATTTGCCTGATGTTGGTTGTGACATCATCACCTGCCACTCCATCTCCACGTGTGGCGCCTCTTACGAGATGATCATTTTCATAAATGACGCTTATACTTGCTCCGTCAAACTTTGGTTCAGCACTATATTCAATTACTTCGGTATTTACGAAACCCCTTACTCTTTTGTCCCAATCTACAAGATCTTGTGAGTTATAACTGTTTTCAAGGCTTAACATAGGAACGAGATGCGGCACTGTCACGAATTCCTTATTAAGGCTGTTGCCAACCCTTTGAGTGGGGGAATCAGAAGTTATAAGATTAGGATTTTCACTTTCAAGTTTTTCCAATGCTTTGTAAAGATTATCATATTCTTCATCTGAGAGCAATGGGTCATTTAAAATGTAATACCTGTATTCGTGAAACCTGAGAATATTTCTTAATTCATCTACATCAGTTGCATTTTTTTGTAAGTCTTTAGTTAACCCCTGAAGTTTGGCAGTTTGTTCCTTTGTGTACATTCCGAAATTTTAATACAAAAAATAAAAATACTCAGTTTACTTCTTTCTTTCCAAAAATTTAAATAGATGCACCGGATTTCTGTTAGCTAAAATCTGATTTTTCACCTTGTTTGAATATTTTTTATAAGCTTTTTTTCTATTTTTTTAATGAAGTGAACGTAGTATAAGATAATGTGTGTATTTTACACGACAAATTGCTGATATGAAAAAAATCGTACCTTTTTCTTTCCTCCTGGTATTCTTTACATTCCCTGTTTTTTCGCAGTTGCTATCCTGGACACCTGATTTTATCCAGGAAAGCACAACACCTGTAGTGATAACTATGGACGCCACAAAAGGCAATCATGGTTTATTAAACTATACGCCCACTACAGATGTGTATGTTCATACCGGTGTTATAACTAATAAGAGCACAAGCTCCACCAACTGGCTACACGTAAAATTCAATCAAAATTTTAACCAACCCAATCCTGCGCTGTTAGCCACCTACCTCGGAAATAATAAATGGCAATTTACTATCCCCGGTGGTATTCGTAATTACTATGGGTTGACAGACCCCACCGAAGTCATTCAAAAAATTGCTATTCTTTTTAGAAATGGAAACGGAACGTTGAAGCAGGCAAATGCGGATGGAAGCGATATGTATATTCCGGTATATACAGTCAGCCTTTCCACAAGGCTGACTGTTCCTTTAATGCAGCCTACTTATATTCCCGTGCCGGAAATGATCACTAAAAATGTTGGCGATAATATCGCCATTACGGGCGTAGCAAATATACCTTCCACCCTAAAGCTCTATTTTAACGGAACTGTGATTAAAACCGCTTTAAACGCTACAACTATATCAGCTAATTCAAGTATTGTCGTAGGCGGTAACCAGACAATTGTTTTGGAGGCCAACGATGGTACAACAATAAAAACAGACACTATTAAATTTTTTGTATCAGGCGGCGTAACGGTTGCTCCATTGCCTGCCGGAGTAAGAGATGGTATAAATTACAATTCAAATAATACATCTGCAACACTTGTATTATATGCACCGGGTAAAACAAGGATTGGCGTAATTGGGGAGCTTGCAGGCAGCAATTGGAGTGAGCAATCGCAATACGAAATGAGCAATACGCCTGATGGAAATTATTGGTGGATTACAATAAATGGCCTTACGCCGGGCACTGAATACGCTTTCCAATATTTGGTGGATGGCACGATTAAAATTGCAGAGCCTTACACCGAAAAAGTGCTCGACCCATACGCTGATGCAACAATACCTGCAAGTACTTATCCTGCTTTGAAGCCGTATCCAACAGGCCTAACTACCGGCGTAGTAAGTATATTACAAACAGCAGCCCCGGCTTATAATTGGCAGGTAAATAATTTTCAAAGGCCCGACAAAAGAAACATTGTGATATATGAATTGCTTGTGAGGGATTTTGTTGCAAAGCATGATTGGAATACTTTGCGGGACACGCTTAATTATCTAAAAAAACTTGGGATAAATGCAATAGAGATAATGCCGCTGAATGAATTTGAAGGCAATAACAGTTGGGGATACAATCCTGATTTTTATTTTGCACCTGATAAATATTATGGCCCTGAAAATACATTGAAAGAATTTATTGACAGCGCACACAAAAATGGAATTGCCGTTGTAATGGACATCGCTTTAAACCACTCATTCGGTTTATCACCGATGGTGCAGTTATATTGGGATGCTGTAAACAATAGGCCTGCAGTGAATAATCCATGGTTTAACCCGGTACAGAAACATGCCTTTAATGTTGGGTACGATATGAACCATGAAAGCCTTGCTACCCGATATTTTGTAAGCCGGGTGGTAGAGCATTGGCTCAAGGATTATAAAGTGGATGGCTTTCGTTTTGATCTTTCAAAAGGGTTTACACAAACACAAACCTGTGATGCAAATGGGGCGAATTGTAACGTGGGCGCCTGGGGGAACTACGATCAAAGCAGGGTTGATATATGGAAACGATATTATGATACGCTGCAATTAAAATCGCCCGGCTCTTATTGCATACTCGAGCACTTTGCGGATAACACGGAAGAAATAGCTCTATCAAACTATGGAATGATGCTTTGGGGAAACATGAATTATAATTATAACCAGGCAACAATGGGCTATTCTACCGGGTGGAATTTTGATTATGGCATTGCATCAGCTCGTGGTTGGAACAATCCTTACTTAGTAACTTATGCGGAGAGCCATGACGAGGAAAGATTGATGTATAGAAATATCCAGTACGGAAATTCATCCGGTTCATACAATATAAAAGATACAACTACCGCGCTAAAGAGAGAAGAGATGGCAGCTGCATTCTTATTTACTATTCCAGGCCCGAAAATGCTTTGGCAGTTTGGTGAGTTGGGATATGACTATCCTATTAATTATTGCCAGGATGGATCCGTTAATAATAATTGCCGCACAGATCCAAAACCTATAAGGTGGGATTATTTACAGCAACCTGCCAGAAAAAAATTACATGATGTTTACAGTGCATTGATTAAGCTCCGCTTTAATAATTTATATAAAAATCTTTTTACTTCTAATACAATCCAGCAAGACTTTACGGGTGCTTTCAAAACTTTAAAGCTTAGCCAGGGTGGCGCTTCGATTGTTGTTATTGGAAATTTTGATGTGGTCCCACAAACCAGTTCAGTAACTTTTCAAAATGCGGGAATATGGTATGATTATTTAAATGGTACAACTATTACTGCAACAGGCGCACCGCAATCTTTTACATTACAACCAGGAGAGTATCATGTTTACCTGAACATGAATGCAGCCTTACCTGTTACGCTTATAAATTTTGATGGGAAAAATAATGGAAGTAAAAATCTGCTATCGTGGAAAGTTGCTAATGAAACAGGCCTTAACTATTATGAATTGCAGCGCAGTGAAGATGGACAAAATTTTTCTCCTATTGCTACAATCAATGCAACAGGCAATTCTAATTATTCTTATGCCGATATTCTTAATTCAACCTCATCACCAGTATTGTACTATCGCTTAAAAAGTGTAGATAAGGATGGCGATTTTAAGTTGAGTGTAATACTAAAAATTAAAACGAATGCAGGGGAAAAATTTGCGGAAGTAAATCCAAATCCATTTAAAGATAATTTGACGGTGAACATTGAATCTCGATCGCAGGATGATGTAACGTTGGTTGTAACAGACCTTAGTGGCAGGCAGTTATTAAAGCAAAATCAAAATATATCTGCTGGTAAAAATATAGTGAACATTAATGGAGCGAATAAATTTGCAAAGGGCAGTTACCTGCTTACTATCATAGCATCTCAGAGAATGCAAACTATTAAAGTAATCAAAGGAAATTAAACAGTACACTGTTAGATCACCGCTAATTAGCTAAAACACGGGTAGTTTAACCTTAACCTATTTTATAATTATAGCATGGCAGAATCTCCAAAAGAAACAGTTCAAAAGAGTATAAAAACTTTTAAAGTAATTCAATCAGAAGTACAAAGCATTAATCGGGTTGCTTTATCTATTGATTGTGTAATTTTTGGTTTTGATGAAAACAAGCTGAAAGTTTTACTCATACGCTCTGATCTAAAAAAATTTCAAAATAAATGGACACTCCTTGGAGACCTTGTAAAACCTGATGAGGACCTGGATACATCTGCCTATAACATATTGAAAAAGCGAACCGGCCTGAGCGATGTTTACCTCGACCAGGTGCACACTTTCGGAGAAGTATCCCGCCATCCGGCAGGCAGGGTGGTTACTGTTGCTTACTGCTCCCTCATAAACATACAGCATCACCGCCTGAATATTTTAGACAATGAAATACACTGGCATGAAATTGATAACGTGACAGACCTCGCGTTTGATCATCAAAAGATATTTGAAACTTGTTACAGGTGGCTGCAAAAAAGAGTACAGGAACATCCGCTTGGCTTAAGTCTTTTGCCTAATAAATTTTCTTTGCGTGAGCTTCAGAATTTATACGAGGCCATTTTAAGTATAAAGCTGGATCGAAGAAATTTTAGAAAAAAGTTTTTCTCCATGGATTTTTTAGTTGATATAGATGAGCAGGAGCAAAACGTGCCTCATAGGCCCGGAAGGCTTTATAAGTTTGATTATGAAAAATACGAGAGAAATAAAAAGAAGTGGTCGGGAATCGATTTTTGATTATTTGTAATTTATTTGATTTCTTTTTAGCAATGCAGCGTTACCGCTACTTTCCTGTCTTATTTAATGAAAAGTCTAACCCCACCAAATTAAACGTGCAACCTTTAAAAATAAAAGTAGAAATCACCTGCTATGCCAAGTTTCCGCTTTAGTGTTTTCCAGGCGATTTAACCGGGAGGTTTTTATCAATATTTTTCAGGCGTAAAGGAAGTGTTAATAATTTTTTAAAAGATTTTATAAAAAAGTTCTATTTTGTGTAAAATTTACACATTGTATTAATGTAAATTTTCAACTCTACTAAAAAAACGATTACTGTTATGAGTACCAGAATTATTGCAGCATCAAGACAATTATATGTTTTGATCTTACTTACCCTTTTTTCTTTTGCGGCTAATGCACAAACCACGGTTACCGGAAAAGTTACCGATTCAAAAGATGGTTCCGGCCTTGCGGGTGTGACAGTTGCTGTAAAAGGCAGCAGAAAAGCCGTGCAAACAGATGCAGAAGGAAATTTTTCTATTTCTGCGTCTCCAAACAATACCTTAATCTTTACTTCCGTGGGTTTCGATTCCCGTGAAGAGGCAATCGACGATAAAAATATTGTAAATGCTTCTTTGACACAGGGTAATTCCCGCCTAAATGAAGTGGTAGTGGTAGCCTATGGTTCCCGTAGAAGAGGCGATCTGACGGGTGCAGTAACTTCTGTTTCTGCAAAGGACTTTCAGAAGGGTTTTATTCCTTCTTCTGAACAGTTATTGCAGGGAAAAGTTGCTGGATTACAGATTACTTCGGGTGGAGGGTCTGCTGGTGGAGGAAGTAAGATTCGTATTCGCGGAGGCGCTTCCTTAAATTCAAGCAATGATCCACTGGTTGTGATAGACGGAGTACCCGTTGAAGGAAATGGAATTTCGGGGTCGTCAAATATATTGAGCACAATTAATCCAAACGATATTGAATCTGTAAGTGTGTTAAAAGATGCATCTGCTACTGCCTTGTACGGTTCAAGGGCTTCAAACGGGGTAATTATTGTTACAACTAAAAAAGGTGTAAAAGGAAAAATTCGATTCAATTTCAATTCATTGGTATCAATAAGTGATGTGGTAAGAGAAGCAAGTGTATTACCGGCGCCCCTGGTAAGACAGATTATTACGGCAGATGCTAATACCACCGGTATTAATACTTATAAAAACCTTCTAGGCAATACCTATACTGACTGGCAAAGTGAAATCTACAGAAAGGCTTTTGGTAATGATAATAATATAAGCGCCAGTGGCAGTGCAGGTCCTATTCCATTTCGACTTTCGTTAGGTTATTTAAATCAGCAGGGAATTTTAAAGAACAATACATTTGACAGGCTTTCCTCTTCGTTAAATCTCTCTCCCAAATTTTTTGATGATCATTTATCTGTGAATATAAATTTGAAGGCAAGCACTATTAAGAACAATTTCTCTAACCAGGATGCTGTAGGTGCAGCGGTGAGCTTTGATCCAACGCAACCTGTATATGCAAGCAATAAATATGGGGGCTATTATGAATGGTTGCAGGCCGATGGCAAACCCATAGATCTTGCCACGCGTAATCCGATAGGTTTAATAAATCTGAGAAATAATACATCAAGGGTAAACAGGCTTATTGGGAATGTACAGCTTGATTATAAACTTCATTTCTTTCCAGACCTCCACGTGCTTGTGAACCTCGGTATGGATAATACATTTGGGAAAGGCAATGATAATTTTGATTCTCTTTCTGCAACTAACTACAAGACCGGGGGTAGAAGAGCTTATTATCAGCAAGGAAAGAAAAACACACTTGCTGACATACAATTATTTTATTCTAAAGAACTAAAGAGTATCAACTCCAAATTTGATTTATTAGTAGGACATACTTACCAGGAGTTCTTAACGAACGTATATAATTATGCCGCTTTTAGTTACAGGGCACTATCAGATCCCAGCAATCCCGCGTTAAAAGATACGATAGCAAATTCTCAACCTACTTATGCAACTGATCAGCCTAAATACAGGCTGGAATCATACCTTGGAAGAGCCAATTTTACAATTGCCAATAAATATTTAATTACAGCATCGTTACGTCGTGATGCCAGTTCTAAATTTTCGCCCGATACAAGAGTCGGATATTTTCCTGCTGTAGCACTGGCTTGGAAATTAAAAGAAGAATTATTTAAAAATTCCAATGCAGTATCTGACCTGAAACTAAGGGTCGGCTATGGTGTAACCGGCCAGCAAGATGGTATAGGTTATTATTCATACCTAACCCGCTACACACGCAGCAATAGTTCTGCTCAATACCAGTTTGGTGATCAGTTCTATTCGTTTCTTCGCCCGGAAGGTTATGACGCCTCAATAAAATGGGAAACGACTGAAACTTCTAATATAGGCCTTGACTTTGGTTTTGCAAACAATCGCATTTCCGGCTCGGTGGATTTTTATTATAAAAAAACAAAAGATCTTTTGAGCGATGTGCCTGTAGCGCCCGGTGCAAATTTTGTAAATAGAATTACAACTAATGTAGGCAACCTTGAAAATAAAGGAGTGGAATTTAATATCAATAGTTCGATCATCAGGCAGCACGATCTCACGTTGGATTTTGGATTTAATGTGGCATTTAATGAAACGAAGATTACTAATCTTTTAAGATACCAGGATCCTAACTTTAAAGGAATAGATGTTGGAGGAATTGGCATCGCTACAGGAAATTATATAGGCAAAAATATTGTTGGAGATCCACCCAATTCATTCTTCGTTTATAAGCAGGTATATGATAAAAGCACCAACAGGCCGATTGAAGGATTATATGAAGATATAAACCGGGATGGAAAAGTAGACGCTGATGACAGGTATCTTTACAAGAAGCCTGCGCCCGATGTGCTTATCGGGATAAATACCCAGCTTGTTTACAAGAACTTTAGTTTTGGAATATCTGCACATGGTATGATAGGCAACTATCTTTACAACCAATATGATGCAGGAAGTGGTATTTTAGCTGTTCTTAAAAACCCGGTAAATTTTATAGGCAATGCCTCTACAAGCTACTTTGAAACAGGGTTCCATAATAATTCTAATAATCAATTTCTTTCTGATTACTTCGTCCAGAACGCATCATTTCTACGTATAGATAATATTAACCTCGGTTATGCAGTTGGGAAAGTGTTTAGAGACCATGCTAGTCTGCGGTTATCAGGCGGTATTCAAAATTTTGCCACCATTACAAATTATAAAGGGCTTGATCCGGAGAATTCCAGCGATTATGGCATTGATGGCAATATTTATCCAAGGCCACGGATTTTCAGTTTTGGTGTGAACTTAGATTTTTAATTGAAAAAATATTTTAGTATGAAATACGGTATGGTAAAAAAATTAATTGTGTTGTGTACGCTCTTTGCCGGAATTACTTCCTGCGCAAAAAAGCTGGATATCTATCCGACAAACGATCTTACTCCTGCTACAACTTATTCCACCGCTGCAGGATATAAAAGTGTATTAGCTAAGGTGTATGGCGGATTGGCAACAACTGGCAATATAGGCCCTGCAGGAGCTTCAGACATACAAGGTCTTGATGAAGGTTCTCAGTCGCCTTTTATCCGCGGGTTTTTTAATGCGGAAGAACTGCCCACAGATGAAGCGATTGTTTCCTGGGATGATCAGACAATCAAGGATTTTCATGGTCTTCGGTGGACCAGTTCTGATCCATTTTTATTAGGATTGTACTCAAGACTTGTGTATAATGTAAGCATAGGAAATGAATACCTCAGAGAATCTACTGATGAGAAGCTGGCATCGCACGGCATAAGTGGTACTGATGCAGCCACTATTAAACAAACAAGGGGCGAAGTAAGATTTTTGCGTGCTTTCAATTATTGGGCTATGATGGATTTGTTTGGAAAGTCAACTTTTATCACTGAAGAAGATGTACCAGGAACAACTTTACCAAAACAAATTGACAGGGCAGGTTTATTCAAATATATAGAAGACGAATTAATAGCAATAGATGGAGAGCTTGCACCGGCCAAAACTATTGAGTACGGACGTGTTGATCAGGCTGCTGCCTGGGCCTTGCTTGCCCGTATGTATTTGAATGCTGAAGTATATATCGGTACTCCAAAATATACGGAAGCCATTACTTATGCAAAAAAAGTAATCGGTGCGGGCTATGTTCTTAAAGCCGGTTATAGCAAATTATTCATGGCAGATAATGATAAGCAAAAAGATGAATTCATTTTCGCAATAAACTGCGATGGTTTGCATACCCAGTCTTATGGAAATACTTCTTTTCTTGCACATGCTCCTTCAGGTGACGATCATGCAGACTATGGTGTTGCTGCCGGGTGGTATGGATATAGAACAACAAAAGCTTTTGCGGATTTATTTGCAGACAAAACGGGAAGTACAGACCAGCGGGCATTGTTTACGAATTTAAGCAGCCCGGTAATTAATGATGTTGGTCAATACACTGAAGGTATTCATGTAAAGAAATTTATAAATGTGCGGTCAGATGGTGGGGCGGTAAGTGATGTGCAGGGAAATTTTACCGACATAGATTTTGCTGTTTTTCGTTTGCCTGAAATGTACCTGATATATGCTGAAGCATTTTTACGCAATGGAAGCGGCGCTGACGCAACAACAGCATTAGGTTATTTAAACCAGATCCGTTACAGGGCTTATGGAGAGGGCTACGGTACAGGAAATGTGGGCAAGCTCAACCCAGCAGACCTTACTTTGCAAACCGTGTTAGATGAAAGAGGACGCGAGTTATATTGGGAAGGCCATCGCCGTACCGATCTTATTCGCTATAACCTGCTTACTACAAGTACTTATTTGTGGCCATGGAAAGGCGGGGTAGCATCGGGAACCGGGGTTGACTCAAAATATAATATTTTTCCTATCCCGTCCACAGTATTAAGCGCAAATACAAACCTGGATCAAAATACAGGCTTCTAATTTATCAAGAATTAATCAAGTTAAAATATGATTTATATGAAAAAATTAATGAAATCCATGCTGATACCATTTATATTGGTATTTGCAATTTCATCGTGCAAAAAAGATGAACATAAAATATTTTTTGAGGGTGGTACTGCACCCGCCTTGTCTTCGTCGGTTACGGGCACTATCCCATTAACTTTTGCAAATAAAGATAAAGAGGCGCTAAATTTAACATGGACGAATCCTAACTATCAATTTACCACGGGCATTAGCTCGCACAGCGTGTCTTACCAGATACAGATTGATACTGTTGGTGCTAATTTTAGCAATCCTCAAAAGCAAACTGTATCGGTGAGCGGCGATTTAAGCAAGTCTTTTATTCAGTCCGTTTTTAATGATTACTTGCTTAACCAATTAGTGTTAACTCCCGGTGTGCCCCATAACATTGAAATAAGGGTAAATTCTTTTTTAGAAAATAATTCTGCCATGCTATCCTCTAATGCATTGCAGTTTACGGTTACACCTTATGCCATACCTCCAAAGGTGATACCGCCGGCATCGGGCGAGTTATATATCACAGGTAATGCCGTACCAAGTGATTGGACAAATACGCCACCTGTATCTCAAAAGTTTACACGGGTATCAGCGACACTTTACACTCTTATTGTTCCTTTGATAGGTAATAACTCTTATACATTTCTTCCTACCTATGCGTCATGGAGCGATAAATATAGTATCGCAACAAAGAATGATCCTAACGAAATATATGGTGGCGATTTTCAATGGCAGGGAAATGATATCCTTGCTCCACCTGTGTCCGCCAATTACAAAATTGATGTTGATTTTCAACGGGGAAAATTTACAGTCACAAAACAGTAAACAAAAAATTGTTTTGAAAAAACAGATAATAAAATTCTATTATGAAATATACATCTAAATTTCTTTCGGCAATTATAATCATAGTTGCTTTTGCTTCTTGCAAAAAGGTGGCTGATCTGCCCCATTATGGAAATGGTAAAGCCCCTACGCTTACTGCGTCAAAAGCAAGTATTGCTGCTGTTCCCGCAGATTCACTTAATGCTGCACTCACTCTATCATGGACCTATCCTGATTTTGCAACGGATTCTTCTCATACAAAATTTGTGGTTCAGTTCGATTCTGCAGGAGGTAATTTTAGCAGGGCCGTAACCCGCACTGTAATAAAAGATCAGAGCATAACTTTTACCGCTAAAGAACTTAATGATATTTTGTTGAGCTATGGATACGCTTTCGGCGTTTCTTATGATATTCCTGTGAGGGTAATAGCTTCTTATGCAAATAATAATGAGCAATTAGTATCTAATGTGTTGACTATTGAAATGACTCCATATAAAGTACCTCCTAAAGTAGTGCCACCATCATCAGGGCATTTATATTTGGTAGGAAATGCTTCAGGAAGCGGATGGAACAATCCGGTGGCTACGTCGTCCCAGGAATTTACAATGATTGATTCTCTTACCTATCAAGGTACTTTCTATTTAAATGGTGGTGGCCAGTATGTTTTTTTACCGTTAAATGGCGATTGGGGCCATAAGTATAACGTTGCAGATGGAAGTGTCGCAGGTCTTGCTGCTGGTGGGAACTTTGGTGCTGATCTTGGAAATGCGAATATTCCGGGTCCTGCGACTACAGGTATGTATACTATTATGGTAGATTTTCAACATGGAACCTTTTCTGTAACACAGGTAAAACAGTATGGCCTATTATATGTTCCTGGCGACTACCAGGGATGGAATCCTGCAACGGCTAACACGCTTGGTTCTCCGGCTAAAGATGGAAATTATGAAGGGTATGTGAATATACCTGCCGGCGGTTCATATCAATTTAAATTTACTACAGGTCCCGATTGGAGCAATGCACTTGGTGATGGTGGCAATGGTACCTTGGTTCCTGGTGGCGGCGGAAATATAACTGTTGCCGGCCCCGGGTATTATCATATAAAGGCAAATACAGGAAACAATACATGGAGCGCAGCCGCAACCACCTGGAGCATCATCGGTGGTTTTGCTGCAAGTAACTGGGGCAATGATATTCCGATGACTTACAATTCTTCTGAAAACAGGTGGATAGGAACCATTACAACAGCTGCAGGTGATCAATTCAAATTCAGGGCTAATAATGACTGGGGCCTAAACTACGGGGATAATGGAAACGGGATGTTGGCAGAGGGTGGGGCAAATATTGGCGATCCCGCTCATTCTCCAACTCTTTCAGCAGGTATGCACACGGTTATTTTATACCTTAATAATTCAGGTTATTATACTTATAGCGTTCAATAAGGCTAATCTTCGTAAGCATTTTAATAAAAAGACTGCCTGCAAAGGCAGTTTTTTTATTGATCAAATATTTCCATCAGCATTATGAAAATTAAATGTGCCTTTGTTTTAATCTTATATATCTTCCTGTTTTTTGCATGTAAAAAATCAGGTGAAACAGGAGGGAACCCTCCAGCTCTTCCTCCGGTTGATACTACAACTAAATCTTTTTTGGTGAAAGGCGCTGATATAAGCTGGCTTACAGAAATGGAAGCATCAGGTGTAAAGTTTTATAATAAAAGTGGTGCGGAACAAGACTTATTATTAGTCTTAAAGGAACTCGGAATAAATACAATAAGGTTAAGAGTTTGGGTGAATCCACCAAATAATTACAATAATGAAGGGGATGTATTAGCTAAAGCCATTCGCGCAAAAAATGCTGGAATGAAGATTATGATTGATTTTCACTACAGTGATACATGGGCCGATCCGGGTCATCAAATAAAGCCTGCTGCCTGGGCTTCACAGGATATACCAACATTGCAAACGTCTGTTTATAATCATACACTAACGGTATTGAACACACTAAAAGCTAATGGCGTGATTCCTGCATGGGTATCTGTAGGTAACGAAACTAATGATGGGATGCTTTGGCCGGAAGGAAAGGCTTCAACCAGTATGGCAAATTTTGCCTTGCTTGTTAATGCCGGGTACGGAGCTGTGAAAGCAGTGGACACATCAATTAAAGTGATCGTTCACCTCTCCAATGGTTTTGATAATAATTTATTCCGCTGGATGTTTGATGGTTTAAAAAATAATGGCGCAAGATGGGATATCATTGGCATGTCTCTATATCCTTCTGCTTCAAACTGGGCTTCGGTCAATACTCAGTGTCTTGCTAACATGAACGATATGGTAGTAAGATATAATAAGCCTGCTATGATTTGTGAAGTAGGAATGAGTTGGGATGATTCGACAGCATGCAAATCATTTTTAACCGACCTTATTACTAAAATAAAATCCATTACGGCGGGGAAAGGGCTCGGCGTTTTATATTGGGAGCCGGAAGCATATAATAACTGGCAGGGATATACGTTGGGAGCCTTTGAGAACTCCGGTAAGCCTACAATAGCGTTAGACGCTTTTAAATAATTTCAATTGCATTTATTATGATCTTTCCAATTTAATATTCTTTTGCCTAATAGGAGGAATGAAAAACATTATAATCCCGTAGCGAAGGCAATAAATTTATCAACCAACCATTGCTGTCATTTTCGCAAATATGCTATTGTCACCTTATACAAACAAAAAGAGTATTTATCTTTGAAAATGAACGGGGCTGATAATCACTCAAGCAGAATAGAATATGGAACAATTGGACAAGGTAATCATACATGCCGCACGCCTGGGTGAACTACCGGTATTGGAAGAACTTATTGGTAGCAATGCGAATGTAAATGCCAGGGATGAAAAAGGATATACGCCGTTGATAATTGCCTGCTACAATAACCAGTATGCTGCTGCTGCATTATTACTGCGGGCAAATGCAGATGTGAATGCGCAGGATTCGGGGGGCAACTCTGCCTTGATGGGTGTAGCATTTAAAGGATATGTCAACATAGCTCAACTTTTGATTGATAATGGAGCTGACTTAGACCTACAGCATGGAAACGGGGGTACGGCTTTAATGTTTGCGGCAATGTTTGGCCGTAATGAATTAATAAAATTGCTGTGTGCGCATGGAGCTGATAAGTTTAAAGTAGACAGTCGCGGGCTTACAGCTCTTGACCTTGCAGTCCAGCAAAACAATGAAGAAGGAGTACGCCTGCTGAAGGAATAAGATATTTTCTTCGGTAGTTAGGGGCACAATAGTTAGCTCCGGCCACCAGGCGATTTTTTCCTATGGATGTTTTGTAATTAATTGAATTATCGGGTGTCCAATGATGCATTAAATGTTAGCATATTGGCCCAAAGTTTCCCTGATTAACAAAATTTCTTTACGCCTCTCCGGGGTATCTTTTTGAGTTCGAGTTAAATCACGAGCTGCATAACAATATTTTATGAACGGAATGCCCGAAGCATTTAAATATTAAAAAATCACACATAGCCCTAAAGCTATTCAACGGGTAAAGACCTGCAACCCTTACCAATCATCAATTGTATATATACCAACACTCCCAGAATATCCCCCGACATTTTAATAACAATTATTTTAAATGGTGCAGCATTTATTATAAAAGGTGTGTCTTGCCTTTGGATGTTAGGGAGATTATTTACAATTAATTAACATTTGGGTTACTTTAGGGTAACACCTATATTTGCAATTTTTAAAACTAAATTAACACATGAGAAAATTTCTTACGTTATTTTCAGTGCTTATGCTCTGTGGAGTATTGGCATTTTCACAAGGCAAAGAAGTAACAGGAACAGTTAGAGACGATGCGGGAGCGCCTGTTCCATTTGCTACTGTTGCCGAAACTGGTACCCGCAACGCTACAACTGCGGATCAAAACGGAAACTTCACCATTAGAATGCGAGGTAGCGGTACATTAACTTTTACGGCCACGGGCTTTAATGGAGTTAAGGTTACCCCTGCAGAAGGCGCTGTTACTGCGAAGCTGGTGCGAAACAATGCAGAATTAAGCACAGTAACTATCACTGGTTATGGTATTAAGCGGGATCCTAAGTCTTTAGGTACTTCTGTTGCGAAAATTGATAATAAAGAACTTACCCAGGGTAAGGTTACGAATATCGCAACAGGGTTATCAGGCAAAGTTTCCGGCTTACAGATTACCAACACAAATAGCAGTGTGAATCAAGATACGAGGATTACGCTTCGCGGCAACCGCTCAATACTTGGAAATAACGAAGCACTGGTAGTAATTGATGACATTGTAATGTCAAGAGACCAGGGTGGTACATTGTTGTCGCAGCTAAATCCGAATGATGTTGAAACCGTTTCGATATTAAAGGGAGGCAGCGCATCGGCTATTTACGGTTCTGATGGTTCTAACGGTGTAATTATTGTTACTACCAAAAAAGGAACCAGGGGCAAGCCGCAGATCAATTATAGCAATACACTGCAGGTACAACAGATTGCATATTTGCCAAAGCTTCAAAATACTTTTGGACAATATGGTGGAGAGTTGTCCGGAGATGGGGTATTTTATTTTCCTGAAAACCCAGTTGTCCCATATGTTTCTTACGAGAACCAAAACTATGGCCCACGATTTAATGGCGCGCCGATAGTATTGGGAGCACCGGTAAGATTTTATAATGAAGACGGTACTTTTTTTGATTCTTTGCAACATGGTACCTATTCGGCAAAGCCCAACGCTAAACTGGATTTTTTCAATAAAGGAATTACAGAACAGAACGATTTCTCCATTTCTGGCGGAGATGATAAAAGCAGGTTTTTTCTTAGCGTGCAGGATGTTGACATCTCTGGTACTGTTCCAAAAGACAAGAACCACAGGGATGCCTTCCGCTTAAACGGATCAAGGGATTTTGGCAAGTTAACAGTTAGCTATGCTGCAGATTATACAGTGCAGCATTCCAACACTACGCCGGGATCATTTGCAGTAAACACAGGCCCATCTACTTCCGCCGGTGGCTTTGGCGGATCTTACTATCAAAACAGGGCGGTTTACTGGACATTGCTGAATACGCCTGCAAGTGTTGATTTAAGGGATTACAGGGATTGGAGAAACGATCCTTTTGCTAATCCAAACGGTTATTTCAATGCTTATTATGGTAATCCATGGTGGCAAATAGATCAATCGAGGTTCGAGAGCAAAAGAAACACTTTAATAGGGAATATAGGTCTCACCTATAAAGTGGCAGATTGGTTCAGCTTAAATGCTACTGCTGCTGTTACCCGTTTTGATCTGGCACAAAAGTTCACCAGTGCTGCATTTAACTTTGCTCCCTGGGCAAAAGCAGATGAATATGGATCAGGCAGAAGTACTGTTGACCAGCCTGCAGCAGACTATGACGCTTTTAGATACAACCAGCGCCTTACAGGAAACGTCTTCGCTAATTTTGACAAGAGGTATAAGAACTTTTCCGGTAAATTGGTGTTAGGCGCTACTACTTTTGATGAAACACAGAGAGATATTAATACATCTGCTTCACAGCTGGTAATTCCCGATTTCTATAATATATCCAACAGGCTGGGGTCACCGAATGTTTACGAATTTCTTTCTGACTATAGGAAAACCGGCGCATTTGCCGATCTTACTTTAGGATATAATGATTATCTCTTCGTACACGGCTCCTTCAGGAAAGACTGGGATTCAAGGCTAGATAAGAGCTTAAGAACTTATAGTTATCCTGCAGGCGACATTTCCTTTGTGTTTACCGATGCAATACCCGCCTTAAAAAGCAGCAACGTTATAAGCTATGGAAAGTTGAGCGCCGCTATAGGAAAAACAGGTAATGTGAGTGTTGGGCCATATAGCCTGGACAATGTATTTAATGCCGGCGCTAATTTCCCTTATGGTAGCACGGCCGGTTTCACAGTTTCCAACTCTTTAAACAATCGATTTATAAAGCCGGAATTTACTACTGAAAAACAAGTTGCTGTAGATTTAGGTTTTTTAAGAAACAGGATAACATTAAAAGTTGCCGCTTATCAATCTAATACAACAAACCAAACACTAAAAGTACAGGTGAGTTCTGCAACGGGCTTTACGGAGGCGCTATTGAATAGTGGTGAAATGAAAAATAAAGGTATTGAAGTAGATTTAAATACGACACCCGTTAACAGCCCTACTGGTTTTAAATGGGATATTGGAGCGAATTTCTCGTATAATAAAAATGAAGTTGTTTCCCTTTATCCTGGCATCACCCAATTTGATTTAGGAAACAATTCATTCGCAATTGAAGGCAAAGCATTTCCCCAAATAAAAGTTTCAGACTGGAACAGGGACCCGCAGGGAAGAATTATTGTTGGTAAAGACAATGGTTTCCCAGCTCCGCAAGATAGTTTAGCTGTTTTCGGTACATCAAACCCGCCTTATATACTTGGCTTGCATACTAGTATAACCTATAAAGGGTTAACATTATCTGTGTTAGCAGAAGGAAGGTTTGGAGCTATAATTTTTAACTCACTGGGTAATGCACTTGATTTCACAGGTGTTTCATGGTATTCCGCTCAATCAGGACGCCAACCTTTTGTTATCCCAAATTCCTCGTATGATGATGGGACTGGAAAATATGTAGCAAATACCAATGTGGTTACAAAGAATGGTAATAACGATTTCTGGGCGAGTACCTGGAATAATGTCGGCAGCACCTATATCAATAGTGCTGATTTCTGGAAAATACGTGAAGTTTCGCTGTCTTATACCATACCAACCAAGGTGTTGGGTAACACTTTTATCAAAGGAATATCTGTGGCTTTGGTGGGACGCAACCTTTTTACCTATAAGGCAAAAGGCAATGTATGGACAGATCCTGAGTTCGCAAATACAACCGGTAACACCATAGGAACTACGGATATAAACCAGAATCCACCCACACGTATTTTTGGGGGTAACGTGAATATTACATTTTAAATAAAAATCAGTTAACTGAAAATTAATACGATGAAAAAAATATTTTTAATACTTACAACTATTTCTTTAGTCGCAGGAATGGGCTGTAAAAAGGGATATTTGGATGTGAACACCAATCCAAATCAATCTACCTCAGCTGACCCGAGCTTGGTATTGCCAGCTGCCCTGACGGTGACTGTGGCTAACTGGTACCCGGGCCCCACGCAATTTAGCCAGTGGATGGAGTCATGGGCAGTGAGCGGCAGTTTTGCCATCAATGCAAATGATCCGGGTACAACCTATAAAATGACCACCGGTGCTTTTGACGGCCTTTGGCAGTCGGTGTACGATAACCTGGAAGATTACCAATATATACAGGATGCGGCAAATAATACAAACCAGCCTTTTTTTGAAGGTATAGCGAGAATAATGAAGTCATTTCAATACGAGCACCTTGTTGATCTATGGAATGATGTGCCGTATGCAGACGCCTTGAAAGGAGCGCTTTCTTTAAGGCCGGCTTATTCCAAGGGAATGGATATTTATGACAGTTTATTTACAGAAATACAAAAAGGAATTGTTCTTATAAATACAGCAGCCAGTGCTCCAAGTGCAAAGTCGGATATTATGTTCGGCGGTAGTAAAACATCGTGGGTAAAGTTCGCCAATACAATAAGGCTTCAAATGCTCCTCCGAATGTCACAATTAACAACCAAACCTGCTTTTTTTCAACCCAACCTCGCTTTGACTGTTGCTGAGCCTGCAGGTTTTTTAACTACAGATGCTTTGGTACAACCTGGGTATGTTAATTCAACAGGACAGGGTAATCCCTTTTGGCAGCGTTTTTACAACCTTAGCGGGCAGCAAGTATCCAGTTTTGGAGATTTTTGGGCTGCTAATGAATTTGCCGTAAATTTTTACCAGGATAATAAAGATCCAAGGTTAGACAGGGAATTTTCGCCGGTTGCCGGTACTTCCAACTTTGTAGGAAATAAATTAGGCCTTGCAAATGGTAACCCTGTGAATGGTAAATATTCGCTTTTTGGCCCTGGCATTCTTATAAGTCCCGCTGCCCCTGCGGTCCTGATGCTGGCATCAGAAAGTTATTTTTTACAGGCAGAGGGAGTTGCGCTTGGCTATATTCCAGGTGATGATGCTGCACTTTATCAAAAGGGAATTAGCGAATCTTTCCGGTATCTGGGTGTTGCAAGCTATGCAAGTACATTTGCATCATGGTATGCAAGCCAGGCTGGCAATACTGATGTTGACTATAGTACTGCGACCAGCGTACTTGCCAAACAAAGTATTATTCTTCGACAAAAATGGGCAGCGTTAGTAAGCATTAACAGTGCTGAATCATATGCCGACTACCGCAGATTCGATTATTTACATACTGGCAATGCGCCTTATCCTGGCCCTTTGGGCAATACCCCACTAAGCTATTCGCCGTATATTGATATACCAAAAATACCAATACGTTTAAAATACCCTTTAAGCGAATATTCAAAGAACCCGGAGAATGTAAACGCAGAGGGTACAATAGATCACCAGACAAATAAGATATGGTGGATGCAGTAGAACAAAATTAATTAATATAAAAATTATGAAAATGAAACTAAATAAATGGATAAGCCTTTTGATAGCACCGCTACTGATGGTAAATCTTAATTCTTGCATAAAAGATAAGGGTTACAAGCAGGAAACTGACTTTTCAAGCCTCCAGGATCATGTGACGCTGGTAAGAGGAGGCTTGACAAATTTTAGCGCTAATAATGTCAGGTTTTCATCTGATACTTCTACCTACAATGTAATCGCTAACCTGGCTTCGGTTAATCTTCCTAAAAGCCCTGTTACTGTAACGATAGGAGTCGATGATGCCCTGATTGCCGCTTATAACACTGCAAATGGTACAAGCTTTGAACTTCTTCCAGCCAATGCCTATAAACTTGGCACTACTACTCTTACCATCCCCGCAGGTGAGCAATATGCTACCACCTCAATAGAAGTATACCAAAGCATGGTTGATCCTGCAAAAAGCTACCTGTTACCTGTATCAATTAAAGATGCCGGCGGTATAGCTTTAACCGGAAATTTGAACACACTCTATTTCAATATAATAGGAAACTTAATTGCGGGTGATTATAATTGGGATTTCAAGCGCTGGAGCTCTCCTGTTATGAGCGGGCCTCCTGATGGAACTTCATTTACCGGGGATGTAAATACCTTTGTAGCCGACAATGCCACTCAAGTTGAGGTGTCAAGCGGTTACTATATCGGCCCACGTTATGTAATTTCTTTTACCAATAACGGAGGTACGCTTACAAATTTTAAGGTAAAGCTTAATGCAGCTGATGTGGCGCAGATGACGACCGGCGGCGTTACTGTAACCGACGGGCCAAATATTATTAAAGCAGATCCTGTAGCGGGCGAATATATCTTTCAATATACTACCGTCACAAGATATGTTATAGACAGATATTATAAATAATATAATAAGGAATATTCTGAAAAAACCGCCTAAATTGGCGGTTTTTTCTTTTCATATTTTTCGCAAATTTTTTAGATGTTGTTCGCGGATTACACAGGTCGCAATAGCTTTAATGTGCAACGATAGTGAATAAAATAAGGAGTAACCGGGTTCAAAATAATTGCGAAGTTCCCCACAATATTAACTGTAAAAATTATATATAGATAATGTGCAGCAAATCTTTCAAACGAACTGTCTTAGAATAGTTATTGCAATTTTTTGTATTGCACTTTCGTTTATCTTCGGCACTTTCAAATTTGAATCTTTATAAAAACTAATATCACATGAGAAAATTTTTATTGACCTTCCCGGCAATTTTTCTATTGCTGTTTTCCTCTTTTGCTCAAAAGAAAACTATTACCGGAACAGTAACTGATGACAAGGGTGCTCCCATATCAAATGCCTCTGTTGAAGTGAGGGGAACCAAAGTAGGAACCATTACCAATACAAGCGGAGCTTTTACTTTAGATATATCTGAAAATGTCAAAAGGGTCCAGGTGTCCAGTATTGGATTTTATACACAAAATGTGGATGTACCCACCCAGGGCAGTTTGTCGGTTAGCTTAGCGCCATCAACTTCTAATTTAGATGAGGTGGTAATAACCGGTTATTCTACCATTAAAAAATCGCAATATTCCGGGGCTGCAACAAAAGTAACAGGCGATGAAATCAACTATGTGCCTAATGCATCCTTCGATCAGATATTACAAGGCAAGGCTCCTGGCCTTACAGTCACTGCAGGAAGCGGCCAGCCGGGTTCCTCCGCCAGGGTTGAAATAAGGGGTGCCACCTCCATCACGGGAGGAAACAGCCCATTATTCGTTATTGATGGTATGCCGGTTGAGGCCGGCGTTTTTCAATCAATAAATCCAAATGATTTTGAAAGTGTTGATGTGCTAAGAGACGCTATCGCGACTGCACAATACGGAAACCGTGGTTCAAACGGTGTTATTGTGGCGACTACCAAACGCGGCCATGCAGGTAAAACGCAGGTAACTTATTCGGGCCAGGCGGGAATTACACAGCCGGGCGAGGAGAAATTTGACATGATGAATTCTGCACAGTTGCTGCAGTTCCAGGAGAATCTTGGCTTACAGCTGTCTAACAACCTACCTGGATTTTTATATTCCCGCAACAATCCTGCAAACGCAGGTTTACCTGCCGCAACCTTAACAGGGTATGATGCGAAGCTTGACAGCCTAAGGGGTATTAACACTAATTGGAAGGACGTTTTTCAGCGTGATGGTACTTTTCAAAGTCATGACCTTAATTTATCGGGCGGTTCAGCAGAAACAAGGTATTTTTTATCCGGTGGGTATTATGATGAAGATGGAATTGGGCTCCGCTCAAATTTGAAAAGATATACCGTACGTGCTAACGTAGATAGTAAAACCGATAAACTTACTATTTCATTTAATGGAACCGCCGGATATACCCACAGAAACTTTATTGA
>JBDTSD010000054.1:0-25509 GCA_039931355.1 Ginsengibacter sp.
ACTTTGATTCAATGTTCCTGATGCCTTTTCTTAATCGCTTACGATTAGTCTTTTTCATAACTAAAAATTTAATTGTGTTTAACTGAAAGGAATTTTTCAGACGCAATAAAAACTTTCAATTACATAAGCTTATTCAAAGAATTTTCAACCTTGGTTTAGTTTTAAATTTTCGCGGCAACGCAAGCCAGCGAATGAAATATGCAGTAGACTGCACTTTAGAATTGTAATTGAATGAAAAAGAAGACTTGGAACTAATCAAAGAACTGAAATAAAATTATTCAAATAGTCGTTAGAGTCATCCACATTTTTTACACATTAAAAATCATGCGAATATCCGTTCAAACAATAGCAACGAAGGAATAAGATTTATCTTTGCCCCATGCCTTCCAACAACTATCAATTAGACAAATTTCATAAAGAATACAACCGCCTGAACGAGCATCAAAAGAAAGCGGTTGATACCATCGAAGGACCCGTTATGGTTATTGCCGGACCGGGCACTGGCAAGACACAAATCCTTTCTGCACGCATTGGAAAAATATTGCTGGAAACAGATACCCAACCGCAAAATATTCTTTGTCTTACGTATACAGATGCAGGCGTTATCGCCATGCGCAAACGTATCCTTGAGTTCATTGGCGCTGATGCATACAGGGTTAATATTTACACCTTTCACGCTTTTTGTAATGATGTGATACAGGATAACCTGGGCATGTTTGAAAAGACAGCACTCGACCCGGTTTCAGATCTGCAGCGCATTGATCTTTTTAAACAACTCATTGATTCATTTCCAAAAAATCATCCGCTGAAAAGATATCGGGGCGATGTGTATTACGAGATCAATAACCTGCAGTCTTTATTTAGCACGATGAAGAAAGAAGCATGGTCTCCAAAGTTCATAAGCGAACGAATAGATGAGTACATAGAATCTTTGGGAGAACGGAGTGAATACGTTGCGAAACGTGCTACGATGAATTTTAAGAAAGGCGATGTGCGTACGGATAAAATTGAGGAAGAAACTGTGCGCATGCAAAAGCTTCGTGCTGCAGTAAATGAGTTTGATAGTTTTCAGCAGTTGATGCGTAAAAATAATTTGTACGATTTTGATGATATGATCAACTGGGTAATAAAAGCATTTGAAGAAAACGCCAACTTGTTGCTGCGCTACCAGGAACAGTTCTTATACATTTTAGTTGATGAGTTCCAGGATACCAGCGGTACGCAAAACCGCCTGGTTGAGTTGCTCATTAATTATTGGGATAAGCCCAATGTGTTTGTAGTGGGCGATGATGATCAGAGCATTTATCGTTTCCAGGGAGCTAATGTGGAGAACATGCTAAGCTTTGCACAAAGCTATAAAAACGACTTACTAACGGTGGTGCTTACCCATAATTACCGCTCTGTGCAATCTATACTGGATGTTTCCAAAACTATCATCGATAAAAATGGTGATCGTTTAATAAGAAGGATACCGGGATTAAGCAAAGAGCTTTCATCATCTAACATCAAAATCAATCATCTTACACACAAGCCGATCATTCATAATTATGAAACGCAGCGGCAGGAAATGATTGGTGTTACACAACAGGTAGCGAAGATTTTAGCGGACGGCGTTGAACCAAATAAGATCGGCATCATTTACAAAGAAAATAAATATGGTGAGGAGCTGGCACAGTATCTCAAGCTTTTGAAAATACCTTATTACAACAAGCGAAGTGTAAATATTCTCAACATCCCATTTGCAAAAAAAATAATTACTCTCTTAAGATACCTTACTACCGAGCATGATATTTCATACAGTGGCGACGAAATGCTCTTTGAAATATTGCATTATGACTGGTTCAATATTCCTCCGATAGAAATTGCAAAAGTAAGTATCGAAGTGTCCGACAGGCACTACACAAAAGATAAAACTTCTATAAGAAGACTGCTGACTGAAAGAAGTAAACAACCAGTAAGAGACCTCTTTACGCAGGGCATGAATGAAAGCCTGAAGAAAACAATCGAAGCTATTGAAACACTTATTTCAAAGGTGCCGAATCTCACACTACAGGGCTTATTTGAATGTATTATCCGGGAAACAGGAATATTGAGCTACATCATGAAGAGTCCCGAAAAGATATGGCTGTTGCAGGTATTGACGGGCCTTTTTGATTTTATTAAAGAAGAAACGCATCGCAATCCAAATCTTGATTTGAAACAGTTAACGAAGTTGTTTGACTTAATGCAAAGTGAGGAACTTTCGCTGCCATTGGTTGAGGTAAGCGGCAATGATAAAGGCGTAAATCTCTTAACGGCGCATGGTTCCAAAGGCCTTGAATTTGAATACGTTTTTTTTACCGGCTGCAATTCCTCTCTCTGGGAAAAGAAGAGAAACCCAAACCGTGGTTATAAATTTCCTGATAACATTTTTACACCACTTTTACCCGACAGGGAAGAAGAGACTGATGCTTCAGCTGAAGAATTGCGCCGGCTATTTTACGTAGCACTAACACGTGCTGAGCAAAATTTATTCATCTCTTATTGTTGTTTTAAAAATGATGGAAAAGAGCTTGAGCCATCTATGTTCATTGCTGAAATTTTAGACGATCATCAATTGGAAACGGAAAAGGTTTTTATTGATCCAGTCATTGAAGCAGAATTCCAGGTTTTATACATGCAGTTTGAAGCCAGGCCTGAAATTGAAAAAATTGAAAGGGAATTTATCAATGCTTTGCTGGACAGGTTTGTAATGAATGTAACCGCTTTAAACAACTACTTAAAATGCCCCTTTGAATTTTATTTTAAAAGCCTGATTCGGATTCCTTCACCAAAAAATGAAGCGACTGAGTTTGGTTCTGCTGTGCATTATGCATTAGAGCAATTGTTTAAAAAGATGCAGGATAATAAAAATGTTTTTCCATTAAAAGAAGAATTTATACAAGACTTCAACTGGTATATGCATCGCAACCGCGAAAGCTTTACCAAGGAACAATTTGACAGAAGGCTGGAGTATGGCGAAGAAGTACTCACCAATTATTATAAGAAATACATTTATAGCTGGAACAAGATTGTTGCAACAGAAAGAAATATAAAAAACATTGTAGTAGGTGGAGTTCCGTTGAAAGGAAAACTGGACAAGCTTGAATTCAATGGTAAAGAAGTAAACGTGGTGGATTATAAAACAGGAAGCGTAGATAATGCAAAAGATAAAATGAAACCTCCGCAGGAGAGAATACCTAACGGTGGCGATTACTGGCGGCAGGCTGTGTTCTATAAAATATTACTTGACAATCATAGCCGCGACTGGATAGCTGTGAGCAGTGAATTTGATTTTATTGAGCCAGATAAAAAGAAGAATTACCGCAAGGAAAAAATTTACATTCAGCCGGAAGATATTACCACCGTTAAGCAACAGATAAAGACAGTGTGGGATAAAATTCAGCAGCACGATTTTTATACGGGCTGCGGCAAACCGGAGTGTCATTGGTGCGAGTTTGTAAAGACAAATAATATGGCTATCGCGTTACACGAAATTCCTGAAGAAGCTGAACAGGAGATTTAGAAGTATTTTAGGAGGAATAAAAATCTTTATCAGCACAAAGCTATTATGTTTGCTTTTTTTGAAGATGAATATAAAGAATGTAATAGTTTTTATTGGTGCAATCAGCCTGCTTTACATCATGTCAATTATTGGGAGTAGTTGTGCACAAATAGGTGCACCCACCGGTGGGCCCCGGGACACGCTTCCACCCGTGTTGGTAAATTCAACGCCACCTAATCACTCCATAAATTTTACAGGCAAGGCAATCACACTCACTTTCGATGAATACATTCAACTGCAAAATGTGCAGCAGAATTTGTTGGTTTCTCCTAATCCCAAAATAATCCCCAACGTTAATTACAAATTAAAAGAGGTTTCTATCAAATTACGTGATACGCTTGAGCCCAATACGACCTATAGCATTGACCTTGGTAATTCGATACAGGATATAAATGAAAATAATCCTTATCGCAATTTTAGTTATGTTTTTTCGACAGGCCCTTACATTGATTCTCTCACGTTTTCGGGCAACGTGCTCCTTGCGGAAACAGGTAAAGCGGATAGTACTTTAATAGTTTTGTTGTATAAAGATCTGGACGATTCCGCTGTTTTAAAAAACAAACCCCGGTATATAGCAAGATTAAATGCGCAAGGAAATTTTAAATTTAATAATCTTGCGACCGGCACCTATAATGTATTTGCTTTGAAAGATGAAAGCGGACAAAAATATTATAATAACAAAACAGAATTGTTTGCTTTCGCAGACAGCGCCATCAATATAAATACCGATACCGCATCTCTAAATTTATTTGCTTACGCAGAAGAAAAACCGGCGGTCAAAACCAACACATCTGTAAGCACGGCCGCGGATAAAAAACTAAAAATTACCTCATCTTTAAACAATGGACAGCAGGATATACTATCGCCACTTACACTTATTTTTAATAATAAGCTCAAAGGTCTTGACAGCAGTAAGATCAAATTAACCGATACACTGGACAAGCCCTACACGCCAACACGCATAAGCCTTGACAGCACGGGTAAAAAAATTACGATTGAAAATAAATGGGAAGAAAATGCTGCTTATAAATTGATTGTTCCTATTGACTTTGCAACAGACACAACCGGTACTGCTTTATTAAAGGCCGACACCATAGCGTTTAAAACAAAGAAGGAAGGAGATTATGGAAGCATCAAATTAAATTTTACAAACCTCGAAAAATTCAAACACCCGGTTTTGCAGTTTGTAAATAACAATGAGGTAGTGAATTCATATCCGCTTTCTTCCGCGAAATTGAGCATTACACTTTTTATCCCCGGCGATTATGAACTGAGGATTCTTGATGATACCAATCAAAATGGTGTGTGGGATACTGGAAACTATGGGTTAAAAAAACAACCTGAAAGAGTGTATAGTTTCCCGCAAAAAATAAATATCCGTGCAAATTGGGATAATGAAAAGGATATTGCTTTATAAAGAGGTCTCCCTTCCCTCCAGGGGAGGGTTTTTAAAGTTTACATTCAGAAAGTTTTATACTTCATAATTTTAACTATGATTTTTTCCTCCACACTTTTAGAAAATGCGGTAAATGAATTTTCCCGGTTGCCTGGTATTGGAAAGAAAACTGCACTGAGACTTGTATTGCATCTGCTGAAAAAAGATGTAGCCGATGTGAAGGGTTTTAGTGAGGCTATTTTTAAAATGCGGGAAGAAATAAATTTCTGTAAGAGATGTCATAATATAGCAGATAAGGAGTTTTGTAATATTTGTCTCGATAGGGCAAGGTTGCAAAATATGATTTGTGTTGTAGAAAATATACGGGACGTTATTGCCATAGAAAGTACGCAGCAATACAACGGCGTTTATCATGTGTTAGGTGGCATCATTTCCCCCCTTGACGGCATTGGGCCTGACCAATTACAAATTGATTCGCTTATAAAGAGAGTGGAAACTGAAAAAAATGAGGAGTTGATTTTTGCATTAAGCCCCAATATACAAGGAGATACAACAATCTATTACATAAGCCGCAAACTGGATGGCTCGCCCGTAAAGATTACCACAATCGCCCGCGGCATTGCATTTGGCGGAGAGCTCGAATATGCAGATGAAATGACACTTGCACGCAGTATTTCTAACCGGATGCCGATTGAAAGTTATGTGTCAGGCAAAACATAATATAAATTACACGCATGCTTTTCCGCCTTTAAAAGAGCATACATTTTGCGGCGAAAGCTATAATTGACTATCTTTAATCCCCTTCATTTTAAAGTAAACCTATTGAGTAATATTTCATTAAAAAGCAAACCTGTAATTGGCTTCAGCTCGGGAGATATAAACGGTATTGGCCCGGAATTAATTTTGAAAACATTATCAGATAACCGCATTCTTGATTTCTGCACCCCGGTTGTTTTTGCCAGTAATAAAGTCATAAATTTTTATAGGAAAAGTATCCCGGGCATCAACTTTAGTTTTTCAAACACAAAAGATTTTACCAGGCTTAATAATAAGCAGGTTAATATATTTAATTGCTGGGAAGAAGAGATTGCTATAAACCCAGGCTTGCTTAACGAGGTGGGCGGCAAATATGCAGGGATAAGCCTTCTCTCAGCTACCCAGGCATTAAAAGATGGTAATATTGATGCACTGGTAACGGCGCCAATTCACAAAAAAAATGTGCAAAGCGAAGAGTTCACTTATACAGGACACACTCCTTTTCTACAGGACTTTTTTGGTATAAACGATGTTTTGATGTTGCTTACTTCTTCCGACTTTAGGGTGGGTCTTGTAACGGAACATGTACCTGTGAAAGATATAGCCAATTATATTACAAAGGAGCGTATAGTGAGTAAGTTGAATATTCTTCATTCCTCACTCAAAAGAGATTTCGACATTGAGAGGCCAAAAATTGCAGTGCTTGCACTAAATCCGCATGCAGGTGATGAAGGTCTCATAGGAAGTGAAGAAGAAGAAATAATAAAGCCTGCAATTAAAGAAGCAAAGCAGCATAATATGCTGGTAACAGGTCCTTTTAGTGCGGATGCTTTTTTTGCCAGGGGCTATCAGCAAAAGTTCGATGCAGTATTGGCAATGTATCATGACCAGGGGTTAATTCCTTTTAAGTCTCTTTCAATGGCAGAAGGAATTAATTTTACGGCGGGGCTGCCTGTTGTACGTACCAGCCCGGATCATGGAACGGCATTTGATATTGCTGGAAAGAACCTTGCAGACACTTCCTCCTTTAATGCTGCTATCTTTACCAGTATTGATATTTTGAATAACCAGCTAACATTCGATGAAAACCGTAAAAATCCGATCAACAAAATGGGAGCCGCGGTGGTGGCAAGTGGCGCAGATGAAAAAATAGTAGAGTAGCAAAGGCTACAATGAAATAATTAGAACGAATTTTCCGTTAACTATCCCGATGGAAGGCCGTAAAATCTATTTTTTTTAATCCTTTATTTTATTGAAATTTAGTTTCATATTTATAGTGAATATAATTTTTGCTTCTAACTTAATTATACTTTTGTAACAGCATTGCTTAACTAATACTGGGGAATGGATAACATATTACTTAGCGGGGGATTGGCGTTTTTGATTACGTTTTTTTCCATACCCGTAATAATAGAAGTGGCTAAAGAAAAGAAATTCTTCGATGAGCCCGATGAAAGAAAGGTCCATAAGGCTGTAATACCTACCCTTGGTGGCCTTGGCATTTTTGCCGGCTTTATTGTAGCTACTTTAATAGGGGTGCCTCCTATTACATCAGGTGTGCTACAGTACTTTATGGCTGCAATCATGGTTATTTTTTTTCTTGGAATAAAAGATGACATTCTTATACTCTCTGCTACGAAAAAGTTTATTGGCCAACTACTGGCGGCAGGTATTCTCATAAAATTTGGTGGCGTACAAATAAGCGATATGCACGGGTTTCTTGGCTTGCACGAAATACCGAACACTGCCAGTGTTTTATTAACGCTTTTTACTATTGTAGTTATCACTAATTCTTTCAATCTTATTGATGGTGTGGATGGCCTTGCCGGCTCGCTTGGCTTACTTACTTCGCTAATTTTTGGTGCTTACTTTTGGGCCACATCACAGGTGATGTATGCTGTAATGGCTTTTTCACTTTCCGGCAGTCTCATAGGTTTTTTAATATATAATTTTTCTCCTGCTAAAATATTCATGGGCGATACAGGTTCCTTACTTATAGGCCTTTTAAACTCATTATTTGTGATAAAGTTCATAGCGGTGGCTTCAGACGCTTCTTTTGGCTTCGCCCTGGATTCAGCGCCCGCACTGGGTTTTGCGATTCTTATTGTTCCACTTTTCGATACATTGAGGGTTGTAGGCTTGCGCATTATTAGCCGTCGTTCACCTTTTAGTCCTGATAGAAACCATATACATCATTTTTTACTTGACTTTGGCTTAAGTCATAAAATGATTTCTTTTGTTTGCGTAGGCACTAATATCTTATTTATCGGGTTGGCATATGCATTACGTTCTTACGGTACCACCCTGGTAATAATGGCGCTCACTGCCGCCTCTGTATTAATAGTTACTATTATCTATTACAGCAGGCCAAAACTCAAAGTCGTATCGTTCAAATCTCAAAATACACAGGAAAGTATTATCAAGTCTCACAAAATACTTACACTCGCAGGCGAATCTGTAGAGCAGGATTAGCTGTTCTTAACTTTTTTATACAGTCGTTTTTGTTAATTTTGTTCACTTTTTAAGCAATCATCCACGTGGTGATCAACTATTTTTGCATTCTAATAAAATAATTACATGACAGACGATATTGCCGGAATTTTGGAGGAAGGAACGCTTTCTATGGGGAAAGCAATTGATCATTTTGAAACTGAATTAATAAAAATAAGAGCCGGCAAAGCCACTCCTACTATGCTCGATGGGATTGTGGTAGATTATTACGGAAATCCTACCCCGATAAACCAGGTTGGAAATCTTAGCGTGATGGATGCCAGGACACTTACTATCCAGCCCTGGGAAAAAAATATGCTTCAGCCTATTGAAAGGGCAATTATAGCCGCCAATATTGGCATTAACCCGCAAAATGATGGTAACATTATCCGCTTGTTTTTGCCACCACTTACTGAAGAGCGAAGAAGGGAATTGGTAAAAAGAAGCAATGGCGAAGGGGAACTGGCTAAAATAGCCGTGCGAAACATACGCAGAGATTCCATGGAGCAAATAAAAAAATTACAAAAAGAAGGAATAATCAGTGAAGATGCTGAGAGAGATGCAGAAGCAGAAATACAGGTGGTTACCGATGATCATATTACTCTTATAGATAAACATCTTGCAGCAAAAGAGAAAGAAATTATGTCGGTATAACTTTTAAAGTATATGCTGAAAGAACAATTACTTATATTAATAACTACTCCTTTATACCTGCTGGTAATCGGCTTCGAAATAGTATTAAGCCACGTCCATTTAAAAAAATATTACTCACTGAAGGATACGCTTATCAATGTGTATTTATGCATACTTAATGGTAGTGTTGATTTGCTTTTTAGGGCTGTGTATCTTGTGATACTTTCTTATGTCTTCAGTTTTCATATCATAAGTTTTTCATTCAATCCTTTAATATATTGGCCACTGCTTTTTTTGCTGGAAGACATTGCCTTTTACGTAGAGCACCGTGTAGATCACTATTGCAGGTTTTTTTGGGCGGTGCATGTAACACACCACTCTTCTGAAGAATTTAATCTAACTACGGGTTTCAGGTCGTCGGTATTGCAGCCGCTATATAGATTTATTTATTTTTTACCGCTTGTACTCCTTGGCTTCGAACCTATTGATATCGTTTTTATGTACTCGCTTACGCAGATATACGGCATACTTGTACATACGCAGTACATTAATAAAATGCCGGCCTGGTTCGAAGCAATATTTGTAAGCCCTTCCCACCATAGGGTGCATCATGCAAGCAACATCCGCTATCTTGATAAGAATATGGGAATGGTGCTGATTATTTGGGATAAACTCTTTGGAACTTTCCAGGAAGAAGTGGCTGGTGATCCGGTAAAATATGGCCTTACAAAGCGCATGGAAAATCCTCATCATCTTTCAAAGATTATTTTTCATGAATGGCAGAACTTAACCATTGATCTTCGCAGAAAAGTTCCTCTTTCCACCAAATTAAAATACCTCGTCATGCCACCAGGTTGGAGCCACGATGGCAGCACAAAAACTGCAAAAGAACTCAGGAAAGAATTGTCGAATGCCGAAAAGATTTAGTCGGCCAGGCAAAAATTTTGCCTGGTATGATTGCTATTTTGAACCCCGCCAAAAATTTGGCGAAGAGACCTATAAAAATATCCTGGTAACAAGTTTCTTATTCAAAATAATTTTTTTCTTCGCAAAGGCGTATTTTTATTTTTATATACTATTGCCGGATTGAAGATGCTCTTTCAAAAATTTAAGAATAATTATTATGGATAAAATAAGCTTGCAGAATATCAGCACGCGGGCCGGAAAGGATTTCGACAAACAGGATACTAAAGCAAAAACTGAGAAAATTCTGGAAGAGCTGAATGATTTGCAGAACCTGCTGTTTGCAGAAAATAAATATTCCATTCTTATTGTAATCCAGGGTATGGATGCAAGCGGCAAAGATGGCGCAATAAGAAATGTGTTTACAAGCGTGAATCCGCAAGGGGTGAATGTAAAGAGCTTTAAGGCGCCCACTCCTGAAGAATTAAGTCATGATTTTTTATGGCGAATACATTTGCACACACCTGCAAAAGGCATGATGCAGATTTTCAATCGCAGCCATTACGAAGATATCCTTATCACCAGGGTGCATAATTGGTGTGATGAAAAAACGGCCCGTGAAAGAATGAAGGCGATAAATGATTGGGAAGAATTATTAAAACACAATAATACACACATTCTTAAATTCTATCTGCACGTGTCACCGGAGGAGCAACAGTCACGGCTAAGCGAAAGAGTAAAAGCCCCTTCAAAAATGTGGAAGTATAATGAGAATGATTTCCAGGAAGCAAAGCTGTGGAATATTTATATGGAGATGTATGAAGATTGTTTCAACAATTGCAATATGCCGCCCTGGATAATTGTCCCAAGCGATCAAAATTGGTACAAAGAATATATTATTGCCTCAACAGTCAGGGACACTTTATCCTCACTTAAGATGCAGTATCCGGGTTTAAAAAAATAATTTTCCTTCACCATTAAACATCAAAAACATGAGTTTTATTAAAGATTTCAAAGCTTTTGCAGTCAAAGGGAACGTAATGGACCTGGCCGTTGCCGTAATAATCGGAGCAGCCTTTGGCGCAATTGTTTCTTCGTTAGTTGACGATATTATTACGCCATTGCTACTGACGCCTGCACTGAAAGCTGTAGGCGCCGAAAATATCGCACAGTTAAAGTGGGGTGAGGTTAAGTACGGGAACTTCCTCGCTGCTGTGATCAAGTTCATTGTAATTGCGTTGGTTATTTTCGGTCTCATCAGGTCGCTTGCCTCCATGGAAAAGAAAAAAGAAGAAGTCATAGCTGCGGGCCCAACCTCTACAGATAAACTCTTGATGGAAATAAGGGACGAGTTGAAAAAGCCCTGATAAAAAAAGGAAAAAAGTATCGCACACTATAGAAAATGAAAAAATAAATTATAGTAATTTTGTTCTCCCGGTGATTGTATCATCGGGATTTTTTTTAACCCGGTTTTTCGAAGAAAAAATATACACCGTTCAATAATTATGAATAAAGAAATATACCAGATAAGCCTTCCGCAGTTCGAAGGGCCTTTTGATCTACTATTATTTTTTATAGAAAGAGATGAGCTGGATATTTATAATATTCCTATTACTAAAATCACCAACGAGTTCCTTGAATATATTCACAATAGTGAGACGCTGAACATAGAATTAAGCAGTGAGTTTATTCTTTTTATCAGCACGCTTATGCGCATAAAAGCGAAGATGCTTATCCCGCGTAAAGAACTGGACCAGGAAGGGAATGAAATAGACCCGCGCCAGGAACTTATTGACAAAATACTTGAATATAAAAGGTTCAAAGAAGCGTCTCTTAAAATGAGCGAGATGGAAGCGCTGCGAATGCTTATGGTAAAGCGCGGCAACATACAGGAAGAGCTTTCTAAGATTGAGGATGAGGCTGGTGAAGGAACAGAAATTCAAACGGTTTCCTTGTTTAAGCTAATGAAGGCTTTTGAAAAAGTAGCAAAGCGGCTGCAGGAAAAAAGGCACCAGCCTGTGCACACGGTTGTGCAATATGATTATACAATGGAGGGCAGCAGGAAGTATATGCTCGAACTTTTGAAAAAGGAACGTACGGTATCTTTTGAAAAAATATTTGACATATCTGAAAACCGCATTCACGCTATCTTTCTTTTTTTGAATATGCTTGAATTGATACAGCAAAAATATTTTTCTATAATAATGGGTGGCGGCATCAATAATTTTATAATTGAATATAATACTGATCGGCCGGAAGACGAACCTGCGGACGCAACAACAGTTGATGCCTCATTAAACTAAAGTAAAATCATGGAAACAAAAATTCAGCGGGCTAATGAACGTGGCTTCGCAGATCATGGCTGGCTTCGCGCGAATCATTCGTTTAGTTTTGCCAATTGGTACGATCCCACAAAAATGCATTTTGGGGCAATCAGGGTTTTGAACGACGATCTTATCGCAGGAGGAAAGGGCTTTGGTGCTCACCCACACGACAATATGGAAATAGTGACGATTCCATTAAGCGGCGCCATTGCACACAAAGATAATACGGGTACTGACGGAATTATTAAGAAAGGCGATGTGCAAATTATGAGCGCCGGCACAGGCATCACGCATAGCGAATTCAATGCGTCAAAAACGGAGGAATTAAATCTTTTCCAGGTATGGGTGTTCCCTAAACTTGAAAATATAAAACCAAGGTATGAGCAAAAGACCTTTGATGAAAATGACAGGGAAAATAAGTGGCAGATAGTGGTAAGCCCCGACGAACAGGATGGTGGTGTTTGGATAAACCAGGATGCCGTATTTTCTTTAATTCACGCTACAGAGCCCGGGTTAATTTCTTATAAAAATAAATTCAGCGGAAACGGGATATATATAATGGTGATAGATGGGGAGGTCCAAATAAATAATGAAGTACTTGGCAAAAGAGACGCTATTGAAATCATAGGTACCGATACTGTTGAGATTGATGTAACGCAAACCGCTAATTTGTTAGCTATAGAGGTTCCTTTGTAACAGGCCACAGTACTGCATCTTACCCAATCAACTTTTTAAACCATTTCAATTTTCCTTCGAATGGCGGGTATTTCAATGCAGGATCTATGGCGGTTGATGTCTTTAAAACTGGTTTGGAATGAGAAAATACAGTAAAAGTATTTTTGCCATGATAAGCGCCCATCCCACTACTGCCAACTCCGCCAAACGGAAAATTTTCATTTGCAAAATGCCACACGGTATTGTTAACGCAACCACCACCGAACGGTATTTTTTTTATCCAATCTTCTTCTATGTTTTTGTCTTTTGTAAACAAATAGAAGGCTAATGGGTTTGCATTTCGCTGTACTATTTCCATTGCTTCCTGTATAGTATTAAATGATAGAACAGGTAGCAGAGGGCCAAAAATTTCCTCTTTCATTATTGCATCCTCCAATGATACATTTACAAGAATTGTTGGCCCAATGTATAAGGAGGTCGGATCATATTTACCGCCAAAAAATATTTCTCCTGGGTTCAAATATCCCTTCAATTTATTAAAGCGATTTACATTAATTATTTTACCAAAATCACTACAGGTTGATGGATCATCTGTATAAAATTTTTGAATTGCATTTTTCATTTCACTAAGCAAGTCATCTTTTACCTTCTCATGTACCAACACATAATCAGGCGCAATGCAGGTTTGGCCTGCATTCAAAAATTTTCCAAGGATAATTCTTTTGGCTGCCACTTTTATATCAGCATCTTCATGTACTATACAGGGACTTTTACCGCCAAGCTCAAGCGTCACAGGAACGAGATCGTTGGCGGCAAGCTTGTATATTTCCTTGCCAACTGTTGTGCTGCCCGTATAAAAAATATGATCAAAGCGAAAGTTCTTTATCATTTCAGGCACTACTGCTGCTCCATCGCCGCTCACTACTTTTATATAGTTTTCGGGGAAAGTTTCTTCAATCATTTTTATAATAACTTTCTCCGTAAATGGTGCCAGTTCAGATGGCTTCAGCACCGCGCAATTACCTGCAGCAATAGCGCCTGCCAGCGGAATTAATAGTAATTGTAAAGGATAGTTCCACGGGGCAATTATTAAAACAACACCCAATGGATCACGATAAATTTTAGCTGATGAAGGAAAGGTGACCAACCCTGTTGATACTTTTTGAGGGCTCATCCACTTGTGCAAATTTCTACCGGCATTTTTTATTTCTGCCATCAACAAACCTGTTTCCGTTGCCCATGTTTCTTCTTTGCTTTTTTTAAGATCAGCATAAAGGGCTGCATTTATTTCGTCATCATATTTTTTTATCGCCTCCTCAAAAACGCTTAGTTGCTTTTTTCTGAATTGATAAGATAGCGTTGCGCCTGTATTGTAAAAGTCACGCATGCTGCTGAGTGAAGTATTTAAACCCGTCATAACTGTTACATTTGTTTTCCAAGATAAGCGCATCTTTCTAATATTTATAATGAAGCGGGAGGCCAATTATTTTCTCAACCATGACTGATCAATACTTTATGCAGCAAGCGATCAAAGAAGGCCTGAAAGCTTTTGATGTTGATGAAGTTCCTATTGGTGCGGTGATAGTGATGCAGAATAAAATTATTGCAAGGGGATACAACCAGGTAGAAACGCTCAATGATTCAACAGCCCATGCCGAGATAATTGCGCTTACGTCCGCGTTTAATTATCTCGGTTCGAAATACCTTCCTGATGCTACTATATACGTAACAATTGAGCCTTGCACTATGTGTTGCGGAGCTTTGTATTGGAGCAAAATAGCCAGGGTCGTGTATGGTGCCGCAGATCCTAAACATGGTGGCCTTTCGGGTTTTGTAAAAAATGATGCTAAAAAAAACAGCACCCTGTTGCATCCTAAAACAGAAGTCACCTCAGGAATTTATTCAGAAGAATGTGCATCAATGATGAAAGACTTTTTTAAAAGCAAGCGATAGGTACATTCAAGCGATAAGTACATTAAATAAAGATCATAAGATCAATTTTTAGAATAGCCCTTATCATATATGGCGTAAAGTTTGTAACACAATTACACACAAGTTTCGCAAAAAGGAATTATTAAAACCCCTTCCACTTTTTGCAGAACATACTCAGTAAATTTGTCTAGATACAATATCGTTCACTTTTAAAAAATACAAATATTATGGCATTTACACTACCGGCTCTTCCTTACGCTTTCGATGCGCTTGAGCCAAACATTGATAAAGAAACAATGCAAATACACCACGATAAGCATCACCAGGGATATGTGGACAATCTGAATAAAGCAGTGGCAGGCACAGAAAATGAAGACAAGTCTTTGGAAGAATTACTCAAAGATGCAGGATCTATAAGCCCTGCCGTTCGAAACAATGGCGGTGGTCATTGGAATCACAGCTTTTTCTGGGAAATCCTGTCTGCGGATGGCGGCGGTAATCCTGATGGAAAATTAGCAGAAAAAATTAATGAGGCTTTTGGATCATTTGATGAGATGAAGGAAAAATTTAATACTGCCGGCGCTACAAGATTTGGCAGTGGTTGGGCATGGCTTGGTGTTAAAGATGGCGGGCTCGCTATTTGCTCTACACCTAACCAGGATAATCCTTTAATGGATGTGGCAGAATGCAAATGCACGCCAATACTTGGTTGCGACGTTTGGGAGCATGCTTATTATCTGAAGTATCAGAACAAAAGAGCAGATTATCTTAAAGCGTTTTGGAATGTAGTAAACTGGAAAAAAGTTAGCGAGCATTTTGAAAAGGCAGGAGCTTAATCAACCTTAAATACCAGGGTTAATTTTCGAAGCTGTAACTCTTCATAGGTTGCAGCTTTTTTTTTATAAAATTATTTATGGAACGGGGTCGTGACCATGCCCACCCCATGGGTTACAACTTGCTACACGCTTTAACGTAAGCCACAATCCCTTCAAAGGTCCATATTTCCTTAAAGCTTCAATACCATATTGAGAGCAGGTAGGTGTATAGCGGCATGAAGGCCCAAGCCATGGCGAAATAACAAGCTGATACAACCTGATAATGCCTATAAATGGAAGAGCAAGTATTTCTTTTAATGATTTCGTAGCCAGTTTTTTTTTAAAATAGAATAAGCAAAATTAGGCCATCTGTAAAAAGAATAAATTTAGAATGATCATTTAATAATGTTACCAAACAAGAAACTAAGAAATGAATAAAAATTTCCTTCCGTATGGTTTTATATCCTCAGGCAAACCCCTTATCTTTGCGCCAAATTTAGGGCAGGTATGGCTATAAAAAGCATGAAATCTTTATTGGGAGTGGTTTTCAGCCTTATTTTGTTGTCTTTACCATCAAATACTTTTGCCCAGGAAAAGAAAGGATTTGATGCCAACGAAGTAATTTTTGGCCACGTTTTAGATGCACACGAATTCCATTTTTTTTCTTATAAAGGTAACGATGAGAAACTGCACCATGCTACGATACCATTACCTGTGATCTTATATTCAAAAGAAAAAGGATTTACCTGTTTTATGTCTTCTAAATTTCACCACGGCGAAAATGATTACGAAGGATACAGGTTACTTACTGATGAAAAAATAGCAGAATTAAAATTAGACCCCAAAAAATACACTGCAGGTGAAATCGTTGCCCTGAAGGACCAGGAAAATATTGATCCTGATACAAAGATTTATGATCTGTCCCTTACAAGAAACGTCGTGCAAATGATAATTGCATTAGCCCTGCTTGTTTTAATAATGGTGACCGCTGCAAAGCGATATAAATCAGGGCTTGGGATAACCTCTGCGCCAAAAGGATTGCAAAATGTGATTGAGCCAATAATTACTTTTATACGTGATGAGGTTGCAAAACCAAATTTAGGCAACAGGTATCAAAAATATTTCCCCTACCTGTTAACGATATTCTTTTTTATTTTAATTAATAACCTGGTGGGCTTGATTCCGGGATCCGCAAACGTTACGGGTAATATTGCTTTTACATTGGTGCTATCGGTTATTTCGTTCATAGTAATTCTTATTAGCACGAAAAAACATTATTGGAGCCATATATTTTGGCCACCGGTTCCGCATGGAGTTAAAGTAATACTGATACCTGTTGAGATACTGGGCATTTTTACAAAGCCTTTTGCCTTAATGATACGGTTATTTGCAAATATGATTGCAGGGCATATCATTATCATCAGCCTTATATCGCTGATATTTATTTTCGGCGCTTTGAATACGTATATTGGATGGGGGTTTTCCCCCCTTTCTATTCTTTTTGTAGTTTTTATTTATTTCATAGAATTATTAATAGCATTTTTACAAGCATATATTTTCACCATCCTTACAGCCGTGTTTATAGGCCAGGCCTTTGAAGGAAGTGATCATGATGTTGACGGGCACGAAGATGCAGTAATTGTTTAATTCATTTTTTTCTTAATTATAAAACAAGTATATGGATTTATTTAATGTTATTTTAAGCGTTACTCCGTGGGCAAATGCAGGCGGTGCGATTGGAGCAGGACTGGGTGCAGTTGGTGCAGGCATAGGTATTGGGCAAATTGGTAAAGGTGCGGTAGAAGCAATCGCACGCCAGCCCGAAGCAGCTAATGATATTCGTGCTAACATGATCCTGATGGCAGCATTGGTGGAAGGGGTAGCTCTTTTTGCGGTTATTGTTGGTATCCTGGCAATGTTTGTTTAGTTGTCAACCCTAAATCCCTAAAAGGACTTTCGCAAGTTCTTTTAATTATGGATTTTTTGTTAGCGGCTTGAGTTCTGTTTATCAATCTTCCTTTGGCAGGAATTGCATCGTCGATGCCGAACTTTTATACATGGTAGAATTATTCAACAATATTAATAATTAAAAAGCTCCCTTGGGAGATGGAGGGTTATTTATGCAATTACTTACACCGGGATTTGGATTAATATTTTGGACTTTATTATCCTTTATTATTGTATTTTTTATTCTAAAGAAATTTGCCTGGAAGCCAATACTTAATTCATTAAACCAGCGTGAAAAAGGAATTGCAGATTCATTAGCTACCGCTGAAAAAATAAAAGCGGAAATGGCTCTTTTGAAAAGTGAAAACGAAGCATTGCTCGCAAAGGCACGGGAAGAAAGGGCTGTTATGATGAGAGAAGCAAAAGAAACCCGCGATAAAATAATTTTGGAAGCTAAAGAGCAGGCGAGAGAACAGATGAATAAAATTGTCGCAGATGCGCAAAGCACCATCAATCAGCAAAAAATGGCTGCCATTACCGATCTTAAAAACCAGGTCGGAAATTTAGTCCTGGAAGTAAGTGAGAAAGTGCTGCGCAGGGAATTAAGCAGTAAAGAAGAACAAGAAAAATACATTAAGCAACTCTCAGAAAATGTTGAGCTGAACTAATTAGCAAATTATGTCCAATCCGCGATTAGCACATCGGTATGCAAAAAGCCTGGTTGATCTGTCAATCGAGCTTGATCAGTTTAAAAGTGTACACGATGATATCATGTTGCTTAATTCAATTTGCCTGAAAAGCCGGGAGTTTATATTAATGCTAAAAAGCCCCATTATTTCCGCGGATAAAAAATGTAAAATTATTCAGGTAATAACTTCCGGAAAGATTTCAAAAACTACTCAAAAATTTATAAAATTGCTCTCCGCTAAAAACAGGGAATCTTTTTTACCAGATATTATTACGGCATTTATTGAGCAGTACAATACAATCAAGGGCATGCATAAAGTGAGGCTCACAACCGCAACCCCGGTAAGTGATGAAATTAAAAAATCATTCATCACTAAAATTGAATCGACCTATTCTAAAAATAACATTGAGCTGGAATCAATAGTGGATGAAAAACTAATTGGCGGTTTTGTTCTTGAAATGGAAGGCAAGCTTATTGATGCCAGCATTATAAGAGATCTCAATGATGTAAAGAAACAATTTCAAAATAATGATTATATACATAAGCTGAGATAAATTTAAAATATTAATAAATCATTTCCTTTTAAAATAAATATTTATGGTTGATATAAAACCTGATGAGATTTCGGCTATTCTTCGTGAGCAATTAAGCAATTTTAATGTAGAGGCGAATCTTGAAGAGGTAGGAACTGTGTTGCAGATAGGAGATGGCATTGCCCGTATTTATGGATTGAATAATGTTGGCGCCGGCGAATTGGTGGAATTTGAAAACGGGGTAAAAGCAATTGCCCTCAATCTTGAAGAGGATAATGTAGGGGTTGTACTCATGGGCGACAGTGGCAACATTAAGGAAGGTGGCACAGTTCGGCGCACCGGTAAGATCGCATCAATAAAAGTAGGTGACGGTTTAGCAGGACGGGTAATAAATACGCTTGGCGAACCAATTGACGGCAGGGGCCCTATAACAGGTGACCTGTATGAAATGCCATTGGAGCGAAAGGCACCCGGTGTTATTTTTCGTGAACCTGTAAAGCAACCATTGCAAACAGGTATTAAGGCTATTGATGCAATGATACCGATTGGCCGTGGCCAGCGGGAACTAGTTATTGGTGATCGCCAGACAGGAAAAAGTGCAATCTGTATTGATACTATCATCAATCAAAAAGAATTTTACAAAGCTGGTAAGCCTGTTTATTGTATATATGTAGCAATTGGCCAGAAGGCTTCAACCATTGCTAACGTAATGAAAGTTTTGGAAGATAATGGCGCTATGGAATATTCAACGATCGTAGCAGCATCGGCTTCTGACCCGGCACCTCAACAATTCTATGCTCCTTTTGCCGGTGCGGCTATCGGAGAATTTTTTCGGGATACCGGCCGCTCTGCTTTAATTATTTATGACGATTTGAGCAAGCAGGCAGTAGCGTATCGTGAAGTGTCTTTATTATTAAGAAGGCCGCCGGGACGTGAAGCTTATCCTGGTGATGTGTTCTACCTGCATAGCCGTTTACTTGAACGTGCTGCAAAAATTATTCAAAAAGATGAGATCGCTCAGAAGATGAATGATCTTCCTGAAAATATAAAACACCTTGTGAAAGGTGGCGGTTCATTAACGGCGTTGCCAATTATTGAAACTCAGGCTGGCGACGTTTCTGCTTATATCCCAACCAATGTAATTTCGATTACCGATGGACAGATTTTCCTTGAAGGCAATTTGTTTAACGCCGGAATACGCCCTGCTATTAACGTTGGAATTTCAGTGAGCCGCGTGGGAGGTAATGCACAAATAAAATCAATGAAAAAAGTTGCCGGTACTTTAAAGCTTGACCAGGCATTGTACCGTGAGCTCGAAGCGTTTTCAAAATTTGGTGGCGATCTTGACGCTGCAACAAAATCTGTTTTGGATAAAGGAGCGAGAAATGTTGAAATTTTGAAACAGCCTCAATTTTCTCCTTATTCGATTGAAAAGCAGGTGGCGATAATTTACCTTGGTACAAATGGTTTAATAAGTGAAGTACCTGTAAAATATGTTAAAGATTTTGAAGAACAATTCTTACTAGAAATGGAAAATAAATTTCCTGAAATACTAGCAGAGTTTAAGCAGGGGAATTTACCTGAAGAAGGAATTAAGAAAATGATAGCGCTCGCTAAGGATATTATTCCACAGTTTAAATAAATATCATTTCATAAAAACAGATTCAAGGGAGATTTTTTCTCCCTTTTTTTATAAGAAATTTTCTTTTAGATTTATACTTTACAAGTTTCAAAACCTTGTGAGGTGTGACATCTCCAGTATAAAATACTTTCATGGCATTTTAGTAAATTTGGATTGAATAGAAAATGCTGTAAATGCCAATAGGAATTTTAGTCATCTCGGTTTTATTTATGCTGATAGGTCTTGCCGTTCAGTCAAGGCTGAAAAGTAAATTTGCGACGTACAGCAAAGTCCCTACAGGCAGTGGTCTCAGCGGAAAAGAAATTTCAGAAAAAATGCTGCATGAAAATGGCATTTATGATGTGAGCGTTGTGTCGGTCAAGGGCTTTCTAAGCGACCACTACGACCCTTCAAAAAAAACAGTGAACCTTAGCCCCGATGTATATGCCGGCAGAAATGTTGCAGCGGCCGCGGTTGCTGCGCACGAGTGTGGCCACGCCGTACAACATGCCACTGCTTACGCAATGCTAAAGTTGCGCAGTGCGCTCGTACCTGTTGTGCAAATCAGCAGTAATCTTTCTCAATGGGTAATTTTAATAGGGCTTGGACTATTTACTTTCGGCGGTGGTAATCAAACAGTTCTTTTGATTGGCATCATCTTATTCGCAGCGTCTACTTTATTTTCCGTAATCACTTTGCCCGTGGAGTTTGATGCATCTGCAAGGGCATTAAAATGGCTAGACTCTACGCACCTTATGGCGCCTGTTGAGCATGAAAAGGCAAAGGATGCTTTAAAATGGGCGGCGCTTACTTATGTTGTGGCGGCGCTTGCATCAATAGCCATGCTCATACAATACATTTTAATTTACCAGGGAAGAAGCAGGGATTAATTGTCTTACTTATTATTTTAGCCTTTAACTACTATTGTTTAATTCTTAAAAGAAGGAAGATTATTTTATATTTATAAAGTAACTCCTTCTCCTGCTATGAATAATACGATTAGAATATTTCTTGCATCGTCAAAGGAACTTAAAAGTGATAGGACAAAATTTAAATCTTTCATTGCTGATGAAAACAAGACTTTCCAGCAAAGAGGAATTTATCTTGATCTTGAAATGTGGGAAAATTTTATTGATGCAATGTCCCAGGATGGACTTCAAAGTGAATACAATAAAACCATTCAGGTCTGCGATATATTTGTAATGCTTTTTAAAACAAAGGTTGGAAAGTATACGGAGGAAGAATTTGAAAAGGCCTTCAAACAATTTAAAGAAACTAATAAACCAAAAGTTTATACTTACTTTAAAAATACAAGTGCGAAAGTTGGAACCCTTGCTCAGAAAGACTTACAAAGCTTATGGGCATTCCAGGAAAAATTAAAAAATTTAAAGCACTATCAAACAGAATATTCTAATTCAGATAAACTTGCTTTACATTTTAGCCAGCAATTAGATAAGCTTTTTGCAGAAGGCTATTTTATTCTTCCAGAAGAAAAAAAAGTAACTGAATCCATAAGCGGTCAAATCTCCAAATGCCTCGCTGCCGGCCAACCATCTATCCCTCCTGAATTTATTGGAAGAGAAACAGAACTTGCAGACATCAAACAAAAATTAGAAAAGAATAACCTGTTATTGATAAATGCAGAAGGTGGTATGGGCAAAACAACACTTGCCGGTAAATATCTTGAAAACAACCTTAATACTTACAAACATTATGCATGGCTGTTTTGTGATACCAGCATTACCGAACAAATGAAAACCCTTGCGCAGCAATTGCATGTTGATCTTAAAGAATATGCCAATGAGGATGCACAGTTGGTGGCAATAAAAACAGCCATGGAGAATTTAGAGAAACCATGTTTACTTGTTTTGGATAATGCCAATGATGAAAAATATATAGAAGTTTTTCGCCGGCATTTTGGAGGATTGCACTGGCATATTTTACTTACAAGCCGCTGCCACAATGTGTTCCCGGGAAATGAATATACACTTGATCACTTAAAACCATTAGAGGCCAAAGCTTTTTTTAAAACTTTTCATAATGAAGAAGGCGATGAATTTGAAAACCTGCTGGATAAATTTTTATTGGGAATTGGCTATAACACATTGATGATTGAATTATTCAGCAAGAATCTTCATGAGATTTCTGCGTTGGGTGAAACACTTGCAGATATGCTGGAAATTCTCAATAAGAAAAACTTATTTCTTGGTGAAAAAAGTTTTGAAATAAAGACTGCTTACACACGCAATGTACATAGACGGGCAGCTACCACCGACCAGATTCTTGAAGTATTATATGATGTAACGAAACTGGAAGAAACAGAAAGATACTTGATGATAAATCTTGCTTTGCTCCCGGCAGAAAATCATTTACTCACTTTACTTATTGACGTTTTAACACCGAAAGATAAAATTGCTTTTTTGAGACAATTAAAAAGGCTGGCGCAGAAAGGCTGGCTAAATACAGATACAAAAAGTTACCGCATGAGCCCGGTAATACAACAAATTATTCTTTCAAAAAATAAAGATAACTTATGGCAAGATGCTGCCCTATTGATTAAAAATTTAAATCAAAGACTAAAACATGACGGAGCTTACCTTATTAACCTAAAAAGCTATTTATCAGCAAAGCCTTATTCTGAATTTGCAAGGTCAGTTACGGAAATTATTGGAGTAGAAAATTTTGAAGTAGCTCTATTGCTTTTGAACCTGTCAGCTTATTATAAAGGCATTGGCAATTTCCAATCTGCATTGCAGCATTTAAAATGCCCTTTAAGGATTTTTGAAGAGATTGATAAGGAAAATTATGCAATTTGCTTAACCAGACTCGGAGAAATTTATCAAGAGCAGGGGGATTTCAAAAAAGCCCTGCATTTCTTTGAACAATCCAATGACTTATGTAAAACGTTATTTAAGGCTAATTCGCATAATGAATCATTCAAAAAGAGTTTTGCCATTTCATATGAACGACTCGGAGATATTTATGAACAGCAGGGAAATGTCAAAAAGTCTCTACAGTTATTTGAACAATACAATAATTTATGTAAAGAATTGTTTGAGGCTAATCCCCATTCTGAATCATGCAAAAAGGGTCTCTCCATTTCGTATCAACGACTCGGGGGTATTTGTCAGCAGAAGGGAGATTTAAAAAAGGCCCTACAATTCTTTGAACGATACAATTATTTATGTAAAGAATTGTTTGAGGCTAATCCACATTCTGAATCACTTAAAAACGGACTTGCCATTTCATATGAAAAGCTTGGAGATATTTATAAGCAGCAAGGAGATTTAAAAAAGGCTCTGCAATTCTTTCAACAAAGATGCCAATTAGGTAAAGAATTATTTGAGGCTAATCCGCATTCCGAATCACTCAAAAATGGCCTCGCCATTTCACATTCCAAACTCGGAGATGTTTATCAACAGCAGGGAAATTTCAAAAAGGCCCTGCAGTTATTTGAACAATATTATAATTTGTGTAAAGAATTGTTTGAGGCTAATCCGATTTCCGTAAATCTCTACAACGGATTAGCCATTTCTTATGCAAAATTTGGAGACCTTTTTATGCAGATGGAGAAAAATGAACAGGCAAATGAATATTATAGAAAGGCTGAAGCCATTTGGGTTTCTCTCACTAAATCCACTCCCGAAGCAATCCAATTTAGCGATTGTCTTAATCTCGTCAAAAGCCGGTTAAACAACTTATAACTTTATCTCCTCATCACTCTTATCATAAAAGTGAAACTCGGTAAGGTGGTAATTGCTGTTGGACTTTACTTTTATTTTTTGTTTGTATTTCCAGCTCCAGCGCAGGCGTTTTGAGGGGAAGCCTTTTTTAAGGTAAGCATCTAAGATTGGGTGCACTTCTATAGTAAGTCCTGAGTGTTTTTGCATTACAAGATAGCTCAGGTTCTTTTCTATCTCATCTTCCAGCACAAGTGTTGAGGATATCTTTCCGGTACCATCGCAACTGGGGCAAACTTCCAGTGTATTAATATTCATCTCCGGCTTCATACGCTGCCGGGTTATTTGCATAAGGCCAAATTTACTAATAGGAAGCACGGCATGTTTTGCCCTGTCGGGCCGCATATAATAATCCATTTGCTCAGCCAGCCGCTTCTTGTTTTCCATCAGCTTCATGTCAATAAAATCCACGACTATTATGCCGCCAATATCTCTAAGGCGAAGCTGGCGTGATATTTCTATGGCCGCTTCCAGGTTGGTTTCCAAAGCGTTTTGTTCCTGGTTATTTCCTACACTTTTGTAGCCACTATTTACGTCTATTACGTGTAAAGCTTCTGTGTGCTCTATTATAAGATAGGCGCCGCTTGGCAGGTTTACCGTTTTACCAAAAGAAGCTTTTACCTGGCGGGTAATTCCATAGCTCTCAAAGATGGGTGAGCCGTTACTATGAAAAGAAAGTATGTCTGTTTTTTCAGGCGCAATCCTTTGCAGGTAAGTTTTGGTATCGTTAAAAATATTCTTATCGTTCACCACGATCTTATTAAAATCTTCAGTCAACAAATCACGGAGAATACTGTTTGTCTTACCTTCCTCACTCATTATTTTACACGGAGCCACAGCGCCCTGCAAATTCTTTTGAATATTTCTCCAGGTATTTATAAGTGACAATAAATCCTCGTGAAGTTCGGCAGTATGTTTTCCTTCTGCGGCGGTACGTACGATTACACCAAAATTTTTTGGCTTTATAGCCTCAACTATTTTATGCAGCCTTTTCCTTTCTTCTGAAGAATGAATTTTCCGCGATACCGCGATTATATCATTAAAGGGAGTGAGCACCACAAATCTTCCAGGCAAAGAAAGCTCGCAACTGAGGCGCGGTCCTTTAGCGGCGATAGGTTCCTTTAATATTTGAACCAGGATATTCGGCTTACCACTTAATACCTCCGTTATCTTACCTGTTTTTATTATCTCCGGTTCTATTGTAGATGTGGAGAAGTCAAAGCCTTTTTCGCTCTTATCATTTATCGCAAGATTAGTAAACTTTAATATGGAGCGAACAAACGGGCTGAGATCTGTGTAATGCAGGAACGCATCTTTTTCAAAACCTACATCTACAAATGCAGCATTGAGCCCCGGAATTAATTTTTTTACCTTCCCCAAGTACAAATCTCCTACTGCAAAGCTTGCATTTGCATTTTCATTATGCAATTCAACAAGTTTTTTATCCTCAAGTAAGGCTATTTCCACCGCCTG
>JBDTSD010000055.1:0-25452 GCA_039931355.1 Ginsengibacter sp.
TGTAATATAACATTGCCGGCGAATCGTAGCAATTCAACAACCTTTGCGGATATGCAGTGTCAGTAATAAAAAGTGAGGTGATCTTGTATTTTTTTATGAACAGTATTTCTTCTTCAGCCCGCCTGAAATCATGATAGTTTTTTATCGAGCCTGCTCTTACGGAACCGATACCTTCTAACTCTTCAAGATTTCGTTTTGATGCTTTAAAGATTGCTTCAGCATTTCCAAAATGATTTATCAATGCTTTGGCATGCACGTCCCCAATGTTGGGAACGTGCGTAAGGGCAATTTGATAAATAAGTTCATTGTGCATAGTAAGAGCGGTGCCCGTAAAGCGGATGTTTAAAATATTTAAATATGCTTTATAATTTTGGAATCTCCAATTGTTTACAATAGGAATAAAAGTTTTTACTTAATTATTTTTTACTTTATCGCGAAACAATTGCGTTTACACGAAACAGTTAGGTCATGCAATTTATTTCGGTGCTTGCGGCAGGGGTGTCAGATTAACGATGTGAATGATCAATCTAAAATATTTTTCCGTTGTAAAGCACCTATCAAGTCATCTTTAAACCGTTGGTATGAATTTAATAATTCAAGTTTTTCTAATTGAATATTTTGACTTATTGTTTCATATAAATCCTCTATACAAACAGCATATTTTCGTCGCTTGCGCGATAAAGTTTGATGATAAACATTAATTGCATCAATGATTTTTTGTTTAGGATCTGCTATTTCCTCGATTCTACTTATTTGATAAGTTAATCCCAAAGTATGATTTGAAAGGGTAGTATTTATCTCTGATTTTAATAAATCTTTATCCACTAGCATCCATGCCTCAGTTTCTGTAACAGGTATGACAAGAGTAATATTTTTACACACTTCCTCGTCAGGGTAGCTTTGGATTATGTTTAATCCTAACTGGAATTTGTTAGCTATAACTTGAGCGATAGTATGATTATCCGAATCCGCATGTAAAATTAAAGTAGTGCTAAATCTTGATAGTATAGAAGCGTTATTAATAATTTCTTGGGCGGAAACACCCTTTTTTTTTATTGCCTGCCACAGAATAATTCCTTCTTTCCGTTGTTCTAATAGCAGATTTCCAACTAATCTTTGTACTATGTTAGAAAAAAACCTATAATCCGTAGATCCTTCACCTAAAAATGAAATTAAAATATTCATAGGTTACACTTTCAGCAATTCTATTATACTTTTTTCGGAATCATCTGTACTTAAATAATCTATAACTTCTGCGTGAGTGAAAATTCGATCAGAAGAAAGTTCATCAGGAAACATATCCTTTGTTGTCCCAATTTGAACTGGATTTAGCTTGGTTATTTTATAAGCAGAATTACGGGCAGGGTTAGCATAAGTAACAAGATGAGCATAATAAAAAAGCCCTTTATATTGAGATTCGTTATCAAAATACTCTTTAACCAATAATGGAGAATGGGTATTTATGAGCACTTGTCTCAGTGGCAATTCAGAATCATCTTCACGGGTAAAGTCTGTTGTTAAATCTTTTAATAAACGTAGCATATTTTTCATTCGGAATGGGTGAATTCCATTTTCAGGCTCTTCAAAACATAATAAACCACTATGGCTTTCATCATATTTAAGCGCAGAAAGTAATAGTATTCTTAGTGTGCCTTCCGATAAAACTCTGGAGGAAAACTCTCTATTATCTGTTGATTTTGCATATAACACAAATTGCTGCCTCGCCTTGTCTTCATCTATGCGTATACTTTTAATAATGGGCAAAATATTTTGAATGCTTCTTGATATATTTTTTAATATTCCAGGTTCCTCGATCTCTAAACGCCTTAACATCGAAGGAAGATATTTTCCGTCTTCGTTTACTTTATCTGGACCTAATATCGGAGACGGCTCTCGCATTTCTATTGGATTGAGATGTAATAACCTCCAATTGAGAAACTCCTTTCGAACCGCGAATACATGAGGGAAATCAGCAGAGTTTACTCCACTTAAAATAGACCTTTCTATTTCTTTGGCAGGAGTTGGTTTACCTCCCCGAGGACCATCTTGTCTTAGGGAGATTGTAAGGACACCATTTTTATTTTCTGTGTTTATATATGGCTTGTAATTATGGCTTCTATTTGAAGGTTTCCAATAGTCATCCTTTATAAACCTCTTAAACCATTTATCTTTTTGTTTTTCAATCGGTCTCAATACCTCATATCTTACAAATAGCTTCTCAATACCTGATTTTAAATCCGCTTTTCTTTCAATGTGGATATCGTACCTCAACCTCGTATGCGATAATTCTTTGATTGTACCCCAATCGTCTTTTACTTTCTTATCAATAAATAACTCGACCGCTATCTTTATTAAATCTGAACTTTGATTATCTGTGTATTGCGTGAACAGTTCTCTGGCATCGCCACGTTGCTCTGAAAAAGCTTCTTTTAAATCTTTTTCTGCTATGCTACTAATAAGCATTAACACATCAAATAGGTTACTTTTTCCACTCCCATTGGTTCCAGCAATAATAACGATTGGTGCAAATTCCATTGAAAAATTTTCAAAAGTCTTAAAACCGTTTATTTCTATTTTAGTTATCATCTTCGTATCGTAATATTAACAATTTAAGTGTATAAATTAATACTCAAATTCTAAAATCAAAATTTTTAGCTAACGCAGTTCTGTAGGCATTCCGTAATGCTACTTTCATCTCTGCTTGCAAATTGGCTAAGGAGTTAATCAATCCTTTCTCCGAACAGCTATGATACCTTAGAAATTACTGACTCCACGTGATTACTTGGAAATTTGCATTTTTGCTAAAGAGGCAATATAAGCTTCTTTTCAATTCAAGTACGGAACCTTGCGCCATGGCCGGTGGGAGCACTGAATCGGCATGTAATATATTAGGCGTTTAACAATGTTGGTTCAGCTTTTATATTATCCTGCAACACTACCGCATGAGGTATAAAATGCTTGCAGGAGAAATCAAAAGAATCGTACACAAATGACACATGGCAGCATACCCCGGCTTTATATCAGCCATATCATTGATCCCAAATTCTACTGAAATGCTTTTAACTGAATCTCCATATAAATGTCAATATACCGTAACAAGCGAAATAATTTTCTCCAAAATTGCTATAATGAGCAATTACGTTGCAACCTCAAAAAGCATAAATCATTTGTAGCTTTATTTCTGATTTCGTATTGCCGTTTATAAAATCGAGAGCGCTGCCGATTCCATTTTTTTCGGGATAAATTGTTTGAGAGAACTTTGCCCATAAGGAAAGTTTTCTTGTAAGATCATAATTGATGTTAATGTAATAGCGATAGCCTTTATCATAAAACACCGGGATCGAATAGCTATAAAGCAAATCATTTTCATAAGCATATAAGCGGCTGTCGTAACCATCGGTTTCAAAATATTGCAGCCTGATATTTCCGGAATAAGGTGTTAAAAGTGGCTTATAAATTACATCTGTATAAACGAGGAAACCATTTTGTGCATCATCATTTTTCTTATCAAACCATGAAAGCTCAATCCGTGAGCGGAAGGTGAACGTGGTATTTATCTTATAACTGAATTGTGTTCTTAATTGCTGCTTGGATTTTGCCACTACCGGGTTAAGTTGGAGTTCGTCGGGGTTGTAATTAATTGCTTTCTTCTCTATGCGATAGCGAACATACATCTCTGCCAGCTTGCTTGGCTTATAAGTTAGCTGCAACATGTACTCGCTTCCCGAAGATGGCGCATCTGTGCGAAACCTCAGCCACGGGAAATGAAAGAAATCTGCATAAGCATCTATGCGTAAAAAATCTGATGGTGCAATGCTAATGCCCGAATAAAAGCCGCTTTCATTAGTAGGGAATGTACTTTCGGTAAAGGCATTGGTATAAAGAGACTGGTAACCTCTCGAAATATTCCGGTAGAGGAAGCTCATGTCCACGTGCCTGTCAAGGCTTATTAATAAACCATCCACAAAGGCTTTGTCCAAATCTTCATCGGCAGCGGCCTCGCCGAAAAAATGCATATTCCTGAAAGTATAACTGTAGTCTATGCTGTAATTACCTGCCGTTTTCCCGGAGAGCGAATACTTATTATATAAAAGGCCGGCTTTGGTAATGTTATGGTTGAAGTTGTAATGAACAGCATTTACACCGAAGTGAATTTGTTCGTTAGAATAACTCAGGTTGCCCCCCACAGTTAGTTGACCTTGTGAATTTTTATCTTCCACTTCGCTATTTGTGCGATGATATCCTGATGTCTGTAATGACGAAACAAAGTCTTCAAAATTCAGCGTATCTGTTGCAAAGTTTGCATCCAGCTTACGGTAACTCGCAAAGGTAGTGCCCTCCCAGTTATTGTTCTTTAAAGTAATGCCGATGCCGCGGTTGAAAGCAATCTCGCCGGCAGAGTTGTAAGGCCGCAGTACATCAGACTGCCGCTTAATACTCGAGATGTCACTGCTCTTTTTGAAAGCAAGGCTTTGCCACTGTGTAAGCCCCTGGCCGAGGTTTACAGTAAAATCGCCTACTGCCAATGATTTAATAATACCCAAATTCCTCACAAAGAAATGCGCTGAATAAAAATCAAATCCATTCTTTTGCGCGCCTTTAAAAAATTGTTCACCAGCATCTTTTTCAGCTGTGACACCATATTGCAATAAGTTTTTAAAAATATATTTATAACGAACAAAAAGCTTTTGCGGACTGCCGGGATAAAAGTTATTGGCAATACTGCTGTCGAGAAGATAGCCTTTTGATTTTTCCAATACCTGCGAGGTCCGCATCAATATGTAGTGCTCTCCATTCTTTAAACGACTGCCCAATGTATTGAATACATCAACTCTTATTGCGACCGTTATATAAGGCCGTAATTTCCTGATAAGTGAAAGGTCCCAACCGGGAATAGCCTGCAGTTCATAAATGCTTACAAAGTTTCCCAATAAGTTTCTATAAGAAAGAAAATCACTTATCTGTACCGGGTTCAAAAACTTTAACTCTTCCAACAAGCCTTTATCGGCATAGTTTAGATTGATAGGGTTTTTTATAAAATGTGCAAGCTCTTGCAGGTAAGAATCGTCTTCTGTTTCGAGGTCTTCGTTTGTTTCGGTTAAATTTTCTAATTGCTGCTCCACGACGGCAGGTATTGACGGTTGCTGTGGTGCACCTGGCTCGGGTGGCACGTCCTGCGCCTGTACATTTTTTGAAACAAGCTGAAGCAACAGTAACGTTAGGATAAAACAGAGGCGGCTTATATTATTAATTCTGCTCAATCTCTTTTTGTTTGAAATTAATAATAAGCATCAACCCCGGGCTAACGCCTAATTGCGGATGATAGCTGGCGCTTACATCCAGCCGGAAATTTTTCCAGCTAATGCCTGCACCGGCGTAAGGCGATTCATTTTCCGAAGCAATACCCACTCTTGCAAAAAATTGTTTGGCAAAGCTATATTGCACGCCTGCATTTATATTCACCGGCAGGTCTTCCTGCTTTACTATTTCAATACTTACCAATAGATCATCGGAGGCTTCATAACCTGCACCGAATTTATAAATGGAGCCCAATTTTTCATCATTGGTTTTACTAAGGTTTCCGCCTACCGGGTTATAAAAATGAATACCCGCACTAAGCTTATCGGTAAGATGGGCGATCGCTCCCAATTCAAAATTCACAGCAGAAGAAGAGCCATATCCGGGAATGCGGTATGAGTAGTAATTAAATTTTACGCCAATGTCAAGGGCACTTCCGAGGCTTCTTGCATAAGCTATGCCCAATTGAGATTCATTATAATTTTTAAATCCAAAATAATCTGCCTGTACACCAAAGTTTCCCTGCCTGGTAGAAAATACACCTACGGCGGAATACATATTTGTTTCCGCAAGCAAAAATCTTCGTTCACCATACACGCCTATCGCCGGATTTTTAATTTGTGCAAGCGCCGCCTGGTTAGAAGTAAAAGAAAATGCATCCACATGATGAAGGCTGTATGCACCCAAACCAATATAAGGCGCTGCGATAGCTCTTCGTAATGACTGTGCCTGTGCAGCATAGCAAATTAAAATAAGAAAGGAAAGCAGGTAAAGTTTTCTCAAAATAGTTATGGTATAAATAAATATAGAAATTAAAACTAAACTTATACTGCTTGTGCAAAAAATAATGATAAATGAATATTGCAGGTTAATTTTGCGCCCATGAAATTATTAGATGGAAAGGTGGCTTCACAGGCTATTAAAGATGATCTTAAAGAAAAAATTATTGCATTAAAAGCAATAAATAAAAAGCTGCCGCACCTGGCCGCAGTGCTTATTGGCAATAACCCGGCAAGTGAAACTTATGTGGCTTCCAAAGTAAAAAATTGTGAGGCCGTGAGCATTACTTCTACACTTATAAGATTTGCGGATTCAATTGCAGAAGATGAACTTTTAGACAAAATAAAAGAGCTCAATGAAAATGATAATATAGACGGAATACTGGTGCAGCTTCCTTTGCCGAAACACATTTCGGAGGAAAAAGTGATAAATACAATTATCCCTTCGAAAGATGTGGATGGCTTTCACCCGGTAAATGTTGGAAAGATGGTATTGGGCTTTCCTTCATTTATTTCTGCTACGCCTTATGGTATTTTATTGCTGCTACAACATTACAAAATAGAAACGAATAGTAAAAGTGTAGTAGTGATAGGAAGAAGCAATATCGTTGGAACACCGATAAGTATTTTATTATCCAGGAATGCTGACTATGGAAATGCTACAGTTACTCTTTGCCATTCACGAACAAAGAATATTAGTGAACTTTGCAGGCAAGCCGACATTATAATTGCCGCTATTGGCAAACCCAATTTTGTAACAGCGGATATGGTAAAAGAGAACGCCGTTATAATAGATGTAGGAATCAACCGGGTAAAAGATGAAACAAAAAAAAGCGGGTATGCATTAACGGGAGATGTTGATTTTGAAAATGTTTCATTGAAAGCAGGATATATTACGCCTGTTCCCGGGGGAGTGGGCCTTATGACAATAGCCGCATTGTTGATGAATACATATACAGCATGTGTAAATAAAGGCAACCAGTCGCAAAGATGATTTTAGAAACTATAACAAATACAACCACGTTACTGCCCGTAATGGAATCTTTTTACACGATCCAGGGTGAGGGTTTTCACCAGGGCAAGGCTGCCTATTTTATCAGGCTTGCCGGCTGTGATGTAGGTTGTGTTTGGTGCGATGTAAAGGAAAGTTGGGATAAAGATTTGCATCCCATGCAATCGATACATGATATTGTTTTCGATGCAAAAAAATACCCCGGACGTCTCGCCGTAATCACAGGTGGCGAACCAGCGATGCATAATCTTGACGATCTTACAAATGATCTTCATAAAGAGGGCTTTACCACTAACATAGAAACTTCCGGTGCACATCCATTAACCGGAGCCTGGGATTGGGTTTGCCTATCGCCAAAAAAATTCAAAGCACCTTTGTCCTTTAACCTGCCACTGGCAGATGAACTAAAAGTGATTATTTTTAATAGATCTGATTTTCTTTGGGCTGAAAAATATGCGACCCTCGTTTCTCCTCAATGCAAGCTTTACCTGCAACCGGAATGGAATAAAGCAGATATAGTTACTCCTTCTATAATTGATTATATAAAGCAACATCCCCGGTGGGAACTATCATTGCAGATACATAAATACATTAATGTTCCCTGAATTAGAAATTAGATAAGAAGCAGATGCCCTATCTGCAAATTGAAATACGTTAATAAGCTATATGTTAACATGCCATTACAGCATCAGGTCTATAATTCTTATTAATTTTATCCATCTCTGAAAAATAAAAGGAAAATTTTGATACTGAAATCTTTTATCGCCTCGTGCATCTTCCTGCTCGCATCGCATGCATCAAAATCACAATGGTACGATCCTGAAAAGGTCGATCACAATGCGAGCACTATTTATAATTTGGCTAATGACAAAGCGCAAAACGAAGATTATGCCACTGCGCAAAAAATGATGAATGAAGCTATTAAGATTGAGCCAAAATTCGTGGATGCATATCTCTCACTGGCAGGTATATACGCTAGCATAAAAAATTATACACTGGCAGTCACTACTTTTGAAAAAGCTTTTTCACTCGATTCTGTTTACAGCAATTATTACCTGCTCCCATACTCTATTGACCTGGCAGGATGTGGCAGGTTTGAAGATGCTTTAGAGGCGGTAAACACTTTTCTTCTCAATCCCAAAATAAATGAACGAAGCGTGAAGGCAGGTGAGTTCAGAAAAAAAACTTATGAGTTTGCAATAGGCTATAAAAAGGAGCATCCTGAAAAAAACTATGTTTTTAACCCGGTAAATTTAGGCGACAGCATTAATACCCCGGCACTGGAATATTTTCCTTCGCTTACTATCGATGGAAAGAAATTAATCTTCACAGAACGGATAAACAGGAATGAAGATTTCTATGAGAGTGATTTAATAAATGGTAAATGGGGTAAGGCTTTCCCTTTGCCTGGAAGTATCAATTCATCTACCTTTAATGAGGGAGCACAAAATATTTCACAGGACGGACAATGGCTTGTTTTCACCGGCTGCAATTTCCCCGAAGGACTGGGTAGTTGTGATCTTTATATTTCTTACCTCACCAAAAATGGCTGGAGCGAGCCACAAAATTTAGGGGCGAATGTAAATTCTGAATTCTGGGAATCAACCCCCTCGTTGTCTCCTGATAAAAGAGATTTGTATTTCAGCAGCAATGTTCCCGGGGGCTTTGGCGGAAAGGATATCTGGGTATGCCATCGAAATGATAATGGCCAATGGGAAGAACCACTGAACCTTGGTCCGGAAATAAATACGTCCGGCGATGAAAGCACTCCATTCATACACGCGGATAATCTGACTTTATATTTTAATTCGAATGGGCATGACTGTTATAGCGAGAAGCCAGATATTTTTGTAACAAGAAAGTTGCCTGATGGCAAATGGAGCAAGCCTGAAAATCTTGGCTATCCTGTAAATACCATTGATGATGAAGGTTCGTTGGTGGTTGCTGCAGATGGTAAAACTGCGTACTATTCAAGCGACCGCAGCGATACAAAGGGCGGACTTGATATTTATACTTTTCAATTAAGAGAAGACCTAAGGCCATTGAAGACTTTGTGGGTGAAGGGAAAAGTTTTTGATAATAAAACAAAGCAAGGCTTGCCTTCTTCAGTAGAACTAACGGACGTGAATACACGAAAACTTGTAAGCAGGCTGCAGACTGATGAAGATGGTAATTATCTTGTAACATTGCCTGTAGGGAAAGATTATGCATTTAATGTAAAACGGAAAGGCTATTTATTTTTCTCAGAAAATTATAACATTAGTGAAACATCGCCGGATTCTACGTTTGAGGCAGACATTCCTTTGCAACCAATAGAAGCCAATGCACACATCATATTAAAAAATGTCTTTTTTGATTCAAAGAAAATAGAACTAAAGCCTGCATCAATAACGGAACTTGATAATGTGGTAAGATTTTTAAATGAAAACCCAACCGTTAAAATCCAGATAAGTGGCTACACTGATAATGTAGGCAAGCCGGAAGATAATCTTAAACTGTCAACCGGGAGAGCCGTCTCGGTAGTAAATTATTTATTGAATAAAAGTGTGAAAAATGAACGCCTTTCATTCAAAGGATATGGAGAAGCCAACCCTGTTGCTGACAACAAAACAGAAGAAGGAAAAGCATTGAACAGGAGGACAGAATTAAAGATTTTAAGTACGGAATAACCCGGCTCCTATTGCAGGTATTTCACAAATATTCATAAAAAAAACTCCTGAAAATGCAGGAGTTTTTTTGTAATATAAACTAGTTGAAACTTAGTGTATTGGAAAAACTACACCAGCCTGAAGGTTCATTGTATTAAGGTTGGCGTATCCATTCTTTTTGTATGGCGCATATTCATAAGAGGCTCCAATATTGATGCCTGACTTTCCATCTTTTTTAAATGGTATCATTACGCCAAGGCCGCCTTGTGCAAGAAACCCAAAGTTTGTTTGGCCGCTGCCAAATTCGCCAAAGTATTGCTTAAAATCAACAAGATTTGCGCCTGCTCCAACAGAAACATAGGGCTTAACTGCACTCGATGGTAGTAAGAAATATTTAGCTTTTAAAAGGAGTGGAGTTGTCTGAATTGAATTCGTTAATACTGCCGATACTTCCTGCGAATTAGGAAAGTGATAAAGGTCTCTCGGGTATTTTTGATAATAATCCTGGAACCCTGATTCCAGTCCTGCAGAAAGCCGGTTAGTAAATGAATACATAACAGAGCCTCGTCCTCCACGCGGAGAGCCATCACTTACAAGGTCACTGTTGAATGAACCTAACGGTGAACCGTAGTTGTAATTTAGATTTAATTGTAATGTTCCTTTTTGGGCACTGGTATTCAATGATAAGAGCATAAAGGCGCCAAAGGCAAAAAATGCAATTTTTATATTTTTCATATTAGAGATTTAATTAGTTTTCAAATAAGGTGATTGGTCAAATAAAGCTTTAACCTGGCTGTCTGCAACGTTTGCATTAAAAATTTCCGGTCCCCTGATCAATCCTGTCCATACTACATCAATCTTGTTTTTTGTAGCTGCATCTTTTAAGTCGAGGATATCTGTGGATATTGCACCTTCATTTATTTGATAAACGCTATATGCATAAGGAACATAATATCCATAGCCGCCATAGCCCCAATAATACGGATCCCAATATCCACCATAGTCATCCCAGTAATCTCCATAACTTATAACTCCTGTTGAAGTATTTATGATGTGGTTTACATTCACACCAAGATCAGGATTTTGATCTTTAGCTACCAGGGTGAAACCTGATGCAGTCATGTATTTTTTTACTGCATCAATGTAAGCAGCATCAGAATTATCTAACTGGTGTGTTGCTTGCCCATTTTGAATAATGGCAACTGAATCCGCGATACTATATGTTTTGTAGTCAGAAAAAATAATAGAGGAATCGTGATCTGTAATATAAATGCGCGACTCTTCCGTGGTTAAATCTTTTAAAGGTTCCTTCGAGCAACCTGCGTACATAAATGAAGTTCCGGCCAGTATTAATGACCATAAAAATGTTTTTTTCATAATATTTTATTTTTGTTTTATTATTAGATTTTTTACAATAGAATATACGACAATACAAGTACCTAAGACCTTCGCAATCACTGATTAAGGAAGGTTTTAAAGTTATTTTAAGAAAACACGCCCTTTATCGTTAAGAGTATTAAAAAATCAGTGGCAGAAGAAATGTATTGATGGGGTGACCGCGGTAAAAATGGCAGAGTTTTTTGTAAGTTTTACAACTTTACAATTATTCGACAAAACGGAGATGAAGGTGAGTATGCCTGTTAATTTGCCCCGGGCAAAGCCACTACTTTTGTCCAAAATTCCTGCAGCTTTGCAATTGTCTCGGTGAATTCACGGATTTCAACTGACTTGGTAACATAGCAATTCGCATAGCCGTTATAAGCACTTTCTAAGTCTTTTAAAGAAGAGGAGGTTGTTAAAATAACCACCGGAATTTTTTTCAGGCGGCCTGTTGTTTAATGTGATGAAGTACTTCGTGGCCTTTTTTTTTAGGCAGATTTATATCAAGCAATACTAAATCAGGGATATCTTTTAAAGATTGGCGATCTGTTTTGTTCAAAAGTTGAATAGCCTCCTCTCCGTCGCGTGCAATACTAATCCTGGGAACAGCTTTCCCTTCCGTTAACGCCTCAGTAGTGAGCACTATATCACCTTCGTTGTCTTCTATCAATAAAATGTGAATGGGTTTCATGAAAGTGCTTTTGCAACGATAAAGTAAAATCCTGCCTTATTTATTTTGATTTAGCTATGTTTTTATTTGTGCCGGTTTTTGAATTACTAAAGAAGATGATTTGAACGAATAATAGCAAATCGAAAATCTTTAAACTATCCGGCGTCTTCAACCTGGCTTCCCGCATTGTAACAATATTGGGGTATTCAGTTTGGTTTTTTACCAATTATTATTTGCAATGTTTTTTATGTGATATTATCATTTTGAGATAGTAAAGTGAAAGCTGCTGCTCTTGCCTGGCGTTGAATTCAGCCATATTTCGCCACCCAGGTTTTCTATTATCTTTTTAGTAATCGCCAACCCCATGCCTGTTCCCGGAAATACCTGTTTGGTGTGTAACCGCTGAAAAATGATGAATATTTTGTCATAGTATTCTTTTTCGATACCAATGCCATTATCAGTTATGATAAAATGCCAATGCTCTATTAACTCTTCACATATTATTTGTATTTGTACAGGTGTCTCAGTGTGAGAGTACTTTAAGGCATTACTAATCAAATTTTGAAACACCTGGCGCACCGGCGACTTATAGGAATGTATAACGGGTAATTCAGCAGTAATAAATACAGCTCCCTTTTCTCCTATCTGTTTTCTGTACAGAACCTGTATTTCTTTAACCAGGTCATTTACATCAATGTCTTCCTTGTCATCTTCTGTTTTACCCACCCTTGAATATTCAAGCAGGTCAAGAATTAGGTGCCGCATTCTCTTCGCTCCATCCACAGCAAACTCAATATATTTTTTCCCTTTATCGTCAATTATATCCGCGTATTTGTGTTCTAACTGTGTAAGAAAGCTGGTTACCATGCGTAACGGCTCTTGTAAATCATGCGAAGCCACATAGGCAAATTGCTCTAATTCTGCATTCGAGTCCGCCAGCTCTTTTGCTCTTTTTTGCAACTGATCATTTAGTTTTTTTAATTCGCTTTCATTCTCTCTTTCTTTCGAGATATCCCTCGAGGCGCCGATCATCCTTATTGCATTACCTTGCGCATTACGAATTACATATCCCCGGTCATACACGAGGGCATAACTTCCATCAGGTTTTAAAAAACGATATTCATCTTCCCAGAATTTCTCCCGCGGATTTTTAAAGATTACATCGCGTGTTTTATTTATCCTCATCCAGTCGTCCGGGTGAACATGTTGTCTCCAAAATTCATCAACCTCTGCGGCTTCAATTTCATTATAGCCCAACAAGCATTCAAGTTTTCTCCCGGGACGCTCTACTTCGTTTTTAATTAAATCCCAATCCCAGGTGCAGTCATTGGTTGCCATTGCAATCATATCATAGCGCTCGTTACTGAGCCTGATAGCGTCAGCCGCCAGTTTACGTTCTGAAATATCAATGCCCACACATTGAATTTCTGCAGGCAGACCATCTGCATCCGTTAGGCAAATAAAATCCCATATTGTTGTCCTGACACCACCTTCCTTCGAAGGCTTGTCTATTTCCACCTGGAACACCTGGTTCAAATTCGCCAGGCATTTTTCAACCGTTTCCATGACTCTTTTTTGATCATATTCCATGATTGATTTCATTGGCGAGCTGCCCAATAAATCCTTACCATCATATAACCACCCGAAGTCCCTGAAATATTTGTCGTTATAATAGGAGTAATTGCTTTCAAGATCAGTTCGAATCAAATAATTAGTCTGCGATACAATAAGTCCGCGGTGTCTTGCTTCGCTTTGCTGCAAAGCAAAATCATTCATTTTGCGTTTGGTACTATCATGCATGGCGCCTACCATGCGATAAGCCTGGCCTTTTTCATCGCGTAATACAAAACCCCTGTCAACAACAAACGCTATTTCTCCATTCGCTTTTATATACCGGTATTCCTGCTTCCAGTGATTATTGTTTGCATCGTTTATTACCTGGTTAATGCTGTTCATTACCATTTCCGCGTCTTCAGCATGCAGGTGCTCGTACCAGGTAGAAATATTGGTTTCATTTTTTTCCAGTTTGTATCCAAATAAGTGCTCAAAAGCATCCCCGAGGTAAAGATTATTTGTGTTTAAATCCCAGTCCCATACTGCATCAAAGGTCGCCTTACTTACATTAGTAAAACGTTCGTTTACATATTTTAACTGCAGCTCCGCAAGCTTTCTTTCAGTAATATCTATAAGAATTCCATCACAAATTTTTTCGCCCGAGAGGGCGTCTTCCCTCAATACAATATTTTCTATTACATATAATGGAGATCCATCTTTACATTTTAGAATGTATTCATGATTATATAATTTCTTTTCATTTGATACGGCGAGGATAAATGCATCCCGGTCCCCCGGAGAAAAATAAAGATCTACGGCTTTTGTATCCAGCAGTTCAACAGGAGAATCGTATTTAAGCATTTTGGCAAAGGCGGTGTTGCAATCCAGGATGATGCCACCCAGGGTGGAAGTATATACCCCGGCAAGGTTTTGCTCAAACAGTGTACGGTAGCGCGATTCAGTTTTTCGCAGTTCGTCTTCCGCCTGTTTGCGTTCCGTTATATCCGAGGAAATACTGATAATGCCGGTAAGTTTGCCATCCCTATCGTAAAAGGGAGCATCAGTAATAAAAGCCGGAAATTCACCTCCGTCTTTGAGTTGTACTAAGAATTCCCCGGAGCAGGAATGCCCGCTCTTGAATTGCCGCATGATCATCGCAACCCTCGCCTTCGATTGCAGCGAAGGAATTATATCATTTATATCTTTCCCAATTACTTCATCAGCCACCCATCCATAAATATTTTCTGCAGCCTTGTTCCAAAAATTTATAGTGCCTTTCAGGCTGGTTGCTATTACCGCTTGTCCTATTGTATTCAATAGCTCCGCTTTGAAGCTATTTGCCTGCTCTATGCCTTTGCGATCTGTGATATCCCTGGAGTTGGCAACAATTCCTTTTACTGCCGCATCATTTATCAAATTAGTGATGGTAGTTTCAATCCATCTCCAACCGCCCTCGTGATTCCTAAAACGAAATTCGATGTTCTTAACCTGCCTTGCAGTTTGAAGCTGGTCAAAAGCAGCAACTACAGATCCCTTATCTTCAGGGTGAATAAATTCAAATAAATTTTTCCCGATATATTCTTCGGGATGCACACCCAATATTGAAAGTGAAGTGGGGCTGACATAAGTATAATTAGCGCCCTCATCTAATATGGCTATCAGGTCAGAGCCTTCCTGTACCAATGCCCTGAAGCGCATTTCGTTCAGGTGTGATTGCTCCAGGGCTGTTTTCTTTTCCGTAATGTCCCTGCCAATTCCTACTCTTGTTTTAGCTTCCGCTACCCAGCTTGCCCGCCATTCCATTGGTACAAGGTTGCCATTTTTGTGTATGTACCGGTTTTCAAAGTAATTAAATTTATTACCTGCCATCAGCCGCGCTGCTGTGGAGTTTGAATCTGCATGGTCTTCGTGATAAATAAAATCTGTGTATAATCTGCCGATAAGCTCCTCTGGTTTATAACCCCACACTATTTCACATGCGGCATTAATCCTGCGAAAATATCCCGCCTCATCTATCACGCATATTACATCCAGTGAGGCATCCATTATTTTATTGAGATGGAGAATAGTGCTTGCGGATGGGGGAAGAGATTCTGCCGCTTTCTGTGGGCCGGCTGATTTTATTTTATTTCCTATACAAGGGGTTATCATTTGAAAAATCCCTGTTACCATTCCACTTTCATCCATTAAAGGAATGTTTTCAATACAGTCGTCCGGAGCGGATTGGGTACCATAATTATGACCGTCAGAACTGTTTTCCTGGCCGCCCATTTTTTGCGGGGCTTTTGTTCTTAAAGCTTGTTCCAGCGATTCTCTAATGGCTGGGGCGCCATGGAAGAATAAGGGCGTGGTTACCTCAAATATGCTTTTTCCATTCCAGTCCGTTTCCTTTGTATTTGTTGCCCGCAGGAAGGCTGCATTTACTTCTTTTATGGTAAACCTTGGAGAATCAGGCAATAGAATAAGGCCCGGAAATGACAACGCGCTAAATAGCCCGGGATATTGGCTTTTCATAAGCGGGCAAAGTTAATACTAACACAGATTACTTCATTGGAGGCAGTATATATTAATTTTTGTCATTTTTACCTGGCCTGCGGGGAAACTGGATGTCAGGTAAAATAGCATTGGGATTACACCGGGTGATTTTAGCCCGGGGCCGAAACCTGAATTGAGGGTATGCACTTCGAAGCCTGCTTTCTACAATACATATTGTACCAGGTCTAAGATATCCGGATCGTGATCAAAGATTAGTAGCTTTTTCAAAATTGGTAATTAGGTAAACTATATTTTGAACAGGACAACAACGTAGGCAATTTAAAAAAAACCTATAGCATTGTTTAGAGGGTTTTCATTCTGGTTTTTGATAAATAGCAAACAGGCAACCTTGTATGGGATATCACCGTTTTTAGGGTGATATCACTGTTCGATAAAAACTAATTGAATAATTTAGCACACTTAAATCGCTGCATTCTGTATTGAAACAAATAGCCGCCATATTACTCCTGCTTTTGCTGAGCTGGCAAATGGTGTACAAAGCGGGGTATATTGTTTACTGGAAATTAGACCAGTCTATCCTCGCCAGTAAATATTGCGAGAACAAGGCGAAGCCACAATTGCATTGTAATGGTAAATGCTATTTGCAAAAGCAATTGAATAAGGCGGATACGGGCAGCCGGCAGAAAGAGATGCCTCTCTCTGTTTCCCGGGAAAGGCACATAGATAATTTTATTGTCGAAAATAATTACAGGCCATGCTTCGCATATAAGGTCCATCAATCGCAGCATGCAGTTTGTGTTTCCGGCCTGCTGCTACCTGGCCATCTCCATTCATTTTTACAGCCGCCGGATTTTAACTTGACCAGTTTAGTTTAATTGTGCCCGGCCTTAGCGCGGGTAAATTCTTATTGCTCAAATTTAAATTCATACAATGAAAAAAATACTATTGTTTATTGCTGTTGCATTGGCCGCAGTCAATGGGTTCGGCCAATGCGCCTGTTGTGCCGGTGCCGGTGCAGGCTCTTCTAATGGTGATTATAATACAGGCATAATTACATTGCCCAAACACGAGATGATAATAGAAGCGTACGGTGATTACCGCAACATACAAAACGGTAATGCACTGGAAGAGGATGAGAAATTGCTTAAACACATGTTCATCGCTACCGCGGGTGTACGCTATGGTATTACAAATAAAATTACTATTGCCGCCATATTGCCCTATGTATTCCTGCATACCAACACCGGTAACGATGGGGGAGCGGGCGACCTCATTCTGCTGGGCAGCTTTGCTGTGTATTCGAAAAATAATTTCAATCTCGCATTGCAAGGCGGTATCGAGCTGCCTGCCGGTACCCGCAAGAGTTCAAACTTTGATAATACTACTGTAGTAGTTGGCTCTGGCTCGTACGACCCCATGGCGGGAATTATGTTTTCCAAAATCTGGAGCAATTTTATTCTGCAGGGCAATGCCTTGTTCAAATACACCACCAATGGATTCGGTGGAAACTATTATGGAAGTTTAGCTGCTCACAATATTTCACTGGCATACAAGTTAAAAGGGGAACACCTCGTTTGCATGCTTGACAGTTCATTTAAGAAAGCTGCACCGGCTTTTAGCTGGAGTGTTTTTACAGGGTACTATGGCGAATGGCTGGATAAAATAAAAGAAGACCATGAAGTGGATGAAAACTCAGGTTACTACGGAGGTTTCGCAACGGTTGGTACCAGCATTTCCTTTGGTAAATGGAGCATGCCATTTACACTTTCTCTGCCGGTGATCAATGAAATGAACGGTGATCAAAACAAAACCGGGATACGATTAAGGGCAGGAATAGTCAGGATTTTGTAAGAGATATTTATCAGCTAAAGGTGGGGTGCATGCAGGCTCTTACAGAACATACCTCATTGCTTCCATCTTTTTTTCGCTGATTATTTGGCCGTCTTATCACTGATAGCTCAATCACCTTATACAGGAACCGATCTGCGAGGACATTCACAATCACTTATTCAAAAAGCAACGTTTTCAATATTTTGGGTGTATCGCCAACCGGCGGCGCCCGCTTAAATTAGGACCATTTAACAGTTATAATTTAATAGTCATAATTACAATTCATTCATAAGCGATTTTATAATAAAAGTAAAATCCGTTACCAAAGGACCAGGAGTTTTATATTGGGAGCCGGGAGCATAAATAACTGGCAGGGTTATACGCCGGGAGCCTTTGATAACTCCCGTAAGCCTACAATAGCGTTAGACGCTTTTAAATAATTTCAGTTACATTTATTACTATTTTATTTATTTACATAAATGCTTTTATGAGGAACTTATTTACTCTTGTATTCAGCCTTATTTTTTTATTGATTTATCCCGGCAATCATTGTGCTGCTCAAAATTTATTGCCTGCCAGGCACATGAATTTTGATGACGGTTGGAAATTTCATTTAGGCAGTGCCGATGATCCCACAAAAGATTTTAATTATTCTATTGCTAATATTTTTTCAAAAACAGGCAAAGCAGATGGTACTGCAATTGATCCAAAATTTAACGACTCAACATGGCGCTCTTTAAACCTGCCACATGACTGGGTGGTAGAGCTTCCTTTTGTAAACTCACCTAATAACGACGTGCTGGCACATGGCTATAAGCCTGTTGGTGGCTTATTTCCGGAGACAAGTATTGGCTGGTATAGAAAAACTTTTCTAATAAACAAAAGTGATTCGGGTCATCGCTTTCAAATTCAGTTTGATGGAATTTTTCGTGATGCAAATATCTGGCTCAATGGAATCTATATAGCCAATAATAAGAGTGGCTACATTGGCGCTGCTTATGACATCACTGATTTTATAAATTTTGATAAAGAAAATGTAATAGTAGTTCGTGCGGACGCCTCACAATATGAAGGCTGGTTTTATGAAGGTGGAGGCATTTACAGGCATGTATGGCTTAATGAATATAACAATGTACACATTGCCAATGACGGCGCTTTCGTTTACACAAATATTCAGAATAATAATGCTGTGATAAATGTAGAAGTGCCAATTGAAAATCAAAATTTGACATCTTCAAACTGCACTGTTTCCTCTGTTATTACCGACCGTGATGGCAAAGTTTTAGCTAAAACAGATGAACAAACCGTTTCATTGAACGTCAATGAAATTAAAACATTAAAGCAAAAAATTAATTTAAGTAATCCAAACCTCTGGTCTGTTGAGAATCCATATTTATACCGGGTGATCACAACCATAAAAAGCAATGGAAAAACAATTGATACCGAGAAAAAAAGATTTGGCGTAAGAACAATTGATATTTCTGTCAAAGGCCTTTTTGTAAATGGAAAATATGTAAAAGTAAAAGGTGTTTGCGATCACCAGGACCATGCAGGTGTGGGAAGTGCCTTGCCGGATTACTTGCAGTATTACAGAATAGGATTGTTAAAAGAAATGGGCGCTAATGCGTATCGTACTACGCACAACCCACCTACTCCGGAACTGCTGGATGCCTGCGACAGTCTCGGGATGCTTGTACTTGATGAAACACGCCTTTTAAATAGCGGCAGTGAATATTTAAATCAGTTTGAAAGAATGATACTTCGCGACCGCAGCCACGCTTCAGTTTTTATGTGGTCAATAGGTAATGAAGAAGGATACGTGCATACCACGAGCACGGGTAAACGCATTGCGCAAACTTTATTAGCAAAGCAAAAAGAACTCGACCCTACCCGCACAAGTACCTATGGAGCTGATGTAGCAAATATTTATAAAGGTGTGAATGAAGTGATTCCTGTGAGAGGATTTAATTATCGTGTTTTGGGTGTTAATCCATATCATAAAGACCATCCTGAACAACCTATTATTGGAACTGAAATGGGAAGCACAGTTACAACAAGAGGTATTTATATAAAAGATACCATCAATGCCTACGTTCCCGATGAAGATATAACTGCGCCGTGGTGGGCAAATACAGCTGAACAATGGTGGTCATTAGCTGCTACGCGGTCATGGTGGATGGGTGGTTTTGTTTGGACGGGTTTTGATTATCGTGGTGAGCCCACACCTTATCAATGGCCCAACGTCAATTCGCATTTTGGTATTATGGATATGTGCGGTTTCCCCAAGAACATTTATTACTACTATCAATCATGGTGGACTGATAAAGATGTGTTGCATATTTCTCCACATTGGAATTGGAAAGGTAAAGAAGGGCAGCCAATTGACGTATGGGTAAATAGTAATGCAGATAACGTCGAATTATTTCTAAATGGAAAAAGCCTTGGCAAAAAAGATATGCCACGAAACAGCCACCTGCAATGGAAAGTAAATTACGAACCGGGAACACTATCCGCAGTTGCTAATAAGAATGGAAGAAAACTTACTGCCAGCGTAGAAACAACAGGTGATCCGGCAGAAGTGGTAATTACACCTTATAAAACAACCATGCTGGCAGATGGAAAGGATGCGACCGTTATTAATGTAAAAGTGATAGACAAACAAGGCCGTGAAGTGCCGGATGCCAATAATCTTATTCAATTTACTTTGACTGGGGACGCCAAAATAATTGGCGTAGGCAACGGCGACCCCAGTAGTCATGAAGCAGATAAATGCATTGACGGAAATTGGCAACGTTCATTATTCAATGGAAAATGCCAGGTGATAGTTCAGGCTGGAAGCGAAGCAGGTATAATAAAATTCAAAGCATCCTCAAAAGGATTGTGGGACGGATCAACGGATATTATTACCGTAAGGACAGGAAAGCCGGCTTTGAGCAGCGATAAGTATAGCAACAAGTTCGCAGCTTCATCTTTAAAACCTACCGGTAAAATTTTGGGAGCGGATATTTCTTTTTTACCTGAGTTGGAAGAGAGAGGAATAAAATTTTCTGACAATGGGAAAGAAAAGGATGCCATTGAAATTTTAAAAGATCATGGCTTTAATTATATAAGGCTCCGTTTGTTTGTTGATCCAGCTAACGATAGCGGCTACTCGCCAAAAAAAGGTTTTTGTGATTTGGATCATACATTGCAAATGGCGAAGCGCATTAAAAAAGCCGGACTAAAATTTTTACTTGATTTTCATTATAGCGATACCTGGGCAGATCCTGGTAAACAATTTAAGCCAGAGGCGTGGAAAGAATTAAATTTCTCCCGGTTAACCGATAAGGTTCATGATTATACGAAGAATGTTTTGAAGGCGCTTAAAACGCAGGGGACTTTGCCTGATATGGTGCAAACTGGTAATGAAATCAACCACGGTATAATATGGCCTGACGGGAATGTGCAGCACCTGGATAGTCTTGCAATTCTCTTGAAAGCGGCAATGGCTGCTGTAAAAGAAGTTGATCCTTCCATCATTACTTTGTTGCACATTGCTTTAGGTGGCCAAAATGCAGAGTCGGAATTTTTCCTGGATAATATGCTTAATCGCGGGGTAACATTTGATGTAATAGGCGAATCGTATTATCCTAAATGGCATGGCACATTGCAGGATCTTCAAAGTAATCTCACGGCTTTAAAAAAGAAATATGATAAGCCAGTGATAGTTGCCGAATATTCACAATTAAAATCCGAGGTAAATAAAATTGCGTTTACCCTTCCGGGTGATGGTATGAAAGGAACATTTATTTGGGAACCCCTAAGCACCTGGGAATCTATTTTTGATAGAGACGGCAAGTCGAATAACTTCATTACTGACTACAACCAAATAAATAAAGAGTACAAAGTTTCGCAATAATAGAAAATTCAACCAGGACTTTTATTTTTATTTTTTATTCAATAGCGTGTATTTTGTATGTATGTTCAGTCAATTCTGAATACGGGAACAGAGAGTGATTGAATAAAGAATTTTAAGCAGATTTTTTTTCATTTGAAGGTTCACGTTTTCGATGCCTGCTTTTCAGGTATTTGTTTTTAATAATTTCACTCATAGGTTTTCCATACACTTTACTTTCAACCCACGAGATAATATCGAGGTATGCAAATGATCGGGTTTCAAAACGATTTTTTTCCAGGTGCTTAATTTTTTCGAGGAACTGTTTAAGCTCAGGCATCAATTCTTTGGGTCTTATCTTTGTTGAATGGCGCAGAAAGATGAATATTTCTTCTTCAACAACGGTAAGATTTTTCATCCTCGCCATGAAGCGGTAAACAGATTTTATTAATGAATCAAGTATTTCTTCATTTCCTAGTTCGTAGTGGCAGAGCAGGTGCATAAGCCTCGCATAACATTGCAGGTCTATCCGTAAGCCACTATGATTATCGTTTATTATTTTGTGAAGAAAATCAATTGCTGTTGCATAATCTCCGGCACCAAAATACAGAGTGGCTATTTTATAATTGAAAACAAGAATGCGATGGCCATCCACAAACAACGCGTACTCATTTAATTTCGCCACTATTTCAGGAACTATAGTTATGCCATTCACAAAATCGCCCTTCATTAAGTATTGGTTTAGCCGGGCACTATTTATATAGATAGAAGTGTGGGTTCTAAAATTATCATGCTGATTCGCGATGGGTGTCCCGGCAAACTTCTCAAATTGCCTCAGGGTAATTTCAAATTTTTCGAAATTTCGAAGATCAAAATGAGCGTTTAGAAGATTATGCATTCCCTTTATATAGTGTCCGGTTTCCACTGCTATCATAACTTTATCTTCATCAAAGACGTCAATCCATTTTTGGCTGTACCGATAGTACATTAAAAAATCCTGTCTTATAAATGCATACCAGCAATAGCTTTGGTAGAGATATAATTTCTCATAAAAGCCATGAATAGCATTACCATCAGCAGGTAAAGAATTTTTGAAGTATTCCCTGATCCCTTTTTCATCCTGTTCATTACGGGCATGCCCATTTTGTACGTACCACCGGTACAGCAACAGGGCGAGGTTAGATAACCTGGTTACTCTGTCTATATGGCTACTTATATCAAGTGCCTCTTCAGTAAGCAGCTGGGTTCTTTCGAGAGAACTCCTGGTAATATGTAACGTTTCAATTTTCTTTTCAAGTGAAATAACCTGGACAAGGAAATTCATTTTTTGATTGGTCTTTGCCAAATCCTTGGCTTTTTCCAGGATGTTTAAGGCTTGTAATTTTAGCCCTTTATTATACAACAGGCGTGCATTATCCAATTGTTCACTTAATTTCAGATCTATATTATCAGTCGTTTTTAATAACCGCAAGCTTGCAAGTAATTGTTTATAAAGATGAGTTTTTAGATTAGAAAGCTGTGGTTTGGTTATATCATTTAATATTTTGAGCAATTGTTTCTCATCATACTCACTAAGCTTATCTAATGCGTCAAATAACCGTATAATCTTTAGATCTTCCTTAGAGGAACTCCTTTTGATATAAAGCTTAAAATGCCGTTTTTCTGATTTCTCAAGAGAATGCACGAGCTGAAATAATGTATCGGAAAAGCGGTTGGGCATCATCTGAAATTTAACGTGGAATACATACTGGTAAAGGATTGCGAAAAACTACCAACACTTCTGGCATGATAGAATAAGAAATAAGTTGTATTGTGAGCTATCCCAACACGGACTAAGTTTGCTGTAGAAATAAACAAACAAAAAAAAACAAATAATAAGAGTGGTGAAACATTCTTCAAATTATTATCTGGTTTATAAACAATACATTTAAAGAGTCTCATATCAAGCAATCGTAAAGGTCGTTCTGTTTCTACAGAAGGACCTATTTTTTTATGAGGAAGTGAAAATAAATTAATATTTTTTAAAAAGGTAATTTTTCGCACTCTCTGTTTTTGATATCTCTTTATAAATCTTTTCATTAAATAGTCTTAACTATATGATTGTGATAGATTAATTCTTAGAGTAAATTCCAATCTGTATCAATAAATCTCCATTTCTTTAAATTGTCTCGTCGGCAAAGATCAGAAAGAAATCAGGAAAAAGTTAGGGCTACCGTTCAACAATTAGCCAGAGCCCATGGTAAAAATGAACTTAAAAATTAAAAAACTCGTTAACGTTAACAGAAAAATGGTCCGGCACTGACCGAACCATTACAATATTTATTTTCGAACAGCCTTAGTATTTTTTGTTTATTGGCAACCCATTCATCTTCACTTAATCAGTCATTATTATCGCCGCCAAGGCTGTACTCATTATTCTCTTCATCTTCTTCACCTATTTCCTCATCCAGATCATCACTGTCCGCACCGGGTACGTCTAACCCCGCACCGGAAATATTATCTTTAAAACTACTTTCATTAAGTAAAACACCATCTTCATCGGCATTATCCAGGGCAGCCTTTCGGAGGTTAATATCATCCTCTGTAGGCATGTCCTCAGCACTTACTTCTAAATCATTTTTTTCTTCTTCAGAAACGTTCGAATCATTGCTTTCTTCAATGTCTTCATCAATATCATCATCAAAAATAGAATCCCCTTCTTCATCCGATGAAGAAATAGTATCGTCTGCAAGATCACCCATTGGCGCTGGTTTTATATTTTCCTGGCCCGGTATATCGGATACTTCCGGCAGATTAAAAGTTGATGACTCGGACTCTAATTCTTTCTTATCTCTTATCGAATCAGGTAAATCGTTGTTTTCATTATTTTGTTGCATAAAATTTTTTTATGGTGAAGAAAAATTTGTGCCGGTAAATATAACCATGATTTTAGGCTTATCGATGCTATCACATGAATTTAATAAAAATACAATCTGTCGTAATGCGCATCAGGCAGTAATGCGGGTCCAAACGAACTTGATCGAAGGATACTAATGGATTATAGAACTGGATTTGAGAAATTTTCCAATGGGGTACAAACATGACCGCCTGATGAGCACGCCGCAAAGAAGCTACCCGATAAGGTACCACGGAGCGACCCGCTACGCACCTCGTTTATCCAACATTGTTTTAGATGAACTGGACAAGGACTATTGTATAGGGTAAGAAGAAGATGAAAGAGTAAACAAGCCCAACGATTCCTCACCAACAAAAGAACACATAAAGAAAATGGAAGCGGTAATCTCGGATGGTAAACTATTTTTCTAATAAGAAACAGATATAGGGTAAAAAATCTGGTAAATGCCTAATTCAATTTGAACGAAAATATTTTCTGCTTTAATTTAAGTTACTTAAGGCAAGCTTTAATGCGAACCTGCATCATTGTACAAGTACAAAACTTCCGCGTTTACTAAGTTTTTCTCCTGAATCACATAGAGCCTCTATTATATATACATAAACAGAAGTAGAGCGTAGTGATCCTTTAGTAGTACCATCCCATCCATACAATTTATTATTGGGTGGAAAATTTTTCTTTTGGTAAACAAGCTGCCCCTCACGGTTATAAATGGAAAAGTTTAAAATAGTGCTTATTCCGCGTGTCAAAGGATAATAAACATCATTGAGATTGTCGTTATTAGGTGTAAAGGCAGTTGGCAAAAGCAAATTCGCATCTTTACATTCCACATAAATGGTAATATCATCTTTTGCTACACATCCACTATCGGAAGTGACAGTTATTGTATAGGTTTCTTTTTGAGTAATAGTACCAGAAGGTGAGCTACATGTGGTACAATTTAATTGGTTGGGAGGTGTCCACAAATATGAAATTATATTACTACCATAAACCGGCGAAATTGTAAATGTTGAATTAA
>JBDTSD010000056.1:0-25153 GCA_039931355.1 Ginsengibacter sp.
AGCACTTTTATTTCAAATCCATCTTCCTTTATTTTTTTATGGTATTCCAAATTATCAGTAGGATCATCTGTAGTGCATACAATTTTCACATTCATTTCACGAAGCAAATTCCGTACTGAATATTTTTTCTTCTGTAATTTTTTACTGCACGTATCATAAATTTTCTTTGCGCTTCCAGGATTTAATATTTCATCTATGCCAAAATATCTTTGCAACTCCAGATGCGTCCAGTGATATAGCGGGTTTCGCAAAGTATAAGGAACTGTCTCTGCCCACTTCTCAAATTTTTCATAATCACTTTTATTGCCGGTAACGTAACTTTCGTCTATACCGTTTGCACGCATAGCCCGCCATTTGTAGTGATCTCCGTACAACCATATCTGTGTAAGGTTGTCAAAATTGATATCGTCTGCTATTTGCTGAACCGGCAGGTGGCAGTGGTAGTCTATCACGGGCATTTTTTCTGCAAAGCCATGAAATAATTTTTTCGCTGTTTTAGATTCTAATAAAAAATCCTGGCCTAAAAACTTTTTCATAAAATTGTCGCTAATGTGTAAATAATTTTTTGATTGCCACGAAGGCGTTATGTCTCAAAGGAACACAAAGTAATATTTTTCTTCCTCGTGAATCTTAATCTATTCGCGGCAAAAATTTTACAAGCTTACTCCCCTCTTCCATGGAATAAAATCATTTTGCAAATGCCTTACAGCACTCACTTCAATTTCACCACTTGCTACTTTGATAATATATTCAAGAATTCTTTCCCCTGCTTGTTCTATTGTTTCTGCACCTTCTATAATCGTGCCCGTGTTGATATCAATGATATCATGCATTTTCTTATATAAAATGGTATTGCTTGAAAGCTTAATCACCGGCGTTACCGGGTTTCCGGTAGGTGTACCAAGCCCTGTAGTAAATAAAACAACATTGGCGCCGGCAGCTACTTCTGCGGTTGTGCTTTCCACGTCATTGCCCGGTGTACAAAGTAAATTTAATCCGGGCTTCGTAACCATTTCAGGATAATCCAGCACGTCTGTTACGGGAGATGTACCACCCTTTTTGGCAGCGCCGGCAGATTTTATGGCATCGGTAATCAAGCCATCTTTAATATTCCCCGGTGAGGGATTCATATCAAAGCCAGAGCCTGCTGCTTTTGCACGGTCATTATATGTACGCATTAAATCCCCAAAGCGCTTAGCCGTATCCGTTGTAACACACCTGTCGCTTAAATTTTGTTCCACACCGCAAAGCTCAGGAAACTCAGAAAGAATAACGGAGCTACCAAGCGCTACTAATAAATCTGATGTATACCCAATCGCAGGGTTTGCAGAGATACCGCTAAAGCCATCGGAGCCGCCACATTCCAAACCGATACAAAGTTTGCTTAAAGGTGCAGGCTTGCGCTCAATTGTATTGGCATATACCAGGCCGGCAAATGTTTGTTTTATTGCCTGGGAAATCAATTCGTTTTCACTTCCTATTTTTTGTTGCTCGAGTATATATAACGGCTTTGAGAAATTATCATCCCTCTTTTTGATTTCCTCCTGCAAAATTTCAACCTGTGCATTCTGGCAACCAAGGCTTAGAACTGTGGCTCCTGCTACATTTGAATGAGTAATGTAACCGGCGAGCAACCCGCAAAGTGCTTGTGCATCCTGCCTCGTACCGCCACATCCACCTTCATGCGTTAAAAATTTTATACCATCAACATTGGAAAAAAGCCTTTGCTTTTTTGCCTCTTCTTTCTCTACAGAAATATCTGCATTCAAAATTTCATCTACACTTTTTCCGCTCTTATAAATATCAATCAACTTTGAAACAGCAACTTTTTTATTTTGATTTCTTCCATAACCCAATTCATTTACCAATGCTTCACGCAAAACATCAAGGTTCCTGTTTTCACAAAATACCATGGGGATTACGAGCCAGTAATTAGCCGTGCCCACTTTACCATCGGGGCGATGAAATCCTGAAAATGTTTTGGCGGAAAATTTGGATATGTCCGGCTTATGCCAATTTGTTTTTCTTTCACCTACATCAAAGCCGCTTGCCGCATGCTTTACGTTTGCCGTTGTGATAGCCGATCCTTTTGGGATAAAAGATTGTGCTTTTCCCACCAACACCCCATACATGTACAATTCTTCAGTTGGATACACATCGACTGTTACAAATTTATGTTTGGCAGAAACCTTCCCAATTATCGTGTAAACCTCACCGTTATATTCTACCTGATTACCTTCTTCAAGGTTAGTCAGCGCAACTAACACATTATCTCCCGGATGTACTTTGGTCACCTGGTGTTTCATCATACAAAAATTTTCTTTGAATGAACGGCTTCAAGCGTTGCCCTCATTCAATTTTTAATAATCGAATTTAATTTATCAGTCACCGATTGCTGGAAACCCGGCAGCAGTGTAAGATATTTGACCAGAAGGCTATATTTTTAAAAACACTTTTACCAATTCATCCGGCGCGTGTTTCGCCATAGTTCATAAAACTTATCCGCCATACCACAGCCTTGGATAATCGTTTCGTATAATCAATCTTTTCATAGCCGATATGCTTTGGCCAGCCTCCAATCTCTCTTTGATATAATAACATATTATCTGCTATAATATCCCGCCTCTTTGATAGTCGGGAAATAAAAAATAAAGAAAGCAATAAAAAAATAAAAACTTTATCAAATTATTTTGTTTGCAGAATGGCCCATTTCACAAGACCTTCTGCGGCTTTGTAATTTTCCAAATCCATAGGAATTTTCCTACCATCAGTGTATTCATTATAAAACCAGGGATCACCTACTGCGAACACTGTTCCTTTTCCAACTTTAGCAACTGCAGCCACTACATCGTCGCCATTAGTAAGTACTTGCTTTGCGGGGGATTGAATAGAAAGAGAAGAATATTCCTTGATGTAAACCTTTTTTGCCTTTGAAAAAATCACGTTATCAGCAGCGATGGGAATCGTTCCCATTTCAAACTGGTTTCCTATTACTTTATTTTTACTATTATAATTAAATTCAATGCCAAATTTTTCTGCAAGGGTATTAAAATGCGTGAACTCTACGTTGCCTGAATCGTTACTAAATAATAATAAAACTCCCCCATCTTTCACCCAATCATAAATTGCATCCACGTCATTGGGTTGAACATAATTTGGCTGATCGCTTTCCTTTTCAGTATCAGGATCTACTATAATATAGATGCCTGCATTTTTCAAATTTGCATGGGTAGGCGCTTCATCAAGGCTTTTTGTTTGTACACCATATTTATGAAAAATGTTTCCAAACATTGAGTATCCGCCATTGTCCTGCTCATTCCACACATAATGCCATTGCACTGTTTTTCCCGTTACATCTTTTTTTGTTTCATGATTAAAATAATAATCCAGCAGAACAGTTTTTCCTTTACCATATGAAAGCGTTGGTAACATTTCCATTTCATTGGAAGCAAGTAAAAAAGCGCCAACACCTTTCGGATCGTTTACGACCACCTTCTCATGGGTATAATAATCATAACTGCCATCGCGATAAGGATTGCCGCCAAGCCCTGACACACTCACCGTGCCATATAAATTCATTTGACCATCATCTGTTTTAATAAAATTTTTTATAATTCCATCGTATCCGTTTTTTGCGGCAGCAAGAAATGACTTTGGTAAAAATCCTAATCGTACACCTTTCGCTAGCGCATACACAAACATGCACGAGGCCGAAGCTTCAGGATAATTTTTTTCTTTACCAGGTTTATCCAAAACGTCCCACCACAATCCTGTTTTCTTATCCTGCACTTTTATAGTAGCAGTAGCAAAGCGGTTAAAAATATTAATGAGTTCTTTTCTTTGCGGATGATCTGCAGGAAAATTTTCCAACACGTCAACCAATCCCATTCCATACCAGCCCATAGCACGAGCCCAAAAATTTGGTGAAAGCCCGGACTTTTCATTTGCCCATTTTTCTTTCCGCGATTCATCATAACCATGATACAGCAATCCTGTATTTGCATCACGTGCTTTTTGTTCCATTAATATAAACTGATGGGCTATATCATCGTAGTCAGCATCTTCATGAAAAGTGTTTGCATAATCAGCATAAAACGGCCCGGCCATAAACAAGCCATCAAGCCACATCTGGTTAGGATAAATTTTCTTATGCCAAAACCCCTTTTCGTTTGTACGTGGCTGTGAGTTAAGCTGTTTTCTTAAAGTCTGTACGGCATCGTAGTATTTCTTTTTTCCCGTTACATTATATAACAGCAATAAATCCCTACCCGGAGCAATATTATCAAGCGTAAGATTATCAAATTCATAAGTACTGATGTTGCCACTATCGTCAAGAAAAAAGCCCATACTTTTTTGTAGGTAATCAAAATATTTTGCATCACCAGTCGCCTTCCACAAGCCTTGTATGCCCTGTAAGATCACATCCTGGTCGTAGGTCCATTTGGTAAACTTGCCTTGAGCTTGTGGAGAATCTCCCCATAGCTTCATGACGGTGTTTGACATTTCCTGCGCATACGAAGGGATGCTTTGCGCGTTCGTCAAAACGGGAATAGTTATTACCAACAAAAGGCTAAAAAGATTTCTCATCCGTCCATGAAATTTTTATTTGATGAATAGTTTTTACTTTGGATTTTATAGCGGGTTCTAATTAATTTTTAAAGATGTTTCATTTGCTCCAAATTCAAATTTCACTTTTTGCTTTGCAGCATCAGTTGCCGAATTGGCCATAGAAATATTGGTCGTTCTCTCTCCACCGACTCTGAACAATAATTCAGAAGGGGCAGGGAAAATAAACTTATCGAATGATACATCGTTACTGTTTAAAATATCCGCGACAGGATCAGTATCCGTGGTTATCAATTTCACATTTTTAAAATGTATACCCGTTGCCTCACTGATATCAATTCCTTTTTTTGCTTTTATGGTTATATTACTCAAATAAATGTTTGCGATATGCATTTCCGGCAAGCCCCTTATAAAAACCGCTTTGTCAGCGCCGTCGCACACAATATTTTTTACATAAAAATTTTTGAATTGAGGCGTTTCCTCTGTCACCGGTTTCATCTCCACTTTGGGCGCCATTCTTTTTTCTCCAACCAATGCAACAGGATCCTGCGCTGCATAATACATGTCAAACAAAATGGCCTCGCTTGCAATATCTTTCATGGTGATATTTTTCACAAAAACATTTTCAACAACACCACCACGGCCACGTGTTGTTTTAAAGCGAAGGCCAATATCAGTACCGATGAAAGTACAATCTTCCACATATAAATTTTTTGCACCGCCACTCATCTCACTGCCAATAACGAAACCGCCATGCGCATGATAAACCGTGCAGTTTTTTACTAAAAGATTTTCCGTAGGCATGGCTCTTTTTCTTCCGGCTTCATCCCTGCCTGACTTTATACAAATGCCATCATCACCTACATCGAATGTGCTGTTTTCAATCAACACATTTTTGCAACTCTCTACATCAATACCATCGCCATTCTGCGCATACCATGGATTTTTCGCATATACATTCCTCACAGTAAGATTCTCGCACATCAAAGGATGTAAATTCCATGCAGGTGAATTTTGAAAGGTTACTCCTTCCAATAAAACTTTTTTACAATGCGTCAGCAGAATCATATTTGGACGCAAAAAATCTTTTATATCATTATAATAAGCCGCATCTTTTTCAGAAGAGATAACGCCAGGGTTTTTTAGCTGTGAACCTTTAAAAGATTTTTCAGAAGGATACCAGGTTTTTTTATCATCACTGAGCATGCCACCTGATGAAACAAGGTCTCTCCATTGTGTTTCATTCAGCTTATCTTTTTTTACCATTCGCCATGCACCGCCGTTACCATCAATAATTCCAAAACCAGTGATAGCAACATTAGTGGCATCGGTTGCACTCACAGGTGATTGATTTCTCATCTGCGAAACCCCTTCCCAATTGCCTTCTACCAATTTATATTCATCGAAATCTTTTGTGAATTGCAGCAATGCATTTTTTTGTAAGTGGAGATTTACACTGCTTTTTAAAATGACGGGGCCGGTAAGCCACATACCCGGGGGGATAAGCACTACGCCTCCACCGTTTTTATTACATGCATTTATGGCGTCACTTATCGCTTTTGTGTTAAGCGTAATACCATCGGCTACGGCTCCATATGTTACAATGTTGAAAGTATCTTTTTTGAAAGAAGGACTTTGTACAACCGGCAATGTGTAGTTCTGGGCAATAGCTTCTTTAAAACTGACAATGTACAAGCAAAAAAATAAAATCAGCTTTTTACGATGCATAGTATATGATTGCAATTTAACAATTGTAACCTTATATTAGGTAAGTGCAAACCCAATTACTGTATTTATTTACGCAAACGTTACCGAAAACGATGCCGGGAAAATTTAGAAAATGAAATGATCTAACAAGCGCCTGTGTAAAATGAACAGGAAAAAAAAAATTTGACTTGTTCAAACAAAAATGACATTAAGTAAAAGCTGTCACTCCTGCTATGGAGGAAACTGTAATAATCTGTTGCATTTGTAATCTAACCACCAATACTATTATAGAAATCTATCGCCTTCAGGAAATCAGGCTGCTTCTTAACTTTTAATTTGTTCTCTTTTACAAAGGCTTCTACTTCCTTCTTCTTATCTGCAGTAAGATCCTCCAGTGTAGTAGAGCTAAATTTTATAGGTACCGCCACTTTCTTTATTAAAGCATACTGGGCCGTATGCAAAGCATATTTTCTTGTGTTGTTCACAATACCATTGGAATAGTTTTCCCCCTCTGGCTTTTTAGAATATGTTTGGAAAATAGTTATTTTTCCCGTGTCAAGAACTTGTACAAAATTGTCAGATTCAGGATCCACATTGTGTCTAAATACCATCACCTTGTTTGGATTATTCTCATCACTATAGTCGAAGATTCTAATTTCTTTTACCACGCTCAGGAATTCATAAATCGTATCTTGAACCGAATAAAGAAACAGGTTCCGTTCCGCATCCAGGTTAATTTTATCAATCGGAAAGGTTTCCCCGTTGTCCATAGTGACCTCTCCCCTTTTCCAGTTATCAAATAAAAGTGGGCTGCCCTCAATAGCATTGTCAGCTTTTGTAGCAAAATGCAGGCCCTGAAACGGTGCTGCCAGCACATTTGGAGAAATGGGAGTTTGAGCAAAGGCTAAAGTAATAAAAAAGGTAGACAAAAGGGTGAAGACTAATTTGCGCATAGATGTTTTTTTATTGCAATAAATGAGAATTAAATTTATTAAAGTATTTGATTAAATATAGAGAGCCACGGATATTTTTTTGCTTTCTAAAATGTTTTTTTATTATAATTAACAACTTTCAGATTAACAAAAAGCCGGGAAGAAGGATACTTACAGGAAATTTTGTAAGTTTTATGGTCGTGATTTTCCATTGCGCGGTAAAAATAGTAACTTTTTATTTAGTTTAATAATACCCAGACAATCTATTATTTTTACCCATTTTTCAAATGCTAAAAATCGGCGTAACAGGTGGTATCGGTAGTGGTAAAAGCGTAGTTACCCAAATGTTCGCCGTACTGGGAATACCCGTCTATTACGCTGATGAAGCTTCGAAAAGACTTATGGCCGAAGATGAAAAATTAAAATCTACCATCATACATCATTTCGGTAGTGGCGCTTATACTGATGGAATTCTAAACAGGCATTTCCTTGCAAACCTTGTATTTAATGATAGCGAAAAACTTTCTATACTTAATTCGCTTGTGCACCCCGCTACTATTGCAGACGCAGCCGCATGGATGCAAAAACAAAAAGCGCCTTATGTTATAAAAGAAGCGGCGCTGATTTTTGAAAGCGGCTCAAACAAAGACCTTGATTATGTAATAGGTGTTGATGCGCCAAAAGAACTGCGTATACAGAGAGCTATGGCAAGGGATAATATTTCAGCAGCGCAGGTGAAAGAGCGAATGAAAAAACAAATGGATGAAGGAGAGAAACTACGGCTATGCGATTACATTATTGTAAACAATGAACATCAAATGATCATTCCGCAAGTATTGGCATTGCATGAAAAATTTTTGGAAATGGAAAAAGAAATTAAGGTTTAGCCCCCGCTTCATGATTTGACTGCTTACACATGCCTACTAATTTTTGTAAATTTGATCAAAAGTAATTTATGAGTACATCTGTAAAGTTAGATATGTCATTTGATCAGGTACTTGCTTTGGTAAAACAGTTACCTGCAGAAGATAAAATTAAACTAACTAAAGAATTAGAAAAAGAAGGAATTGAATCTAAACTCTCCCGCCTTTTAAAAAATTTTAAGACCAATGAATTAAGCCTGGAAGTTATAAATGAGGAAGTTGAAATTGTAAGACAAAAAATCAATGAAGGCAGAAGGCATTAATAAAGAATGAAAAATAACAAAACAATACTGCTGATAATTTTCTTTTTTCACTTAACATCTTTTGTTTTTGGACAAGAAATTAAAATTGAAATTCCAATTTTTGATGACAAGTACTCAATGGATGTCAAACAGCTTGAAAACGGAGAGTTAGATATTGATTACACAGACTTTAGAAACAGCTTTTTAGAAAGCAAGCAGTTTAGTAAAAAAAGAAATATTTACGACAGTCTAAAAAAGCAGGTTTATACTGAAGTTGAAAACAAAAATTATCAAAGTGTAGTAAGACTTACTAAAGCTATGTTGAGCATTGATTATACCAGCATGTTTGCTCATAAATACCTACAGCAGACATATAAAATTCTTGGCGATACTGCAAACCAAAAAAAGTATCACGACATAGAGTTTGGACTTTTATATTCAATTACAAAAAGTGGTGACGGAAAGACTTGCGAAACAGGTTGGCATGTGACACAAATAGAGGAAGAATATTTTATATTAAACATGATTGGCGCAGACTTACAAAAACAAACCATAAGCAATTCTGATAAAAACGATTGCGATAAAATGATGGTAAAAACAGAAGAGGGTGAAAGTGAAACTTACTATTTTGAAGCTAATAAGGTTTTTGAAATGGAAAGAAAAGCATTTGAAAAATGAAATGCCACGAATATAGGAAAGATCTTTATACTAACTATATCGTCTACACTTTATAATTTCATCTCTACCTCTCTATTTGTCTTTGTTCGTATCGACGTTTTTTCTCAGAAAGGATGCGATTGAATTAGTAGAATTCTCTGAAATATTGGAATATTATGTATGCATTTTTTGTTATTGCAGTTTATCCAATCCCTCTTTGATCCGCATAAACCCTTTCTCTATATTTTCCATATTATTTGCAAAAGATATTCTTATACAATCCGGTTGGCCAAAAGCATCACCTGTAACCGTGGATACGTGCGCAACGTTTAAAAGATACATGCAAAGTTCGCTGGCATTATTAATAATATCGTTGCCGTGTTTTTTACCAAAATAACTTTTTACTTCAGGGAAAATATAAAAGGCGCCATCGGGCTCTGTATATTTTAATTCCGGCATTTCTGTCAAAAGCTGCATTACACGGGCTTTGCGCTCTTTAAATCTTTTCACCATTTCGTCGGTTGCATTCAAGGGGGAATCCAGCGCTGTAATGGCTGCACGCTGCGCAATAGAATTGGTACCACTCGTGAATTGTCCCTGGATTTTTTCACAAGCTTTGGCAATTTCAATATCCGCAGCAATATATCCCAACCTCCAGCCCGTCATGGCAAAGCCTTTGCTGAGGCCGTTCAAAACAATGACCTGGTTTTTTATAGCGCTAAACTGTGCAATGCTTTGGTGCCCTTCGCCGCCATCTGATGCATAATTTATGTATTCATAAATCTCATCGCTGATGATGAAAATGCCGGGATGTTTTTGAAATACTTTTGCCAATGCTTCCAGTTCACCTTTTGTATAAACAGCGCCGGAAGGATTGCAGGGAGAAGAAAATATAAAAAGTTTTGTTTTAGGCGTGATGGCTTCTTCAAGTTGCTGCGGCGTGATTTTAAGTTTCGCCTTTTGCGTTGTATGTATGAAGACAACCTTGCCCCGTGCAAATCGTACAATTTCAGAATAGGTAACCCAATATGGCGTAGGAATAATTACTTCGTCATCATCACTTACAATGCTTAGTACTGCATTGGCAAGACTTTGTTTTGCGCCGGTGCTTACCACCACCTGCTGCGGATTATAATCAAGATTATTATCTCTTTTAAGCTTGCGGCAAATCGCTTCTCTTAGCTCAAGATAGCCGGGTACAGGCGTGTAATGGCTCCAGTTTTCATCAATAGCTTTTTTCGCCGCGTCCTTTATATGCTCAGGCGTATTAAAGTCAGGTTCACCGAGGCTAAGGTCAACCACATCTATACCGCTGGCTCTTAGCTCGCGGCCAAGCTTTGCCATTTTTATTGTTTCAGGTTCGTTAAACCTGTTTAAGAGAGAAGAAAGTTGCATGGATATTTTTATTTGAAACGCTGCAAAAGTAAGTGATAGAGCAAAGCAGTCAAAATGCTATTTGTTATAAATTATTTTGAAAGAAGAAAGATTAGGCTCGTATTGTTTTTTTCTTTTTGATTCATATTTATAAATTACTTCACCAAGGTTTTTCATAAAGGGAAAGCCAAGTGTATCATAAGCATAATTGTCATCATTAATAATTCCGTTTGTATTGCAGTTGATCGCCGCTGACAGAAAGAATTCAATGTTCTTATCAAAATCAACTATGTAGGCTATATCAAGAAGTTCTCCGTAAGCATCTCCTTCTTTATTAAATATTCTTATGTCTTTAGGCAATGGCTCCTTACGGGATCCATACAATAAAAATTTTCCATAAGCATCCGGGTAATTTGCTGAATCATAGGCGGGGAAATTTGATTCACCGGGGAATTGAGACATATACTTTCTTGCAAAAAAATAATCGCTGTCAGTAATATTAAACCTTTGAGCGGCAGGCACACTTTCCGGGAAAATTACACTTCGCATTATTTGATGAAGGTCTTCAAGGCTTATCCTGTTTTTCTTTGAAAAATTCATCGGGGAATGTAAAAGCTCTCCACCACTAAAATGCGCTTCTCCAAGCGAATCATGCCTTTCAGCATATTTATCCTCGTTAAAAACAAGCGGCTGACTGTAGAATACGTTGTTGTTGCTATCAAGAAATTTCACAGGGTTTGTGTGACGGTTTTCGTCTTCCGATAAAAAAATATCAAGACGGTGCAGTATCTGTGCGTCGTTGAAACCTCTTTTATGCAATTCGTCGTTGATATACTTTTGCCCAAGAAATTCATATAAACGGTTAAACGCTTCATTGTCACTTACCAAAAAAATTCTTTTAATATAGCTTTCTATGGTTGGCCTTCCGTCTTCGGTTTGTGGATCATTGTATGTTTCAGTCTGTCCGCTGTAAGCCGCCTCCGTAATCATCGTGGTACTTCTTTTGATTCCGGTATCTTTTAATTCATGCAGCCTTTGCAACGCAAGCAATGCCGTGGGAAGCTTAACGGTAGAGGCGGGATAAAAATATGCCGATGAATCTACATTGAAATAATGATTGACAAAGTGTGGAACGTTATTTTCATCGCGATTGATTTCGGTGTAAATAACCTGGACGTTCCAGGCTTTCCTGTTGGCAATTATTTCAGCAAAATATTGCGGGTATTGCTGCAGCAGGTTTATAAAAAACGAATCAGTCTTTGCATTATCAATTATGACGGACTTTGTTACTGCCATAGTGTCTTTTACTATTTGGGGTACAATAACCTGGCTTTTTTTAAATGTATTACAGTCTGCGAACAAAACAATGAGCGTACAAACTAACAGCAGCCGTTTTAATTTCATTTGTGAATTGTTGTATCAAAAGTAGAAAAATACAAGAGTAAAGTTGGGTATAATAATTTTGAATCCCATCCGGATGTAATAGCTAATTCTTTTTAAAGTTACCTTCTTAATGAAGCGCCTCATCATGATTAGCCCGCTAAAGTCCTGTCCGTTTTGTTCAATTCTAAATAATTATCTTAGCAAGCATGGAAAAATTATTTACACTTAAGCATCTTAAGGGCGATCTTTTTGGGGGAATAACAGCGGGAATTGTTGCATTGCCGCTGGCACTTGCTTTCGGTGTCAGTTCGGGATTAGGGCCGAGTGCAGGGCTTTATGGCGCTATTTTTATATGCTTTTTTGCTGCGCTTTTTGGCGGAACTAATACGCAAATCTCCGGGCCTACCGCACCTATGACTGCTATAAGCGCCGTGATCATTGCCGGAATTATTGCAGTTAATGATGGAAATGTTTCAAAAGCGCTGCCTGCCATTCTCAGCGTGTTTTTAATGGTGGGAATACTCCAGGTTGTTCTTGGCCTTATCGGGCTGGGAAAATATATTAAGTATATACCCTACCCCGTGGTTTCAGGGTTTATGACGGCTATCGGAGTTATCATTATTATCACCCAAATTATTCCGTCATTGGGATATTATCCTAAAGAAGACCAGGGTTATGTAAACCAGTTTAAGCAGCATGCCGAGGCGGCCATTGTGCAGAATATCTTAAAAGAAGAGGCCAATGAAAATATAATGGTGATTGAAGATTACAAACAAACGGTACAACGGGCGGAAAAAGTTACGGGCGAGGAGATTTTAAAGGAATCACAAACACTTGCAGCAAGAGAATCTTCCGGGGTTTTAGGCTCTATTAAAATATTACCACGGGCTCTGCGAAATATCAATTGGCTGGAGGTGCTGCTCACCTGTGGTACCATTTTTATTATTTATGGATTCAAAAAAATAACGACTAAAATTCCCAGTGCATTGGTTGCCCTTGTTGTTATGACGGGTATCGCTTATTTTTTTCAGCTGCACTATATTGCAATTGATACCATACCGTCCGGCCTGCCGCTACCTCATTTAGAAATATTTTCCCAATTCAGTTTCGCTCATCTTTCTGCTTATTTTTTTAGCGCCTTATCATTAGCGCTATTGGGCTGTATTGATTCGCTGCTTACGTCTGTAGTGGCTGATAATATGACAAAGACCAGGCATAACCCAAACAAAGAGTTAATAGGGCAAGGTATCGGAAACAGTATAGCGGGTATTTTTGGCGGCATCCCGGGAGCGGGGGCCACCATAAGAACCGTGGTAAATATAAATGCAGGAGGCAAAACCCGTATTTCAGGAATGGTAGCTGCGATATTTATATTGATCATTGTACTGGCACTTGGCCCATTGGCTTCAAAGGTGCCTGCTGCCGTACTTTCCGGAATATTGATAACGGTAGGTATAGGTGTAATAGATTATAAGGGGTTAAAAGCGATGCCAGCTATGCCGCGGTCAGAGGTTTTGATCATGTTGCTGGTACTGGTTTTATCTTCAATATGGAATCTCGTGTATGCGGTAGGGATAGGCCTGGTTATAGCATCCATGATGTTCATGAAAAAGATAGGAGACCTCACCGGCAAAAATTCTTTGGTAAGGCCTTTAAAAGAGGAAGAAGCGTGGGCCGATGAGTTTGATTTTCCTCCACGCTTAAAGGAAGAAGTATTTATAAAACATATTAACGGCCCCTTATTCTTTGGATCTACCAGTGAATTTAGCGCCCTCGCCAAACAGATACCTTCTACATCTTACGTGATTGTAATCCGAATGGACAGGATGTCTTACATTGATCAATCGGGCCTATACGCATTGGAAGATACTTTTGTTGATATAATAAATGAAAACAAAAAAGTTTTGCTGGTTAATATATCGGAGCAGCCAAAGTACATGCTGGAGAGAATTAAAATTATTCCTGATCTAATTCCGGCAAACCAGGTATTTAAGGATTATAAAGATTGTCTTTTATGGATAGAACAAAATGTAAAAGATGAATTTATTTGAGGTATAATTTGATTTGCGTTTTTATCCACCATAATTATTGCTAATGTCCGGATTGTATTTATTTGTACGCAGCTTCAGGCAACAGAACCAGTACATGTTTGCGCCTCTGCAAACTTCAGGATCAATAAAAAAAATACCAGGAATAAAAATTTCAATTTGGATCTTTTAGAAATATGCCATCACAATTCCCTTTATTATCGCTGGGGACCAGGGGTGTCTGGTGATTGCAAATGTTTAATGCCTTTTGTATTTGGGATGAAGAAAAAAACACACATCAGCCGACTCATAGCACCTTCAACAATGTTTCTAATTCATTTGATTTTTTTTTTGAAAACTACTTTTGAATCACTCACTAAAACCGCACACACGCGATTGACGAATTGGTGAACTCCCCGGTTATTCCCTGTCTTTTTTAATCCAAACACTTTGTGTAAAAGCCCCATTGGCCGCCACATCCCACACTTCAGCCCTAACCCACGTCCTGTTTTTTAAATTTGTATTAAAGACAAATCTTTTCTTTCCAAAAGCTTTCGTTGTGTCAAGGTTTATTTTTTCACGGTAAACTTTTTCTCCATCTCCCGAAACGATTTCAGCAAAGTTTAATGGAAAAGTCCAGTTCACTTCCAATTCAATTTTTGTATTGCCGGCATCATCTAAAACAACTGTTTCATTTGACGTTTTTCCATTTACTTTAAAAGAAGGTAACAACACTTCACCAGTTGTTGTAAAAAATTTTCCGTGCTTCATTGCATTCAAAACAGGCTGCCAGCCATCATTGAAATTTGGCAACTTATCGAGCTGCAAATAGTTTACATTAAGATGAGCATACATTTCATTTTCCAGTTCAATAGAAAATAAATCTGCTTCCCCAATCACATGTTTTTTTAATCCCCAATTATTCATATCATCCATCAGATCGAGCACACGCTTTCCAAGCCGTGGCTGCGAAAGGTCGGCGGGCATTGCTTTCCAGGCGGCTCCCATGAAATGATCAGACTTAAAAAAAGGTTCATTTTTATAAGCATCCGGGAAACCGGTTGAGCCTTTAGTCCTTGCATGTGCCGTCCACGCCAACCCGTTTTCGACTTTTAATAATCGCAACATATCGGCAGTATCAGCTATGCGATATACTTTACCATATTGAGGATCATTAGTTACAAAAGGCATGTCAGGTTTTCGCGACATGATCCAATAAACAGGCTTTGGAAAAAACTCCAGCCAATGGCCACCAAAAAATTCATTGGGTTCTTCACCGGGTAACAATAAAAAGTTTTTACCGGATAATCTCTTGCATTGATTAAACAAAGCATTCAGTTCATTTAAGCGAACACTATCTGGCCCTTTAGGATGCGCTGTATAATGAAATTCCGCAAGGTGAACAATATTGACTCCTGTGTTTTTAAACACATCCAAAAATGCCGGATGTTCAGGAATTGGCTTACCAGCCAAGACAACTTTCATTATAAATTCATTGTGAAAATGGCTTTGCATTGTTTTGTACCCGGGTAAGGGAACATACACATCGCCATGCGTAAACTGCTTTACTTTTTCCAACGCAGTGCTGGCTTTACCGGAACTTAGCAAACAAAAAAAGTTAAGTCGTTGCAGTGTTCCGGGTGGCGCATTAAACCACGGAACAAAACGGTTATCACCTTCCAGCTTTTGCCTGATTCCAATCCCAAAACCAGGAATTATCTTGCGGTAATTATTTCCGTACCAGGTAAATTTTAAATTGAATGCTTCATCAAGCGGGTAAAAATATTGATGCGGCGCAGGAAAAATTGCGAGGCTTCCTTCATCGCTTTGCCCAATTACTGTACGATATTTTACTTCGAGATTTTGTGCAGTGTCTTCTTTAAATGGCGTTATATTTTGAAGTTGCTTTTTAGTATCGCTCCATGCAATAGTGTTCCATAGAGTTGATTTACTTACCAGACCTGCGTCATACAAAATTGCTGTAGAATCAATATCGGTAGATATTACAGCCGCTACGTTAAATAAAGGGCTGCCATTGTATAAAGTAATTTCTAACGCACCGCTGAATGTTGCCGCATACATTTTTGAAATACGGATTATAGTATGTGCACCTTCACTTCTTATACTCGCACTGTCTTTTTCAAATTTTACTGCATAAGATTCATGCGGCTTAAGCGGTACTTTATCAAAGAAAATGTTCCAGCCATTTTGAGAGATTAGATCACGTTTGCCAATCGTTAATATGAACGCGGGATCAATATCGTTTGCAATTTCCTTCTTACCTAATTGAATGCTTTTAAAAAGTGGTTTATCTTTTGCGAGATCGAGTAATAACTTTCCAAAATCATTTTTTGCAACAGGCCAGCTAACGGTTAAAATATTATTATTTACGGAAATCCTGGTTTCACTATTTTTATTAAACTGGTTTGTATTTACAATGCTTTGCGCATGTGCAACATTCAGCATCAGCAAACAAAAAATATGTGGAAGCAATTTCATGAGCATTTAATTGAAATTTTATTTTGGTGACGTGCTTTTTTTATTTGCAGTCATTATGTAATCCGCCAGTTTTTTTATTTGGCTATCAGTAATAGCGCCTTGCCAGGCAGGCATTCCTTTATCAATAATTCCACCATGAATACTGTGTATGATATCGGGTTTTGTTCCGCCATTCATCCAAACAGTGTCCAACATTGATTTAGCTTTTTCTGTACCCTGCAATTTATCACCATGACAACTCGCACATAATTCATAATACACTTGAGCAGTATTTTTGGCAGAAGAAATTTTTGTAGTAGTTACCAGGCTTATGCCTGTTGTATCATGGCTTGCTTTTAAACCAGACGGACGTAAACGCAAGATCATATCATAACCTTCTTTGCCGTTGCCTTCGGGCGGATCATTTAATGAAGTTGAGAAATAAAGATAACCATCAGGCCCAAGTGCTAATGCCCGAATGCGGCCATAATCATTATGTAATAAATATTCCTGCCAGACAATTTTATCATTCACTAAGGTGATGGAAGTAATCGCCTCGCCTTTTAATGAGGCCAGCAATAGTTTACCTCTTAAACCAGGAAACACATTGCCTTTATAAAACAGAATTTCTGATGGGCCGATGGATGGCGTGTATTGAAACAACGGGCTAACCATTCCTGATTTTATTTCATCATGATGTATAACAGGCCATCCATAATTTTTTCCTTTTATAATATGATTGATCTCATCGCCGCCGGTCGGCCCATGTTCTGATTCATACATTTCATTTGTTACAGGATCAAAATCTATTCCCTGCGGATTGCGATGTCCATAGGTCCATATCTGTTTCTTTGCTGTATCGTTATGTATAAATGGATTGTCTGATGGAATACTTCCATCATCATTCACCCTTAATATTTTTCCATTTAAAAAACGCAGGCTTTGTGAGAGCATTGGCCTGTCAGCATCACCTGTTGTAATGTATAATTTTTTATCAGAGCCAAACTTTAACCTGCAACCTGTGTGATTTTGATTTGCATAAATACTATCAACAATCATAAATGCATTTACCAAAGTATCGGTCTTAAATTCATAACGCACCACACGCAAATAGCCTGTATTATTTGCGGTATAATCATAAGCGATATAAATAAAATGATTGTTGGTAAAATCAGGATGCTTACATAAACCAAGCAAGCCCATTTTCTTTGTTGTAGCCGCATCTTTCAAAACCAGCAAAGGTTTTTCAATTAGCTCATCATTACGCATTAGTCTTACTTTTCCACTGCGTTCCGTAAACAATAAAGTTTTATCATCAAGAAAAGTAAATGCCCAGGGAACGATCAAATTCTTTGCGAGTGTATCAACAATAAAAGCTTTATCAATCTTTACATTGTTCTTCTTATTGTAGGCTGTGAAGGCAATAAAAATTATCGCTGATGCAACTAATACAATAAGAATAATGATGCGCTTCATAAAGTTTACATAGTTGGATGCTGTTCGTAAATCGTCCATTGCTGCAACTTGCTACCATCCTTTTTTGTAATAATAATTTGCGAGTTTACTTTACCGTCTTTATCAGATGGTGTAATGTATAAATCCTGTCCTTTTATTTTTATAAGATAGATATTTTTTTCAACGGAAATAAATTCATACTGCTGCATATCGGCACTATTCATTGGCTGTTCTTCCAGCGCTGTGCCATCTGCAACAGTTGCTTTTACAGGTTGCAAAGTCTTTCCGCTGAAAAGATTTTTGAGCTGGTAAGTTTGGCCATCAACATGTTGAAAATCCCATGTTACACATTTCCAGTTTACAGGATTATAGGCAACTATTGGCGTACCATCTTTACTGCTTGCATCTTTTATACGCAATACCATTCCTGTTTGTACATTTTTAATTGCATAAGTGCCTTTAATAATATTCTGAGCATGCGTTGACATACCTGCAAGCAAACAAATTAAAGACGTGATAATATTTTTCATTTTGATAATTGTTTTAAGGAGAGGGACATGACTTGCCTGGAGCTTCATAATGATTTTTTAGTCTTCCGTTTTTTCTACGTGATTATTTTCTTCACATTTTACATCTCCACATCGTATAATTTACACTTTCTAATATTTTTTCTCTACGACAGGCCAGCCATTTTTATAAACAACCGGCTCAATGCACATTACGCGCCTTACGTATTTATTTTCTTTCATTGCTCTTGAAGCCTCTACTTCATTCTTCCATATGGCGTGATAGGCGATCCATGAATTTCCCTTATTATCTTTTATAACTGAATTGTGGCCCGGCGCAAACCATGTGCTATCTTTTTCTAAAATTACACTACTGCCCGTTCCATTGGCCTCGCCCATTCTTTCAAAAGGACCAAACGGATTGTTAGCCCTGGCAACCATCACTGCATAATTTGCATTATCACCACAACAATTGTCACCAGAGTAATAGAGATAATATTTGCCGTCATGATAATCAACCCATGCGCCTTCGATCAATTTTGAGTATTCATTTTCTTTGCCCGGAAAGATAACGGGTATAGCAGTTGATCCTTCTTTAAAACTCTTCCAATCATCATTTAATTCCTGCACTTTTATGGGTGCAAAATCAGATCCCCAATACAAAATCTTTTTTCCCGTTTGCGGATCAATAAATGCCATAGGATCAATATTTGAAAAACCCTTACCATAGAGAATTGGCGAGCCTTTGTCAATAAACGGCCCCGCAGGCCTCTTTGAAAACGCAACGCTAATGCACATGTTCATGTTTGTATCATCACTTTTTGCAGAATAGAACATTACATATTGGTTCATTGTGGAATCATAGAAAACATCGGGCGCCCAGAAACTTTGCGTGTTGCTGGCCCAGAGAGGCTTATGTGGCAATGCATCGCCTTCATATTTCCAGTTGAACAAATCTTTGGAAGAAGCAACTTGTATGTTAATCATCTTTCCATTATGCCTTGACTGCGTGGCATATGCATAATAAGTACCATTACTATTTATTACGGTGGGATCAGCAAAATCCTTGTCGAGAACAGGATTGTGTTGTATATCATTATTTACTATTGTGCCTGAAGGGAGCGGTAATGAAACACCTGCTGCCACAGGTTCTCCAAAGTTGGGAGAGCCATCAGCATTCCATGTAAATTTTTGTGCACGTGGGGAACGATGTGAACCACAACCCTGGCCGGGCTCACTGTTTGCATGGTACAAAATATAATCCTCCTTTCCGTCGGGAGAGGTGAAAAATGAATTGTGACCCGTTCCGTACACATGGTTTTCAGGAGACTGTTTGAAGACAGGATGATCAGTTTTGATCCAGGAAGAAGCTTTCAGCAAATCTGCGTTTACACTTGCCGTTAGCATACCTAATGCATAATAATCCGTCCAGCAACCGCTGGCAGAATAAATTAAAAACAGTTTACCATCATGCTTTAAAATTTCAGGTCCTTCATTCACATTTACATGGTTCACGTCGTTTGGATTATTTAAGTCGCCGATTGTTTCCCATTTATAAGTTGGCGCAGAAATCAATGTACGGCTGCCTTCCATAGTCCAGGGGTTTTTCATTTTAGCAATAAAAATATCCTGTTCTCCATTGATGTCACCTTTCCATCCACTCCAGATAGCATATAGCTTTCCTTTATTTTCAAATACACTTGCATCTATGGCCCACCTATCTTCCGGGGTTGACAATTTACCTTTCAAAGTCCAGGTTCCCTGCAAAGGATCCTGGGATGCATTTTCCAAAACATATATTCTATGGTTAACATTGTTGCCACTATCAGCCGCAAAATAAACGTACCATCTACCCTGGAAATAATGTATTTCCGGCGCCCATATTTCTTTTGAATAAGCACCTTTTTGAGGCGGTGTCCATATCACCTTTTTTTCTGCGGATTTAAGATCACCCATATTTTTTGTTTTCCATATAGTGACATTACGCCCGGTACTATTGGTGTAATAATAAAATCCATCATGCAAAGTAACCCATGGATCAGGCCCCGAAGGAAGCAGGGGATTCGTAAAGGCTTGCTGGGCATAACTAATGCTAGTAGCTAGTGCCATTGCTATCAACAAAAAATATTTATACAATTGCTTCATGATAATTTTTTAATGCATCATCAAAGCCTCAAACTTTAAAGAAGAGAGTGCTATATGTTTTTGGGCAAGTTGAAAAACTATTGTCATTTTCGATAATGTCTTCATAGCATTTCTGCAAGTCTTGCATAAATTTCAATCATTGCAGCCTGGTCAATGAGGCTTTTTCTTTTATCCTTTTTGCCAACTAATCCTTTATCATCTTTTTCATCCTGCCATATCCTGTTAGCATCGTCAATAAAAAATTGAAAGCGTTTTTCATTTCTATCAACTTTATATAATTCCTGGTAACCACGCAGCAATACCGCATTGAACCAATAGCTTCCCTGTAACTTTTTATTCTTGTAAAAAACATTCTCTGCTGCTGTCGCAATTTGCTGTGCTTGCAACAGGTACTTCTCATCTTTAAGAATGTTATACAATAAAACATTTGACTGTAGCATCGTGCCCGTGTTGTATGTATATAAAGCGGAATCAATTTTTAAAGAAGGTATTTTTATATTATCATAAAACACGCCCTGAGGAGATCGCAAATGTGCATTCACCCATTTATATAAAACCAAAGCAGTATCAAGATAATTTTTATCCTTCGTGATTTTATATAATTGTAATGCAACCAAAATGCCCGGTCCGTTTGAACAGGTGTTCTTTGTGGTATGATCACCTTCTTTCCAATATAGTCCGCCACCGGCAGCCGTATCGAAGCCTGTCATCATGAAACGATATATTTTCTTTGCTATGTCTAAATAATTTTTAGTTCCCGTTCTATTATACGCATCCAAACATGCAATGGCTATCCATTGATTATCGTCGTAAAAGCGATCGTCTTTCTCTTCTTTTGTAACATATGCCTGGTAAGCAGGAACAGGAGGAATGGCGCTATAGTATTGATCTATTGCCTTCATAACCGGCGCCATAAAAGCCTTTGAAGGCTGTATAGTTTCTTCTTCATTGGCAGCCTGTACCAAAGCGCATAAAGGCCATAGATAGGAATGTTTTTTTTCGCCAGGCCTTTTATTATTTGTTTCGTAATAAAGAGCATTTGAAGAATCATAAAAATATTGCCAGATGATTTTATTCAATGTTTCTATCCGGCTTTGGTATATGTCTTTTGATAGCTGAGCCTTTGCCGGGCATTTAACCGCAACTGAGAGGTATAAAATAAAAATGATTTTTATCGTCTCCACTTTTAACCCCAAAACTTTTTATTTTTTATTAATAAATACATAATGCATCTTAAAAATATACTCACTCAATTTCCTTTACCAGGGCAGCTACATCATCGCTCTTTGAAAAATTAGTGTTGCTCTTCTTTATAAAGTCATTTATCATTTCCTTTTTGTCCGGAAAAATTTTTATTAATTGTTTTACACTTCCTGCCTTTTCAAGTTTCCTATCTTTCATTATCCAATATGCATAGCCGGACGTTACTGAATACCCATCGGGAAGTTTTAAATCATAAGCGCCTCCGGTACTTATTAGAGATTGCAAAGCAGTAGAAGCTGTAGTGTTGGATGTGCCGCCGTAGCCGGTTGCAGTGCCCGGGTCCTTTATAGACGCTGTAAACTCCAGCAGTAACGGCATTTTTGAAGAGACAAGTACTTCGTAAAATTTGTTATTCAGGGGTATAAATTTTCTATTGTTTATAATCACTGTGTCCACATTTTCAGGACTTGCGATAGCGAGATATTTTCCATGATTGTCAAATATCATTTCGTTGGTAAGAATGTTATAATTTAAAAGCTGCGTAGAAATTTCACCGGATTTCATCTTCACCTCTCCACTGGCAAATTCATTAAAAACGTATTGAACGAGCTTAACGCCTTCCTGCATGTGCTGCGCATGAAGAGAGAGGCTCCAGAATATTGTTATTATTGAAAGATATTTTTTCATGGCCTCACCCCAACCTCCCGATAAAAGATCGGGAGACATGGATTATTAATTTTTTAATGAGAAATAAAATTTCATAATTAAGCCTATCACCAACCCCCCTTCGAATACAGGGATGGAATGTTAGAAAGTTCCACAAATACCTATTTATTCATTTTCACATCAAGCAACTTCATGAAATAGCCGCCCACAACACTTCTTGCCTGGAAGCCAACTTGCTTTCCGTTTGTTGTTTCATGCCAGTCACTTAGGGGAACACGGGTGGGTGTCTCCATAGCAAACTTATAAACCGGATCAACAAATGCCTCAAAATCCTTTTTGCTATCTGTCATAGTTGCCGTCCACATTATCCAATCACTCTTCGTATATGTCTTACGGCTATCGAGTGGCAAGCCAAATTCATTTTGTTTGGTGAGATAATATTTTATTTCTTTTTCATACACATCTTTAGGAAACAGATTGAGGTGTAAAACCTTATCCCAAACCATATTATATTTTTGACTCCAGGTATTATTTCGTTCAAACGTTAGTGAATAATGATCTCCTTTATCGGCCATCGTTGTCCAGCGCTTAGCCATATCTTTTGCAGTATCAGTATATTTTTCTGCTATGCTTTTCATGCCCAACATATCGGCTAACATTCCATAACAACCAATCCCCACAATTGCTTTTACAGAAAGATTTGCATTGCGGGCCAGGTGGCCCGCAAAGTCATCTGTGCTTAACTGGTTGGCAGGATCAAATCCATTATCCATAAGATAATTTGTCCAGGTGGTTAGAGTTTTCCAATGCTTCTTTGCATAATCTGCATTGCCCTCCGCCTTTGCTAAGGCGGCAACCAGCACCGTCATATTACCTGATTCCTCCACCGGCATTCCCTCTCCATAAGTTTGGCCATTAGCTAACGGGTAAGTACCAAGATCGTGTGCTGCAAAAGGATATTTCCATTGGCCGCTTTCACTATAATAAAAAATTCCATTCAGCATACCTTCTATCAATTTTGGATTGTACGCAAGAAATAAAGGCGCGGAAGGATAGGTGATATCAACGGTATTGATTGAGCCATTGCTGAAATTCTCTTTTGATAAAAAAAGAATTTCTCCCCGCCGGCTTTGTAATAATTTATGTGCGGCTATGCTTTGCCGGTAGGCAATGATGCAAAGATCAGCGTATTTAGAACCGCCAGCATTTACGAGGTCATTGTATAAACTTTTATTCCAGTCTTCGCATTTATCCATTACACTTTTGTAATCTTTTTCAGCAATCGATAATTGCTTTTCTATAGTCTGATCACCGTCCCGGTTCCACCATGGCCTTAGGTTCTGATGAAAGTACTGCACCGAATAAATATCATCATAGCCCAATAAAAAGTATTGCTCTTTAGCGACTTCGCCCACCTTGCCTAAATCAACTACTGTATTTAAAACAAGATTTTTACCAGCGCTGATCACCGAAACAGGCTGTGCATTGGAAGCGAGTGAAGATGTAGCTTGTGCAACGGTACTTATATTTTGAGAGGCTTTCGCATTCGCAGGCATCGCCACATACATATAACCCCAATCAATGCGAAGGTCATCGCCTTTCTTTTGCAAAACGGGTTGCTCTTTTGTTCCCGCCTTTAAAATACTAAGGCCCGATGCTATATATTTTTGTGTAACAACTTCCTGTGAAGACGTGTTCGTGGCCAGGTTGGTAGAGGCACCAAAATAAATCTTCACGTCATGCTTTTTCTCATCATTAGCCTTTACGGAATATGTTACATAAGAAACAGGGCGGGATAAAATAGTAAGATCTTTTATCAGCAAAGGAGATGTAAATGTAATTGTCGCATCTATGGGGCCACAGGTAAAATCGTAAATAGTTTGTGTAGCATTGATGGTTACATTTTTTTGCTCCGCCTGTACTGCACCGGCATTATTTTTTATTGGGGGCTCATATACTATTCCAGCATCCAGGTAAGCGCCGCCGGCCGTGTTGGCCACATGAATAGCTAATACATTTTTACCTTTTTTCAATTTAGATTTTAAATTATTTAGCGGTATGTATTGAAATTTTCCGAGCCAGCCTTTATAGTTATAAACGTCTTCACCATTCAGGTAAACTTCCGTATTGTCATCATGTTTTATCTTAAGAAAAACTTTGTCGATATCGGTATTATTTACATTAAATGTTCTTCTTACCCAGATGTCTTTGCTTGTCCAGCGGGTTTCCGCAGTTGTTTTATTATCCGAAAAAGGGGCTTTCCCGTTCTTCCATTTTGTGTCATTGAATGTTTCATTTTGCCATCCGTGTGAAGGTTCTGTTTCAGCATACTTTACCGTATAGGGCTGGTCATCTGCAGTGGCAGCAATATTTGCAAATGCTTTGCTCTCACTACCAATAACCCGGTACATTTTTCCATCCACCTTTATAAAGCCGGTCAGCGGCTGATCGGCGCCAGTCCAGTGTTTGGTTGGAGATGCATTGAGTGTATCCGTCATTGACCATATACTGAAATAAGGATCGTGTGTGATGAGTGGATAAGCCGGAGCTTTATTTACCTGCGCCGATAATTGCTGGCAGAAGAAAAGCAGCAAGAAGGATTTGAATATTTTCATTTTATGGATTTTTATTACACGAATTATAAGCACGAATCATTTATATCAAAAACCTGAATTTCAATTCGTGTAATTCGTGCATCAAATTCGTGTTGTGATTTTTAATTTTTTCCTGTCAATGATTTTATTAAAGTGATTTCTTCCTTGCTGTATGGTGTGCCATCTTTACGAAAAATATCATGAAACCAAACCTTTGGTTCATCGCCATTTGGCATCGGTGTATCCCATGCATAGATTGTATTTGTTTTACCTGAAACAAATCCCCAGTTGATAG
>JBDTSD010000057.1:0-24461 GCA_039931355.1 Ginsengibacter sp.
CCCATTCCATAAAAGAAAAACTGCAGGAACCAGGTAGTGCCGGCCAACGCAGCAAACAAGTAATTATTAAACAATGGCGTTTTTTTATCTGTATAATCTCCAAACGTTTTGTTACGTGCATTTAGAATCATGCACCAGATAAAATTAGTGGTGAGGCCTCCCCACAGCAGCACAACATAAATAACATTGTTACGAAATAGAAATTCGCCTTGCCCGGGATTAGCAGCTTTCCAGGCATCATTAGCAACAACAGCCATTGACTGGCCTGCTTCCAAACCAAAATTGAAACAAGCACTAAGCACACCGGATATAATTGACACCAACATACCGAGCCCAAACTTGTACTCTGTTTTTATTTCAAGGCCATGTGGATCGGTGACAGCACCAGCCATTTGTTTCTCCTTCATCATGCCTGCCTTTCCGCAAATGACAATACCCGCAACACAAATAAGCAACCCGGCTAAAACAGTTAATCCCCACCCCGAACCCGTCATCATGCTAAATGTATCCTTACCGGCTACCGGTGAATAGTCGTAATATATAGCCGGTATCAATGAACCAAAAACCATGCAAAGTCCGAGTATGATACTGCTGCCCAGTGCCACACCAAGATAACGTACACCCAGCCCGTAGGTCAATCCTCCAATTCCCCACAGTAGGCCGAATAAGAAAGTATAGCAAAGTGTAGAAAATCCTGTTCCCCTGATGATTTCAGCAAAACCGGGAATAGTGAGCCAGGCTGCGAGTGGTGGCACGATGAGCCATGAAAACAAACCACCGACAATCCAATAATTTTCCCAGTGCCATTTCTTAACTTTTTTAAAAGGAATATAAAAACTTCCTGAGGCGAAGCCGCCAATGAAGTGAAAGATGACTCCCAATATAACCTGCATTCGTAAAATATTTCGGTAAAAAAAATTCCGGCTTTAAAAATATATTAAATCAAATATACGATCATCATGTACTGTCATGTGTCAGCAAGAAGAATCAATTTTATTTGTTGGCTACAATGAATTTAAAACAATATCTCCATTAGTATATGGATAAACGAGAATCCACCATACCAAATATGCATATCTCTTAAACACTACATACCGGCTATCACTGCAAATGCAGTACAACAACTTCTTATAACAGTTATTAAAAGTGCATTCTGGTAATGAAACCGTAAGCATAAACGGCCTTTTTTTTCGTTGGACATCAAGATAACGGCCTTCTATTTTCTAGAAAAAGGAATTTGATAGATTACTTTTATAAAAAGACAGTTGAAATAGAAATATTTAATCTAAATATAAAAAAATGAGACAAGGTTTATTAATAGATATGGATGGAGTTATTTATGGAGGAGATGAATTAATTAACGGAGCTGCGGAATTCATTTCTTATTTGCTTAAAAATAAAATTCCCTTTCTCTTTATGACAAATAATAGCCAGCGCACTCAACTTGAGGTAGTTCGAAAGCTAAAAAAGCTGGGGATTAATGTTACTGAAGACCATGTATATACAAGCGCGATGGCTACAGGGAAATTCCTTGCAGACCAGGCACCGAAAGGAACAGCTTATGTGCTGGGAGAAGGCGGATTACTTACCAGCCTGCATGAAAACGGGTTGACGCTGGTTGATACCGAACCAGACTTTGTTGTGTTAGGCGAGGGTAGGAATTTCACCCTGGAAATGGTGCAGCGTGCAGTAGATATGATTCTTGGCGGTGCTAAATTTATAACTACTAACCGAGACCCATCTCCGAAAAAGCCCGGATGGAATAATCTTGGCATAGCAGCAACCACTGCCATGATTGAAGAAGCTTCCGGCATAAAAGCCTTGAGTATAGGAAAGCCCAGCCCGGTAATGATGCGCTCTGCACGGAAAACTATCAACCTCGAAACTTCTGACACTACGGTGATTGGTGACACTATGGACACCGATATACAAGGTGGTGTGCAGATGGGATACAAGACCATTCTCGTGCTATCGGGCATCACAAAAAAAGAAGAATTAAACAATTATGCATTTAAGCCAGACCTTGTTGTGGGTTCTGTAAAAGACATAAAATTTCCTTTAAAATGGTGGAAACCTGAAAAGTAAGCTGTACTAATTTTTTAAAAGTTACTCAAAGAAATAACCATTTATATATAGTTCTTACAAGGCATAGAGATTAAGCTAAGCTGACAGCAATTTGCAGCCAGCCTATCTCTTAATATCAGATGTATAACAGGGAAATAAATACGGGCTGACCCGGTTTCTTTTATATAATAAGGCAAGCTGGTAATCTTTTATAATGGACATTAAAGCGGAACAAAATTTAATTCGAAGATTAATTACACCTTGTCCAGATGCAAAAGTAATTTTCATAGGTCGGATCTTAATTTTTTAAAAGGAATTCAAAAAAACCTTTTCGGTAGTTTTTAGAGAACTGTACTTGTTCTCCACAGGTGCGTGATTTTTCCAGAGGATGTTAGTATTTTCACCTAAGATGGTGAATTCTTCATAGACATAGGTGGTTCTAAAATCTTCTGCAAAAATCATACATTTTTAGGGCGCAGCATGTAGCGATCAAAGGAATGTATTGTAGTAAATTTTCTATAATTAAATTCCTGGGGGAATCACGTTGTGAATTTTTGCAAGCGAATTAATGTCAACAATATTCTTGCAATTAAGTTTTTTAAATATTCTCGCTTTATGCGTGCCAATCGTAGATGTGTGTAGATTAAGTTTTTCGCTGATTTCACTTACAGATTCACCTCTCATCAAATATTGAATTATTTTAAATTCCTGTGGAGACAGCCTGTCGAAAGGATTGAAAGATTTGTTTCCTAATGCTTCTTCTGTTAGGGATCTGCTCAAAGAGTTGCTGATGTATCTTTTATCATTTAAGATGGTTTCAATCGCTTTTTTTATCTCGACTTCCGGCGCATCTTTGCCCACGTAACCTTGTGCTCCGAGCATAAGATATTTTTTTGCATAAATTTCCTCGGCATTCATACTCAGCATTAAAATTTTTGACTCGGGTTTTATCGCCATGATATTACTTACCAATCCAAATGAATCGGTGCCAGGCATATTTACATCGAGTATCAACAGATCATAATCTTTTTGCTTTATTTTTTCAAACGCAGTGTCCCCATCCGGCGCCTCTTCAATTACAGAAAGGGGAATAAGCCCCTCAATAAACATCTTAAGCCCCGCTCTTATTATTACATGATCATCCACTAATAAAATATTCTTCATCCTTAAAAATATTTGTGTAAAAATAGCGCAACTTTTAGTTCGTTTTTTTATATGCCACGCCTATTTTAAAATACTTGTTATTGTAAGGTTCAGTGTCTAAAAGGCAAGCCTTTACAGGTTATAAAAATATTCCTTTTTAAATTTGGTGTTACTTTATATGGTTGAAAAATCGCCTACTCTGAATTAGCAAGAGATAATTTACAGCGATGATTACCTGCTTATTTTCTTGTCATTTTGGGCAAGGGAGCAGGTGTATAAAGTTTTGAAATTAGAGTTACGAAATTAAACTTTAAAAAATTCCTCCGCAATATTTTAATGAATATATTTTTTGAGATACTATCCAAACAAATCGCTGCTTAAATACCTGTCGCCCCGGTCGCATGCTATAAAAACAATTACACCTGTAGTAAGTTCGCCTGCAAGCTGCATAGCCGCTGAAGCCGCACCGCCACTGCTCATACCTGCAAAAATACCTTCTTCTTTTGCAAGCTTGCGTGTATATTTTATCGCATCGTCTTCAGACACGTCCATTATCCTGTCAACGCGGGACGGTTCAAAAATTTTGGGCAGATATTCTACAGGCCATCTTCTTATGCCGGGTATTGAAGCTTCTTCTGTGGGCTGGCAACCTACAATTTGTATGTTATTGTTTTGCTCCTTTAGATAACGGCTGCAACCCATGATGGTACCTGTAGTTCCCATGGAGCTTACAAAATGGGTAATGGATTTATTGGTATCTCTCCATATTTCCGGACCGGTAGTTTTATAATGTGCCGCATAGTTATCCGGATTTGCAAATTGATTAAGCAGGTAGTATTCACCAGTAGCGCCCTTTTCATCGGCATAATCCCTGCAGGCTTCAATAGTTTCAAGTAAAGTAACTTTTGCCCCGAACGCTTCCATGGTCAACACTCTTTCGCGGGTAGACGAAGATGGCATGGCAAGTTCAATTTCCAACCCAAAAATTTTTGCAATCAACGCCATTGCTATGCCGGTGTTTCCACTGGTTGCCTCTATAAGTTTTGTTTGCTTATTAATATCACCACGCTCTAAAGCACTTCGTATCATATTTAATGCGGGCCTGTCCTTCACACTTCCGCCGGGGTTATTGCCTTCGAGCTTTGCATAAACTTTTACGCCTTTGTTTTTATTTAAATGTTGAATTTCTACCAAAGGAGTATTACCCACAGTGTCTAATATAGTGGCCATTCGTTTAATTTAAGAGGTTACAATTTTTCCTTCTAGAACAGTGAGCTCCGGTTTATGGTAGACTAATGTACCAGGTGGAATACTCCTGGTTAGCCATACATTTCCCCCGATTACGCTGTGGTGGCCTATTATGGTATCCCCGCCTAAGATGGTTGCACCTGAATAAATTACGACATGGTCTTCTACCGTGGGATGGCGCTTGGTGGAAGCCATTAGCTTATCAACACTTAATGCCCCCAGGGTTACGCCCTGGTAAAGTTTCACATAGTTGCCGATCTGTGCGGTTTCTCCAATAACAATACCTGTTCCATGGTCTATAAAAAAGTGCTCCCCGATTTGTGCGCCCGGATGTATATCAATGCCAGTTTTTGAATGTGCATGTTCGGTAAGTATGCGTGGAAGCAATGGAACGTCGAACTTCAATAATTCATGCGCCAGGCGGTAAAAACATAATGCGTAGAAACCGGGATAAGCACGTATAACCTCAAACTCAACACGGGCTGCAGGATCTCCATGAATCAAAGAATAAATATCAGTTTTTAGAATGCGGTATAACTCAGGTATCTGTTCAAAATACTCTTTCGCTATCTGCTCGTTATTACAGTTTCTACATGCTCGTGTTGCATTTAAAATGTTTACCAAATCTGCTTCCAGTTTGGTGTATTCGCTCTCTATTTCTGTCTCTGAAGAATAAGAACACATAGATTGTTCAGGAAATAGCAGGTTGATCAAATGTAGCGCCCATGCAGCAATGACCTCATTTGATGGTACAATTTCTTTCCTTTGCTGCCTGCTAAAAAGTTCGTTGAAAAATGCTTTTTTCATTTTGTATAATTACGGAGCTGTTTTTTTGGAGGTAATGTGTAAAGGGTTTTAATCAATAAGCCTGATCTCCCAACTTAGCCGTGTGCCGCCCCTGCGGAGGGTTTCAGCAACCGAACAATATTTGTTCATGGATAAAGCCGCTGCTTTCTCCACCTTGTCTTTTTCAACGCCTTTTATTGAGAAGGTAACTTTTATCGATTCCCACAAGGAGGGGATTTTATCTTTTTCTCTTTCTCCTTCCACAGTTATCTTGAACTGATCTATCGTTTGTTTTTGTTTTTTTAAAATGGCAACCATATCAATCGCACTACATGTACCCAGCCCTGATAGTAAAAGTTGCATGGGGCGAAAGCCAAAGTTGTTGCCACCGGATTCATCACTTGAATCTGTTTTAAGCAAATGGCTATTCTGGTCTCTTACTTCAAATCCGTAGTCGCCGCTTGTTCTTTCCATTTCTATTTTATTCATAGTTGGTTTTGATTTGAATTTTTTTAAATAAGGTATTCATTAAATCCTTGCTGTATTATCTGCCTGACCTCAATTTTTCTTTGACTACTTTCGTAATAACGAACATTACAGAGGTTGAAAGGTTTTTACAAAGTTAAATATTAATAGTCCTGATTATGACAACAAAGTCGCATATGCCATCTAAAGTTACAGCCATTATCGCAATGGTTTTTTTATTGCCTGCTTTAGTCCTCTTCATAATGTGGTCTTCAATAGGGTTGCAGGGTAGCGGCCTTAATGCTAAAGAAAAGATAAGTGTATACCTGGCAAAATTCCCTGTAGCGATGCAAAATCTCAACATTATTCACATAATTTCTATAGCATGTTGCCTGCTTGCAACAATCTTTGCAGCAAGGAGCTTTAGAAAGCATTTACTCTCAATAAGAATATTGATGATGCTTACCGTGCTGGCGGCGATGTTTATTTTATTATTTGATATTTATCAAATGGTGTAGACGCTATTTGTATTCATACTCAATTCTGCCCAATAGCCTCTTTTCTTTAGAATAGCATTTTTCGGTTTCGCGAAGTTTTTTATCATTATAGCTGTATCTCCAAATGAAATAATTGTCTCCCCCAACAGCAGTGGAAATCATTTGTATCGGTTGGTTTGCGGAATTATATTCGTACATATAGTCTGGCAAAAGCCTGCCGGCTCTTTCATTGAAATGAACAACATCCGTAAGCCGGTTTTTATCATCATAATAATAGAAATATTTTTTATCGGTCGTGCTTGTCCCTTCCACATTTTCTTCAATCACTTTCCCCTTTTCATCACTTACAAAATGAATAGTTGATACCAGCAGGCTATTTTTTTTTCTTTCCATTTTTACAGGCTTTCCATCAGCATCGTAAGAGTATTCATGGGTTTCTACAATCGAATCATTTTCTCCATCACCTTTTGTTACAATGCGCACTATAGTTGGATTGCCTTTATCATCATATTCATAGGTAGTGATGCTGGTCGTGTTCGGCGTTTCATCCATTGTTTTTGCTACCCGGCCATCGCGGTTATAATCTGACACCAGCAGGGATTGGCCTGTGATATAAGACTTTGAAATCATCTCTGACTGCGAGTAATTTTTATTTATTTTCTTTTCGCAAAAGAAGCCCTCACTTGGCTCTCCATCATCTTCGTAGCTATTGATTTTAACTGTCTTTAAATTCTCGTTTTTTAAAATAGCAAACTCCTTAGTAAGCTGTTGGTTATTCCAGATATCCTTATAAAAATACTGGGCATCAACGGGGGGAATAATGATAAAAAGAAAAAGAAATACCGGAGTATAAAAGTGTAATAGTTTCATTGCCATTTCAAGAGGAAATTTGGTTTTGTTCAATCTGCTATATTGAACATGTAAAATAACTTATTAATTATTTAAGCAGATTTTGTTTGGTATTTTTAACCACAATTTATAAAAATAAAACCGCCGGAATCGCCGCCTCCATGCTGTTTCTTCCTATTTTTCAATATAAAATTTATTATGTCAAAACAAGATAATGGAATCGAAAGATTAGTGGGTATAATGAATGAGCTGCGCGAAAAATGCCCGTGGGATAAAAAGCAGACTATCCATACTTTGCGTCAGCAGACGATAGAGGAAACTTACGAACTTGCAGATGCAATAACAGAAAAGAACTGGAAAGGGATAAAAGAAGAGTTAGGCGACTTGCTGCTTCACATTGTTTTTTATGCAAAAATCGCTGAAGAGCAAAACGAATTTACTTTGCGGGAGGTTGTAAATACTGTGTGTGAAAAATTAATAACAAGGCATCCGCATATTTACGGTGATGTAACCGTTGCTGACGATGAAGAGGTGAAGAGAAACTGGGAGCAAATCAAATTAAAAGAAGGGAAAGAATCGGTGCTGAGCGGTGTTCCAAAGTCTTTGCCCGCCATGGTAAAGGCGATGCGCCTACAGGAGAAAGCAAGGCAGGTAGGTTTTGAATGGGAAAACAAAGAACAGGTTTGGGATAAAATTGAAGAAGAAAAAAACGAATTACTGGAGGCTGTGAACGCTGGAGATGCGGCACAGATTGAAGAAGAAGCCGGGGATCTCTTCTTTTCTGTAATTAACTATGTAAGATTTTTACAGGTAGATGCAGAAAACGCTTTGGAGATAACTAATAAAAAATTTATAAGCCGCTTCACTCAAATGGAGCAACTTGCAAAAAAGAATGGTAATAATTTAACCAACATGTCTTTGAACGAAATGGATGCGATGTGGAATGAAATTAAGAAGCAAAATAAAGTACATTGAATTTTAAAAACACAAATTCTTTTTTTGGGAGAAATGGTTTTTTACTGGTGATCGCCGCCTGGCTGTTGACCATTTCTTTTATTATAGATAATTACTGGAGTGGGAGCGCATCCAATGCTACCGTTCAAAAAGTAATACAAAAGAATATTGTAAAGAATCAAAAAAACATTGAGCTTTTTTATAAAGATTCCGTTCTCTTAGATAAGATTATCAGTGGAAGATACAATAAGAAGGAACTTCAAGACCTTGTAGAAAAAAAGTTTTTCATTTTTGCCTATAAATTTAATTATTTAAATGAGAAGCTTCCGGTGTTCTGGAACACTGAAGTGATAGAGCCGGATTCCACTGTGTTAGATGCTCCTGATGGTACATCTTTTCACAAGCTTATAAATGGCTGGTATGTTATTGATAAAAGAAAGTACCAGCCTGCCAACTGGCCGGCTTTTGAGATGATTACGCTTATACCGGTAAAGTGGAACTATTATGTGGAAAACAAATATTTACATAATTCTTTCGAGGCTATAAAAAAAGTTGATAACGCTTACACCATCAGCACCACACCCACCAAATTAAAAATAACGGATGTTAAAGGCCAGGTGTTATTCTATTTAAAGCAGGTAGATAAAGTATCTGTGCCACCGGATAATACTGTATCGCCATGGCTGAGAATACTTGCGGCGATTCTTGTTTTATCTTTTATTCATAAGCTTGCAAAATTTTATGTTGACAGAAAAGGCTTTTGGGTTGGCCTTGCCATACTTATATCGAGCGTAATGGTGTTAAGGATAACAAGTTATTTTTTACCCATACCATTAAATTTCCGGCAGTTAGAATTATTCGATCCAACGATCTACGGCTCTAACATGATTCTTAGCTCGCTTGGCGACTTACTCATAAATTCATTATTATTTATCTGGATAGTTTTATTCATACGCTTTCATTTTCGCAATGCAACAACCGGCCTTCGCTTCGACACAAACGTAAAAAAATATATAGCGATATTTATCTTGGCGGCGCTTATGATCGGTTTCACATTGATCTGCGGTAATATTGTGAGAAGCCTCGTTTCTGATTCACAAATCTCGTTTGACGTTATTAACTTTTTCACGTTAAATATTTATTCTGTTATAGGTTTTATTGTGCTGTGCTGTGTTGCTGCCGGTTATTTTTTTCTTATACAGATTTTATTGCAGCCTGTTAAGAATGAAATTAAGCCTGACCGGTATGATCTATATTTTGCTATCTCAATTATAGGCCTCATTTTTCTTAGCTTTAGGCTTCAGTCGGCATATGTAACCTTTGATCTTTGCCTGCTTATGTGGTTGTTGATTTTCGTTTTCCTCCTCAATATTCGTTTTCTTTCACTGCATGCGTTTGATCTTATTTCTTCCCATTTTATTTTCTGGCTTTTTTTCTTTTCTGTTTCTATCACAGCCGTAATTGTGTTGCATAACAGGAAGAAAGAAATAGAACAACGAAAACATTTTGCGGAAAATCTTGCCAACAAGGCAGACCCGTCGGGCGAGGTAATGATGAACCTTGTACTTACAGATTTTAGTAATTCTTTTCTGTCTGAAATTTTTGAAAGGTTTGCCGACTCTGGGCAAAACAAGCAATTAAAAGATAGTCTTGTAAATGAAAATTTTTCCGGCTACCTTAATAAATACGATACCAGAATTTACACTTTTGGGGCGAATGAACTGCCATTATATAATGATGATTCAACGAATTATAGTGCATTAAATACCATCGTGGAAACGCAAGGTAGGCCCACAGAGATCCCGGGGCTTTATTATTATGATGTTTCTTATGACCGCTTTAACTATATAAGTAAAAAAATTGTCACCGATACATCGGGTGCCGCAGAAGGGTACATCTTTATTGTTTCGAAACCAAAAAGATATAAGAGCGATGCGCTATACCCCGAGCTTTTTTCCAAAGGGAACGCCAACTCAATTGAAAGTTCATCAGTATATGCATTTGCTGTTTATAAAAAAAATCAGCTTGGCAGCAGTTATAATGATTATCCGTTTCCAACCGCCATTGATTCTTCCCAGTTCACCTATAATGAATTTCGCATAGTTCACAATAATGGTTATGAAGAGTTGTGGTATCGCGCCAATGCGGATAAAATAATTGTAATAGCGCGGCAGGATAATTTTTTTATAGAATCAATTACTTTATTCGCTTACCTCTTCTGTTCATTTTTATTGATCACCGTTATTTTTAATTTGCTCAACCAATTATTGTCAGAAAAAATATTTACGGGTAATTATAAATCATTCTGGCAATTCACTATTCGCAACCAGGTCCATGGTACTATTATATCTATAAGTATCTTCTCATTTCTGATAATTGGTGTTACTACTATCTTATTTTTTATCAGCAGGTATCATAGTAATAACCGCGAAAAACTTAGCCGCACCATACATGTTATGGAAACTGAGGTCCGTAATTCTATTGACACGATACCCGCTCTGCAAAGGCGTTTACAGAGTATCGGCAGAATGGTCAACAGCCAGTTAGAAGTAACCATTAATAACGTATCGGCCATACACGCGGCTGATATTAATCTTTACGATCTTAACGGAAACCTGCAAGTGTCTTCGTTGCCCCTTCCTTATGATAAAGGCATTGTAAGTGAAAAAATGGATCCCATTGCTTTTTATCATTTGAATAAATTAAAAGATGTACAATTTTTCCAGGAGCAAAAGATAGGTGATCTCGAGTACCTCAGCAATTACGTGCCGGTGAGAGATGAGAGCGGTAAAGAATATGCGTATATCAACATTCCATATTTTGAATCACAGAACAAGCTTGAAGATGAAATATCAAATTTCCTGGTAACAATAATTAACCTGAATGCATTTATCTTTTTAGTCGCTGGGATTATTGCGCTTTTTATTACGAATCGCATTACACGTTCGTTCTCTCTTATAAGCGACAAAATGAAAGAAGTGAATCTTGAAAAGCGCAATGAAGAAATCGTATGGAACCGACAGGACGAAATAGGAGAGCTCGTAAATGAATACAACAGCATGGTGAAAAAGCTTGACGTAAGTGCCCAAATGCTTGCCAAGAGTGAGCGTGAAGGTGCATGGCGGGAGATGGCACGGCAGGTTGCGCATGAAATAAAAAATCCGCTTACGCCGATGAAGCTTAATCTTCAATATTTGCAAAGAGCCATTGATAACAATTCCCCGGAGGTACGAAGTATTTCATTATATGTTGCCAATGTGCTGCTGGAGCAAATAGATCATCTCTCACAAATTGCAAGTGACTTTGCTCAATTTGCAAATATTGGTAATGCAAGAAACCAGCTCTTTGATGTAAACCGCACGTTAGAAAATATAGGAACGCTGTATTCAACCAATGGCAAATTGCAGACAATTAAAAATTTATATCCTTATGAATTATTGATCGAAGGAGATAAGACCCAGATCAACCGGCTCTTCACGAACCTGTTACAGAATGCATTACAATCTGTACCGGAAAGCAGGAATCCCATAATAGAGATAGCGAGTACTTTAAAAGATAACAAGGCAGTAGTATCAATAAAAGATAATGGCATAGGCATTTCTCCGGATAAGTACAATAAAATATTTGCACCCAATTTTACTACTAAAACATCAGGCACAGGCCTTGGGCTTGCTATGTGTAAGGGAATCGTCGAAAAGATGAATGGAAGAATATGGTTTGAAACGCAGGAGGAAAAGTCAACTACTTTTTTTGTGGAACTTCCTGTTGCGGAAGCTTAGTCGTAGGTACGACATAACGATGTGGGTTGTACGATGTTTATTCTCGTGAATATATTCGACCATAATTCAAACCACTAAGCCGCCAGGCTAATTCAGTAAATTATATAAGGTCATTTCTTCTTCCTGTTTTGTAAGAAGTGTTCAAACTCGATCAATGAAAAACTGCTAAGATTATCTTTTGCTGTTACCATTCCCTTTTGAGCAACCAGCACACCATATTTTGTATTGTCGAATTCTTCAATTGCATGAGCGTCCGGATCAATAGAGACTAGTATATTCTTTGACAATGCGTATTCCAGCCATCGCCAATCCATATCCAGTCTTCTCGGGTGTGCGTTTATTTCAATCACTACACTATTCGCGGCACAGGCATCAATAATTTTTTTATGATCAACCGGGTAGCCTTTGCGGCTTAGTAAAAGGCGGCCTGTCATGTGCCCAAGAATGGTGGTGTATGGATTTTCAATTGCCTTCAGAAGGCGGCCCATGGCCTTTTCTTCATTCATCTTCAGGTTAGAATGTACGGATGCTATTACAAGATCAAAAGTTGACAATATGCTATTACTATAGTCAAGACTCCCATCATTTAGAATATCGCTTTCAATACTTTTAAATATTTTAAAGGATTTCAATTTATCATTGAGCTCATCCACGAGTGCATGTTGCGCCTTTATTTGATCTTCACTGAGGCCCTGGGCATAATAGGCTGCTTTACTGTGGTCGCTTATTACGAGGTATTCATATCCTTTACGAATACACGCTTTTGCAAGTTCCTCCAGTGTATTGGATCCATCACTCCAGTTACTGTGGCAATGGATAACTCCTTTTATATCTTCTTGTTTGATTACACCGGGTATTTTATTTTTAGCCGCGATATCTACTATGCTGCTGCTATCCCGCAGATAGGATGGAATGAATTGCAATCCATATCCTTTAAATATTGCCACATCAGATTGTGCGTTGGAAATTGCCACAGCAGAATTTGAAATATATTTTTGCAATGCATCAGCAAATTCCACAGTCCCGCTTGTATCAAGACATACGTTCGCAAAGCAATCTTTTCCAGAAGTGTAAAATTTTATCTTTATTCCATTGTTGTATTTATACAATACAAAGTTTTCTTTTTGTTCGGTGAATTCAAACTCAGGGATTAGAGAAATTTTATCAGCTATGTTTTTTAAAGGAAGAGAAATGACAAATTCAAGCTCTTCAATGGTTTCTGATTGCCGTGAGAAAGAGCCGGTGAGTGCGACTTGCGCTGTATCAAAAATTATACGCAATAACGTCTCTATTTCTATAGCAAGTTGCTCTACCTGGGCATATAAATAATTGCCTTGTTGCTTCTGATAAAACTCAATCGAATCAATTACATTTTGTTGTGTTTTTTTACCAAAGCCCTTCATCAACGATAAACGATTTTCATGGCAGGCGTACAAAAGTTCACCAACACTTTCTACTTCCATTTCTTTCCAGATGATAGAAATCTTTTTTGGGCCAAGGCCTTTTATTTTCATCATCTCAAGAACCCCTTCGGGTGTTTTTGCAATTAATTGTTCAAGAACCTTCATTTTTCCTCTCTCAATCAATTCAATTATTTTGTTACCTATAGCATCACCGATTCCATTAATGGAAAAAATTTTCTCTTTTGAAAGCGTTTGTAGCTCTACCGTTAGTTGCTCAATTTTATATGCAGCGATGGAATATGTTTTCGATTTGAAACTGTTTTCTCCATGCACTTCCATTAGTTTGGAAAGAGAAGAAAATTGTTTTGCTATCGCGTAGTTATCCATCGGTTAAAATTAAAAAATGCACAGTGATAAATTAAAAAACTTTGCAGTGGTTTAAATTGAAATTCTTCAAAGTAGCCATGGTAGCTGGTTTCCATGCGAGTAAATGAAAAAGTAAAAACATAAAAAAAGTCCCGAAATTTTCGGGACTTTAGAAATATCATGCTTTAATACCGCATCATTACTTCTTTTTTGCAGCAGCTTTTTTAGGAGCAGCTTTTTTAGCGGCAGCCTTTTTAGGAGCAGCTTTTGCAGCAGCTTTTTTAGGAGCAGCTTTTTTAGCGGCAGCCTTTTTAGGAGCAGCTTTTTTTGCAGCGGCTTTTTTAGGAGCAGCTTTTTTTGCCATAGCCATGTTTTTAGAATTTAATTGTTAGTAAATAATAACTAAAATTAAAAACATTTTTTTAACTGCCAAAAATTATTTAATGAAAGTATGCAAATGAATCTTTGCTTTATGCAGAAGCCTCGATTGGATTTACGGAAACAAAAGTTTTATCACCCCTTGTTTTTCTAAATTCAACAACGCCATCGGCTGTTGCAAAAATGGTAAAGTCTTTGCCAAGACCTACATTTTTTCCAGGATGATATGAGGTGCCGCGTTGACGAATAATTATATTTCCTGCGATCGCTGCCTGGCCGCCGAAGATTTTTACACCTAATCTTTTGCTTTGTGAATCACGACCGTTTTTTACCGAGCCTTCGCCTTTTTTGTGAGCCATATTATTATAAATTAAAAAATTAAAACTGATACAAAATGAAAAATAAAAACATCCTCATTCCACGTTTACAAAATGATCATCTATGCTATGTCGGTAACTTTTATGTGCGTGTATTGTGTACGATGGCCATGCTTTTTTCTAAATCCTTTTCTTCTTTTCATTTTAAAAGCGATCACTTTTTCACCCTTCACAAGATCATCAACAATCTCTGCTTTTACTGTAACTTTTGCATCGCCACCCATTGAAAGCTTATCTTCATTCTGATGTAAAAGAACATCTGAAAATTCTATTTTGTCGCCTGCTTTGCCTGAAAGATGAGGTACATATAAATTTTGACCGGGCTGAACCCGGAACTGCTGACCTGCTATTGTAATTACTGCAAACATAAATGCCAAATTTTTTGGAGTGCAAATGTAAGGCTTTTACAAATATAATTGCTCCCGTAACTATTAAAAATCTTCTATTATCTGATTCAGCCTTATTTTTTTGCCAAAATACCTGGTTTTCAACTTTGTGGACGCTGTAACGATCGATTTCGTATTTTGTAGATCACTTTAAAGTTTGACAATTTTGCAGAAAATATTCAGTTTTTTATTTAGTTTATACGGCTTTTTTTTATTTCTCTTTTTCATGTTTTTATTGTCTCCGCTTTTTATTTACTCGTTTTTAAGGCGGGAAGTACAGGGCGGAAATACTTTATATAAGGTATGCCGCATTTGGGCCGACCTGTTTTTTGCACTTACAGGAATAAGGCACACAAATATTTTTGAAGAAGAAGTTGACCATGCTAAGCAATATATTTTTGTGAGCAACCACATCTCCTATCTCGACATTCCCATGATGATGAAAGCTATAAAAAGGCAACACATACGCATATTAGGCAAGGCCGAAATGAGCAGCATTCCTATTTTTGGACTTATATATAAAAAGGCAGTTGTGGTGGTGGATCGTGAAAATGCTGCGCAAAGAAAAAAAAGTATTAAGCATCTTATCGCATTCTTGAAACTGCATATCTCCGTTTTTATTTGCCCGGAAGGGACATTTAATATGACCAACTGCCCGCTAAAAAGTTTTTATAGTGGAGCATTTCAAATTGCTATCGAAACGCAAAATCCTATTCGCCCAATTTTATTTTTAGACACCTATGACCGGCTAAATTATCATTCTATATTTTCATTAAATCCGGGAAGATGTCGCGCAGTTTTTTTAGCAGAGACCTCAACAGAAGGATTAACCTTGCAAGACTTACCGATGCTTAAAGAAAAAGTTTACAGGCAAATGGAAAATAGTTTAATAAGATATAAAGCAAGCTGGATTAAAGAACAAAGCTGTCAACAATAGCTATATGAATTTTAATTTAAAAAGATAGGTAAGCACTTTATTCGCTTCCTGCACTTCTCAATATCTTTGTATGAATGACAAATCCCATCTCAGAAGAAATAAACCTGTTTAATAAAATCCCGCATATATCCAATGAATGGGTTGAAGTAATTCTTCCGCTTGCTATCCCCAAAACTTACACATATTCAGTTCCGGAAATATTGACTGATAAAATCAAAATTGGCTGCAGGGTAGAGGTAGTGTTCGGTAAAAACAAAAAGTATGCAGGCATTATAAAATCAATTTTCAAAGTAAAGCCTGCTTATGAAACAAAAAATATTTTGAATGTAATTGATGACGAGCCCATCGTTTACCCGCCACAGTTAGCCTTATGGAGTTGGATAAGCGAATATTATATGTGCACTGAGGGTGAGGTGATGTCAGCAGCTTTACCAACGCACTTAAAGCTAAGTAGCGAAGCTATCTTGATTTATAATGATGAGTATGGAGACGATTTTTCTGATCTTGATAATGAAGAGTACGTAGTGGCTGAAGCGCTGTTAATTAAAAAGGAATTAAAGATTACAGAAGTACAGCAGGTTGCAGATATAGTGCATGTATATCCTTTAATAAAAAGACTCATAGAAAAAAAAGTTTGTTTTATATGGGAGTCTTTTACTGATAGATATAAGGAGAAGAGGGAAAATTTTGTGATCCTTAATCCGGAATACGAAAACGATGAAAAGTTAAGCGAGCTTCTAAATAATTTTAATAAAGCGCCAAAGCAAATGGAGCTGTTGTTAAGTTTTTTGCATCTTTTAAAAACCGAAGGAGAAGTGTCGCAAAAGGAATTGCTTAAGAAATCCGGCGCAACTGCGGCGCAATTAAAAGGCCTTACTGATAAAAATATTCTTCTCATTCAGAGAAGAAATATTGACCGGCTGAAAAGCTTGCCAAAAAAAATGGAGTTAGGCTTTGAATTGAACGAAGCACAACAACGCGCGCTGCAGGAAATTGACAATGCCTTTCGATCAAAAGAAGTTTGTCTTCTTCATGGAATTACGAGCAGCGGCAAAACGCAGATTTATATCAAACAAATAGAAAAATTTATAAAGGAAGGTAAACAGGTCCTTTATTTATTACCAGAAATAACACTAACGGCCCAGATTATACGAAGGTTGCAAATAAACTTTGGTGGCAATATCGCTATCTATCATTCTAAATTTAATAATAATGAAAGAGTAGAGCTTTGGAATAAAATAAAGACGGGTGAATTAAAAATTATCATTGGCGCAAGAAGCGCACTGTTCCTTCCTTTTAAAAACCTCGGCTTAGTAATAATAGATGAAGAACACGATTCATCTTTCAAACAGCAAGATCCTGCGCCAAGATACAATGCAAGAGATGCATCTGTATATTACGCTTCGTTATTCAAGGCAAAGATCTTGATGGGTACAGCAACGCCATCTGTTGAGAGCTTTTACAATGCTTTGAAAGGAAAATATGCATTGGTAACTATTAATGAAAGATATGGTGGCGTTGAATTACCTGATATGCAAATTATAGACACACGGACGGTAGCTGCTTCAAAAAAAGGGAAAGTTATGATCTCTCCACAGCTAAAGGCTGCCATAGAGACTGCATTGCGCAACGACAGGCAGGTTATTCTTTTTCAAAATCGGCGCGGCTATTCTCCTTTTCTGATTTGTGGTACCTGCGGCTTTATCCCACAATGTAAGAATTGCGCAGTTACCTTAACACTGCATAAATTTTCAAATAAACTTCATTGCCATTATTGTGGAGACACTTATCCAAAATTAGTTTCGTGCCCTGCGTGTGGAAGTGTAAACTGGATTGAGAAAAATTTTGGTACTGAAAAGATTGAAGAGGAACTTATAGAAGATTTTCCAAAAAACAGGATTGCACGCATGGATGTTGATTCGGTAAAAGGTAAGAACGCACATGATACATTGATTAAATTATTTGAGCAGCATCGCATCGATATATTGGCTGGGACGCAAATGGTGGTGAAAGGATTGGATTTTGAAAAAGTAAGTCTCGTTGGCATATTGGATGCAGACGGCTTATTAAGCTTTGCTGATTTTAGGGTGAATGAAAGGGCATTTCAGTTGATGGAACAGGTGAGCGGGAGAGCGGGCCGAAAAACAGAAAAAGGGCTTGTGATGATACAGGCATCGAAAATTAATCATCCTGTTTTGTTATTTGTGCAACAACATGATTATCGTAAATTTTATGACCATGAAATTCTTACAAGGAAGCAATTTTTTTATCCTCCGTTTAGCAGGCTTATCCGCATCACTTTAAAACATAAAATAAAAGAAACTGTTTATGAAGCTGCTGAAGTTTTGGCAACCATATTAAAAAAAGATTTTCAGCATTTAGTTGGGCCGGCAGCACCTGTAATAAACAGGGTAAGAAATATGTTCATTATGGAAATTCTTATTAAGCTTACCAAAGATGCAAAACAAATTATCGTTCAGAAAAAAGTAATCACTAACGGCATAGATCTGTTGCGGGCTGAAAAAAGATTTCGCAGTGTGACGGTTATTCCTGACGTTGATCCTGTTTAAATTTTTATTCATAGTCGTCAACTATTTTGATGCGCTGTAATCTGTGTAATTAATTTTTAAAATAGCCAATGCATTTAAAAGAAAATTTTTCACTTAAGGCCTATAATACTTTTGGGATAAATGCGGTGGCAAAATATTTCTGCGAATTTTCTTCGGCAAATGATCTTGCAGAAATTTTAGCGAACCAAAATGATATTAAAAAGATGGTTTTGGGTGGCGGAAGTAATATCCTCTTTACAACAAATTTTAACGGCATCATTTTAAAGAATAATATGCCTGGGATTAATGTTGTAAAAGAAGATGATGAGTCTATCTACGTGAAAGCCGGTGCTGGGGTCAATTGGCACCAGTTTGTTATGTATTGTGTCGGTAATAATTTTGGCGGTGTTGAAAATCTTTCACTAATTCCGGGTAATGTGGGCGCTTCACCCATGCAGAATATTGGCGCGTATGGTGTTGAAATAAAAGATGTGTTTCATGAACTTACTGCATGGAGCGATATGGAAAATAAAATTCAATGTTTTAATAATTCGGATTGCGAGTTTGGTTATCGCGAAAGCGTTTTCAAAAAAAAATATAAAGGCCAATTTATAATTTTAGATGCCACATTCAGACTCAATAAAAATCCAATATTCAATATATCTTATGGAGCTATAGAGAGCGAGCTCGAAAGAATGAATGTGCAGGAATTAACGATCCAGGCCATCTCAGAAGCCGTCATTAAAATACGAACTTCAAAATTACCGGATCCGTCTGTGATAGGAAATGCGGGTAGTTTTTTTAAAAATCCTGAAATCGATAAACAAGAATTACACGAATTGCTACAAATTGAACCGGCCCTTCCTAATTATAAGATAGATGACGAGATTTTTAAAATACCTGCCGGCTGGCTGATAGAGCAATGCGGATGGAAAGGCTATCGCAAAGGTGATGCTGGCTGTTATGAAAAACAGGCATTGGTTTTAGTAAACTATGGTAACGCAACAGGAAAAGAAATCTTTGATTTAAGTGATGAGATAAAAATTTCTGTAAAAGAAAAATTCGGTATTGATTTGGAAAGAGAAGTGAATATTATATAGTCGATGCCTGCGGGAAAAAATAAAGATGCTGCAAAAACAGCATCTTTATTTGTAACTAATATGAAATCGGGTTTATTTGAAGTCTTCGTCGTCCAATTCCTCATCGCTAAAGGATTTGGTGCTCATGTTTAACATACTGCCCATAAGATCTTTAAACTCTATTTTCCCCTCTACTACTTTTTTACTAATAAGGGAATAAGTAGATAAGCCATGTAAAACAAATTCCATAAGCAATGCATTTTCCTTGGCATTTGAATTCGGAAAATGTTTTTTTACAATACCATACAATCCATCTACTTTATAGAGTAATTGAATTTTATCTTCATCTTTTATCCCTAAGAAAAGGTTTAAACTGTTCCCCGCATCAAACCATCTTGTAATGGCTTTATATGGACTTTCTTCTGCGCCGGTTTCCCTTGTCCTTTTCTTTTTGAAAGCTTCAGGATTAGGAAAATATTTCGCAAACTGGGTGCGGATTGCTTTCTCCATCAGGTTATATGCCACCTGGTATGGACCTTCCTGTTCTCCTTCATACACGAGTTCAATTTTACCGGTTATAGAAGGTATGATGCCGTTCAAATCGCTTATCCAAACCTGCGTTTCTTTCTCTTTATTCATAAGAGCACGCCGCTCGGCTGCGCTCACTGCATTTTCATAAGCAGCTATGGTAAGCCTTGCGGATACGCCGCTTTTCTTATCTACATATTCGCTGCCACGTGCTTCAAACGATACTTGTTCTATCAACCTCTTTACGAGGTCGCTTATTTTGATTTTCTTTAGCTGCTCTTCATGTACACCCGCTTCCTGCTCTGTAATTGATAGTGCAGTTTCAATGCTAGTAGGGTAGTGGGTGAGTATCTGGCTTTCTATGCGATCTTTTAGCGGAGTAACAATTGCTCCCCTGTTCGTGTAGTCTTCAGGGTTAGCTGTGAACACAAACATAATATCAAGAGGCAACCTCAGTTTAAAACCTCTTATCTGTAGGTCACCTTCTTCAAGTATATTAAACAAAGAAACCTGTATGCGTGCCTGCAAATCCGGTAATTCATTTATCACAAATATGCCCCTGTTGCTTCTCGGGATAATTCCATAGTGGATAACGCCTTCGTCTGCGTAGCTCAGTTTAAGATTGGCAGCCTTTATTGGATCAATGTCTCCTATAAGATCAGCAACACTTACATCAGGCGTCGCAAGCTTTTCGCCGTAGCGCATGCTACGATGCAGCCATGCAATAGGGGTATCATCTCCCTTAATAGAAACCAAGTCTCTTGCATATTTGCTCAAAGGCTTAAAGGGATCATCATTTACCTCGCTTCCCTCCACGATAGGTATGTATTCATCCAGCAACTCGGTCATTTGCCTGGCCATACGCGTTTTTGCCTGGCCTCGTAATCCTAAAAATAAAATGTTATGCCGGGACAGTAATGCTCTTTCCGTATCCGGAATTACCGAGTCTTCATAACCGATAATACCGGGGAATGTAATTTCCTTTTTGCCAATTTTCTTTATAAGATTATCCCGTATCTCTTCTTTGATTGATCGTAGTTTGTAATTGCTGTCTTTTAATTCGCCTAGGGTTTTTATTTTTTGTATATCCATGTTGTTGTATTAATAATAACTGATTTTAATTTTTAGAAATTATTTTTTAATCCTTTAATAAAAGTAAAATCAGATACATTGTCGGTATAAAGTTTTAGATTATTTATTATTGCTGTTGCTGCAATTAAAGCATCCGCAGTTTTTACAGAAGTTGTGGTTGTATAAGTAGAAACAATCTCAATGGCCTTAACTGATATTTCTTCTGAAATATGAATCAATTGGTAAGCCCTGATTTGTTTTTTAAGATCAATAATTCTTCTTTTAGTTTTTAAGCCAAATAAAAGTTCGAGAAAAGTGACAGATGATATAGCCAGATTATTTTCTTCTTTATCGAGAGTTTTCTTATGAGAAGTATTCCCTCTAAAAACTTTAATTAAAATATCAGTATCTACGAATATTTGTGGCTTCTGTCCCATGCTTCTTTGCGTATTTGTTTTGCATCAATATCCAGATCTTTCCATTTGCCAAACAAATAGGTAGGGGAAATCTTTTCAGAAGAAGCTGTTTTCTTCGGTACCTTACTTTTTTTTTCTTTAGAATTTTTGGCAATCATTTTTCTCTCTTCTATTTCTGCGCCGAGTTTCTCCAGAAGCTGAGTTGCCAATTCAGAATTTTCATCAGTTATTTTCACAATTATTTCTTTCATAATTAAAATTACAAATTAATACACCGTCTTTCTTTTGCCGCTTTCAAAATCTTTAAAAATAAAAGCGCCCAACCTGTCCAATGATGCAAAAAATGCTTTGCCGTTATTTGTTTCGGTAAACTCTGTTACAAACCTTTGCAGGTAGGGATCGCTGGCGATCATGAATGTTGTGATCGGAATTTTTAATTTCTTACACTGTGCTGCCAGGTTCAGGCAGCGGCTTAAAATTCTTCTATCTACCCCGAAGCTATTTTTATAATAACGCCCGCCAATTTTCAGGCAAGTAGGTTTGCCATCTGTTATCATAAAAATTTGCTTATTTGGATTTTTTCTTCTTCTTAATAGATCCATTGCAAGCTCCAGCCCGGCTACAGTATTTGTATGATAAGGGCCAACCTGCAGATAAGGAAGGTCTTTAATCTCAACTGTCCATGCATCATTCCCAAATACAACTATATCCAAAGTATCCTTCGGATATTTAGTGGTGATAAGTTCGCTCAATGCCATGGCAACTTTTTTTGCCGGGGTAATCCTGTCCTCTCCGTACAAAATCATACTATGAGAAATATCAATCATAAGCACCGTAGAGGTTTGTGCTTTGAAGTCTGTTTCACGGATCTGCAGGTCATCTTCATTCATGCTGAAACTTTCGACGCCATGGTTGATCTGTGCATTGCGAATGGATTCCGTAAAATCAATTTGCTCAATAGTATCACCGAATTGAAAAGGCCTTGTCTCAGGATTTATTTCATCCCCTCCGCCTGGTTTAAATGTGTTGTGATTGCCCTGTTTGGTTTTCTTCAGCTTACCAAAAATTTCTTCAAGGCTGCGCTTCCTTATTCCCTGTTCTGTTTTAGAAGTAATTTTTATTTCTCCATTTCTTTTATTCTCATCTATATATCCTTTGTTTTTTAAATCCTCTATGAAATCGCCGGTACCATATTCATCATCTGTAAGCTTATATTCTTTATCGAGTTCCGTAAGCCAGCTTAAAGCTTCGCCTACATCTCCACTTGTATAGGTAAGCAGTTGCATGAATATATCCAACAGCTTCTCGAAAGAAGATTTTTTATTTTCATTAGGATCAAATTTTGAAAAATTGTGACCGAGCATTTTAATTAAGAATTAAGAATTAAGAATGTTGTTGACTCTTTGCAAATTACTAAACAAACTTACTTTTAAATTGGTTCGATTGTTAAATAAAAAAATCCCGCTAAGAGAAGAGCGGGATTCAGTTTATAGTAATAAAATTTTATTGCGGTCTATCGTGCACCTGCGTATCGCCTGTAGTTGGCGCGCCATTAATTATCGGCTTACCTGCCTCAGGATTAAGCAGCATAGGAGATTTAAAAAACTGCTCCATCTGCTGCAGTTGCTGTAATAATTGTTGTACGATTTGATTTTCATACGCCAGTGACTGTTGCTTATTTTCATCAAGGCTATTGAAATAAGTAACCTGCTGCTCCAGATCTTTTCGCAAAGCATCGGAAACTTTTTTGGCCAATACTGAATCGCCGGCTTTGTAAGCAGCCAAAAGAAACTGGCCGGATATCTGATCCTGTTGCTGCCTGCGGGATACAAGGCCATAAGGGAAATTCTCCTGCAACATCATCTTATCGCACTTTTCCAACATGCGTTTTGCATCATCTTTTCTATCATGATCAGCCAGGTTATTAGCCACCTGCGCATATTGCATTCTGATTGTATTCAAATGCCTCCTGTTTTCCTCGTCATAATAAACACCATGTACATTAGCATTGCCAAAAACAAATTTGTTCATCATTACCTTGTAAGCCCAGTCGCGGTCTACATCACCATTTTCAACCGGCACTAACCTATATGTGAGCCCATCTGTTCTCAAATATTTTTGGAACCCGAGTTCATCATATAGTGACGTAAAATAAATTGGCCGCTTCCATTTATTGGCTGCGATTATGTTTAATATGGCAGTTTCATTTTTACCCAAAGCGCTTTTCGGAATATCAAAATCTAATTCACTTACGACACTGTCTTTTGCATTGACGGTTCCATTTTGCTTTACGACATTTATATCAACAGGTACTTTTACTTTCTTTGTCGGATAAATATTTAGATAGTCATCGCCGTTTTGCGCCATGCGTGTTGGATCATCACTGCCGCCATAGTCCTTCATCATTGTATACAGATCCATTGGTTGAGACTGATCCACTTTAGCACCTGGTGCATCAGGATAGTAATAAATAGCATCTCTCTTACTTCCCATAATCTCGTCAGGCGTCCATAGCACATCAATCGGCTCGCTCTTATTTACTTTATACCTCAATTGGTTTATATACCAGTCTGTTCCTAACAGGCTTGAATTGATAACTCTAATATCCCGCCGTATGCCTTCTACTTCCTGCGCATACCAAAGAGGGTACGTATCGTTATCGCCAAACGTAATGAGTATCGCGTTAGGGGCGCAACTTTCGAGGTAGTCAATGGCAAGGTCACGGGCTAATACTTTGTGGCTGCGATCATGATCATTCCATTCCTGGCTGCCCATCAAAACAGGCACAGCAAGCAGGCACAAAGCTGCAGAGCCATAATTAGCCATTTTGCTATTAGTGAATTTTTCAAACAATTCTTTTACATACATCACACCAAGGCCAATCCAAATAGCAAATGCATAAAAAGAGCCTACATAAGCATAGTCACGCTCACGGGGTTGGTTACCCGCCTGGTTTAGATAAATGATAATAGCAAAACCGGTAAAGAAAAACAGCAACCCTATTACAAGGGTATCTCTTTTGTCTTTTTTATATTGATAAATAAGGCCGAGTATGCCCAGTATCAGTGGCAGCGCAAAAAGCTTATTATTTGCTTTATTGTGCTTAATGCTATCAGGCATCTTACTTTGGTCGCCCAACCGTGCATTATCCCAAAAAGAAATGCCGGTACGCCAGTTACCATCCCG